>CAIOYD010000078.1 GCA_903862415.1 uncultured Oxalobacteraceae bacterium | reverse complement strand
TCTTCTTATTTCGTAAATGATGTCCATATAAATCACTCCAGATACCCCCGGCTAAAACACCGGATGGTGACACACTAAGGTGGAAACTTTTGGGCGCTGTTTCCACCTCTAATCTGGTAAGTATTGCACGCTGTTTGACAGATCAGAGGAATGTAGTGTTGCCAGTCGTAGCAGATCAGCGCACGTTCAGTGAGCCGGAGATGACGGGCAACGATGACATCATTGGCGATGACGCTGACGTGGTTGGGATAGAGACGCGTGCTGACCAGTTGACCGGCCAATTCGCAGGGGACGGAGTAACGGTTGCGGTGCGCGCTGATCAGGCAGGTTGACGAGACACGCGCCAGTTTCTCAACGTAGCCGTCAAAGGGTGCCGGCATCGGCATCATTTCAGCGCGCTCATGTTCCAGCATTTCTGCCACACTAAACGCATCATGCTCTGGGTGTCGTAACTCACTCCAGAGAGCGCGACAGCGTTCACCCAGCCAGACATTGAGCTCGGCAAAGGAACTGAATTGACGTTGCTGCGCCTCGATCCAGATTCGCCGTCGACTGTCTTGCACGTTCTTTTCGACGATGCCTTTCTCCCAACCTGACGCCACATTGCAGAAATCTGAATCAAACAGATAGTGGGCGCACATCACGGCAAAGCGAGCATTGACCGTGCGGCCCTTACTTTTGTTGACCTTGTCGACTGCCGTCTTCATGTTGTCGTAGATGCCGCGCCGGGGAATGCCGCCCAGCGCAGTGAAGGACCGGGTGTGGGCATCAAACAGCATTTCATGACCCTGACTGGGATACGCAACCAACCAGAACGCACGGCTGGCACACAGTTTGAGGTGGGACACTTGCATGCGCCGATATACGCCGCCGATGACTAAACCTTCTTCGCTCCAGTCGAATTGGAAGGCTTCACCGAGTTCAAATTTCAATGGCACAAAGGCATGCGGTGCTTTGCCTTCACGACCGCGCCAGTCACGGATGAAATCGGTGACGCCGCTATAACCACCGTCGTAACCTTGGCCCTTGATTTGAGTGAACAGAGCTTTGGCGGTTCGCCGGTCTTGCTTGAGGCGATGCGCATCGGCATTAAGAGCTTGCTCCAATTCAGCATGATAAGGACTGAGTTTCAGCGGTCCAAGTCCGCGCCGGTAGGATGGAGCTGATAATTCACCTTCTGGCTTCCTGAGCCAGGTGCGTATCGTATTGCGCGACAGACCTGTGCGCCTGGAGATTTCATGCAGCGACAGTTTGTCGCGTAAAAACATACGCCGTATCTTGCCTAACATGTCCATAGTGATCACCTTTTTCTCCCTGCCTAACTATTAGGCAGGGTAAGTAGAACACCTGGGTCAATTTTGAGTCGGCATAACTCCTGTTAGTGGGTCAATTTTCGGTCGGCGGCAACACCTATCTTCTTCGAAGGACGTTTAACGGGATCCATTAGACCCTACTCCAATGTAGGGACATGTGTTGGTTGAGGCTTTATCCAACACCGCATAGGTAATTTTTACTTCTTAACTTGGATAGTATTGACCATCAATTAAGCAGCAAACTTTGATTTCATTTGTCTAGTGCCCGCAATTTCCGATACAGAGACCGTTCGCTAATTCCTAATTTTTTTGCTAATTCGGTTCGGCTTCCGGTGTGAGTTTCAAGTTGAGTGCGTAACTCATTACGTTCGATTTCTCGCAAGGATCTATCTTCCGTGTCGCTCGGTGACGGTGAGGTCAGTGTCTGTATTCGTTTGATTGGGTTAGACGCTACAGAACGCTCAACATGAGATCGTTCGATTAATAGGCCGTCACAAAGCAGTGCTGCGCGCTCCATGATATTGCGTAATTCTCTGACGTTACCAGGAAAGGAATAGGCACTTAAATACTGTAGGGCTTCGTCGGATAAAGTTAATTGTCGCTGTGGCGCGACCCTCTCAAGTAAAGCAATTGCAAGCAGCTTTATATCCTCTGCTCGATGCCGGAGAGGCGGGAGTTGAATTGGGAATGTACATAGTCGGTAATACAGATCTTCGCGAAATAAGCCATCTGCGACCATGGCTTGTAAATCGCGATGGGTTGCCGATACAAAGCGCACATCGGTACGGCGTAGCTCAGTACTGCCGACGCGGCGGTAGGTGCCGCTCTCTAACATACGCAATAATTTCACTTGCATTGGCAGTGGAATATCGCCAACCTCGTCTAAAAATAGTGTTCCGCCGCTGGCTGATTCAACCAGTCCAATTCGGGTTGCATTGGCACCAGTGAATGCTCCACGTTCGTGACCAAATAATTCACTCTCAAATAATGTCTCGGTCAGACTGGCGCATTCCACTACCACAAAAGGTGCTTTAGCCCTTTCGCTGGCGTCGTGCAGCGCTTGTGCTACTAGTTCTTTTCCGGTGCCGGATTCTCCAAGCAATAAAACGTTGGCAGTCGATGGACCAACTCGCGCCACCATTTCAAGCATATGCAAAAAATCAGGTGAACGTCCAATCAACCCTTGGCGTAAATGGTTACCTTGCTTAACTCGCAGCGGTTCCATTTTTTCGACAAAATAGACCTGCTGACCCTGCTCATTTTTAATTGGAACCAACTCAATATTTACGTAGCTTTCGCCTTTTGGCGTGTGATGCACATGCAAGACTCGCTCGCGGTGGCCTGAGCTGCGGGCTTGTGCTAGAGGGCAAACTTCCCCTGATTGATCGCAAGGCGCGCTAAAGCGATGTGAAACGTCATAGCATGTTCGTCCGATTACGGAGACGTGCTGCCCAAACTGACGCTGGTAGGCGGCATTGGCGGCGATGATTCGGTACTGATCGTCGAACAGGATATGCGGCTCGGCTAACTCTTCTAGATAGGAGATGAGTTCGGGTATAGCATGGGACATAAGTAAGTATCCAACTAAGATATGACACGATTTACTGACTGCCATTATGGCAGTTTCTGCCAATTTGGCATAGAACATTCCATGAAGTTGGCGTAACTCGTTTCAAATTTCTTCTAGGTAACTGAATTTAAATCACTTTTCTTTCAGGCGTCCCTTGGCATGAAACATGCAATCAGAAAAGTCATGACCCATAAACCTCGTTCCCTTTTTCTCCATTTAGCCATCGCCGTGCTAATTAAGCTCATTGTGTTGGTGGGTTTATGGTGGTTTTTTATTCGTGATAGTAGCGTTGTGGTTAATGCTGATTTCATGGCTACACACATTGGTGTCCCCGCAAATTCTCAAGGAGTATCGAAGTGATTTCAGAACAATTGGTTGATCTTTCGCGGCTACAGTTTGCCGCTACTGCCTTATACCATTTCCTGTTTGTCCCTCTTACGATTGGCATGGTTTGGCTGTTGCTGATCATGGAAAGCGTCTATGTAATGACGGGTAAAGTAATTTGGCGCGATATGACCCAATTTTGGGGAAAATTATTTGGTATTAACTTTGCCTTGGGCGTCACTACTGGTATCACGCTGGAATTTCAGTTTGGAACTAACTGGGCCTATTACTCGCATTATGTCGGTGATATTTTTGGCGCACCGCTTGCGATTGAAGGCCTGATGGCGTTCTTTTTAGAATCTACCTTAATTGGATTGTTCTTTTTTGGTTGGAGTCGCTTAAGCAAACCAAAACATCTGTTGGTTACTATGTTAATGGCCGTTGGAACTAACTTATCAGCGTTATGGATTTTGATTGCTAATGGTTGGATGCAGAACCCGGTTGGCTCTGAGTTTAGTTATCTCACAATGCGTATGGAGATGGTCGATTTTTGGGCAGTTGTTTTTAACCCTGATGCACAAGCTAAGTTTGTGCATACTGTCTCCGCAGGTTACTTGACTGGTTCGATGTTTGTTTTATCGATTTCGAGTTGGTATTTATTGCGCAAGCGCGATGTTGAATTTGCAAAGCGCAGTTTCGGCGTCGCTGCGGCGTTTGGTCTAGCGTCTGCGTTGAGTGTGATCGTGCTTGGTGACGAATCGGGTTACACCGTCGGTGAAGCGCAGCAAACCAAAATGGCCGCTATCGAAGCGATGTGGGAAACCAAGCCAGCACCGGCTGGATTAACACTGATTGCCGATATCAACGAAACCGAACAAAAAAACAACTGGGAAGTGGAAGTCCCTTGGGTAATGGGTCTGATCGGAACGCGCTCGGTAAGCAAACAGATTCCCGGCATCCACGACATTAAAATCAAAAATCATGAACGGGTGCTGCGCGGTATCGTCGCGGTTAAAGCTCTGGAAGCATTGAGAAAAAATCGCCATGACGAGCAAGCGTTAGCCATATTCAATGTCAACAAAAGCAATCTTGGTTTTGGTTTGCTTCTCAAAAGGTATGTCAGTGACATGGATCAAGTAACGCCAGAATTAATAGACCGCGCCGTGAATGACACGATACCGCGTGTGACACCAATGTTCTGGGGCTTCCGAATTATGGTTGGTCTTGGCTTTGCGATGTTGGCTCTATTTGGAATTGCCTTTTTTAGCACGATTAAGGCCAGCAAAGAAAAAAGTCCTTGGTTACTCAAATGGGCGCTTTGGATGCTACCTGCGCCGTGGATTGCCTGCGAGTTAGGTTGGTTTGTGGCCGAGTATGGTCGTCAGCCTTGGACGATTTATGGTGTGTTACCAACTCATTTAAGTGTATCCACGTTGAGCGTCAATAGTTTGTATGGATCGCTTGCCGGATTCGTCACGTTTTACACCGTGTTATTGATCGTGGAAATGTATTTGATGGTGAAGTTTGCACGCCAAGGACCGGGTAGTTTGGGAACAGGGCGATATCAGTTTGAAACAACACATGGTGCAGACAATCTTTTAGGAGCGGCAAAATGATTGACTATCCAACACTTAAGATTATTTGGTGGGTATTAGTCGGTGTCTTATTGATCGGCTTCGCGATCATGGATGGACACGATATGGGCGTGGGGACTTTGTTACCTTTCGTGGGTAAAACCGATTTAGAACGCCGGGTCGTGCTCAACACAGTGGGCCCGCATTGGGAAGGAAACCAAGTTTGGTTTATTACTGGTGGCGGTGCGATTTTTGCCGCGTGGCCGTTGGTATATGCCACCGCATTTAGTGGATTTTATTGGGCATTATTGGCCGTTTTGTGGGCGTTATTTTTACGGCCGGTCGGATTTGACTATCGTAGCAAAATCCATAATCCAACTTGGCGTAGCGTGTGGGATTGGGGCCTATTTGTTGGTGGTGCGGTTCCTCCACTTATTTTTGGTGTGGCTTTCGGTAATTTATTGGAAGGTATTCCGTTTCAATTCGATAATTACATGGCTTCGACCTACACAGGAACATTCTGGCAATTACTTAATCCGTTTGCCCTGCTTGCTGGTGTTGTAAGCAGTGCGATGATCACAATGCAGGGCGGTACCTATTTGGCGCACCGCACTGAGGGCGCGGTTCAACAACGTGCGATCAAGGGTGCCATTGGGGCAGCCGTGATAATGATTGTTGCGTTCATTGCTGCGGGCGTTTGGTTGCAAGTTATTCCTGGGTATCGTATCAGCTCTTTGATTGATACTGCGGCATTGTCGGACCCAATGAGTAAAACCGTAGTCCATGAATCGGGCGCATGGATGAACAATTATCGCTTGCAGCCGTTGTTGTGGATTTTGCCTCTATTAGCCATTGCAGGCGCATTATTGACGACTGTTTTGCTGTTGGCGCGTCGGACATTAATCGGATTCGTCACATCATCGCTCGCTTTGTTGGGTGTTATCGGTACAGCTGGCGCGTCAATGTTCCCATTTTTAATGCCGTCCTCTAGCATGCCAAATGCCAGTTTGACGGTGTGGGATAGCGTATCGAGTCACCTTACCTTGGGTATCATGTTTTGGGCGACGTTGATCTTTATGCCGCTAATTATTTTCTATACATCATGGGCTTATCGCGTTATGCGTGGCAAGGTCACTATCGAGCAGATTAAAGCTAACGAGCACAGTGCTTATTAACGGTACGCAGAAGGAGTAAAAATATGTGGTATTTCGCTTGGATTTTAGGTGTCGGTTTTGCACTGCTGCTTGCTGTATTGAACGCCATGTGGGGCGAAAACGAAGCGGCTCGACGTGATGGTCATCAGGACGATGCTGGATTATGAAAGCCCAGTCAACAAGCCGTGGCGCGCTTGGTATGCAGATCCTGTGCTTGCTAATTGCGCTAAGTATTATGGTCGGTGGCACCGCTTATCCGCCGTTGTTGATGACGACATCGGGTAAGGTCGATCATGGATTGGCCACGCTGGTTTTTTGGTCGATGAGCGCAGGATTTGTTTATGGTGTTGGTTTTGTACCAAAGAATATAGTGGCGCGTTGGCTACTTTCGTTTTGGGCTTGCTTGGTGGGATTATTAGTTGCCGGGCTACTGAAACTTTTTCTGTAGATACTATGTATTTTCGAGTCCTTCATAACCAAGCAAGTGGCTTCACCAGCTACTTACTTGGTGATGCCACACGTAATGAAGCGGTGTTAATTGATCCACGGATTGATGATGTGGCCGTGACACGCGCGATTCTGAAAGATCAACGACTGCGCCTGAGCGCGATTCTATTTAGCCATGATCATGGACTGCTAGAGGACGAGTCATCACATAATGAACCCTCTGTCAACTCGGCAGTGTTAGCTCCATACGAGTCTGTTGGTGACGGCGGCGTTCAAAGATTGAATGGGCTGGACACTGACTTGCTAACTTTTGGTGATGAACATCTTAGGATCATAAAAACGCCAGGTCACACCTTAAATTGTCGAAGTTTTTTGTGGCGAGATCGATTATTTTGTGGCGATGTATTAACGGTTGATAGTTGTCCGCATCAGCCCCGGCCAATCTCTGCGGACCACTTATGGAATAGTGTGAATCAGAAGATTTTCGCTTTACCGTCCGAAGTGCTGCTATTCAGCGGACACACAAAGCAGGCGAGATTTCTCAGTTCTGTGCTTGAACAACGGCTCTGGCATCCTTGGTTCTCAGGTGCTACTCGCGATATATTTTTAGCGCGCGTTTCTGATAAAAGTAATATTGATCTATCGATGCAATCTAATCCTTACTGATATGGCGGATATGCCAAATTGAATATCAAGACTTGATCATTTTTTGATATATCTAAAAACAGATGTTAATTCATTCAACCTCAACTTACATAAGCCCTATATGAAAACTGCCCACGATCTTGTAACCGCTGCCAAATCTCATATCCAAGAAATCCCACTCGATTTAGCGCAATCAGACATCCTCAGAGCCGACATTTTGATTGATGTTCGCGAAAAAGATGAATTTCTTAACGGCCATATAGCTGGTGCTGTTCATATTCCACGCGGCTTGCTTGAATTTAAACTTAGTGCCACACCAGAATTCGGCACACGTGATCTCAATATTGTTTTGTATTGCAAATCTGGCGGCCGCGCAGCACTCTGTGCATTAGCGTTACAGGAAATGGGATATCTCAAAGTTAGTTCAATCGCGGGCGGCATTGATGCGTGGATAGAGTCGGGAAGAGCTGTCGTAAAGCCCGAAATAATCGCATTTGAATGAGGTCGGATCAGTAAAACGTTTGCCAAGTAAAGTCTGAATAAAAATTTTCCCTTTACTTATAACATCCAATTTAAATCCACACTGTGAGTAAATAAATTATGTCAACAGCTATTCCTAATTATCAAGAATTAACTCAATCAGTATCAAAAAATCTCGCCGAGCTGCGCAAGGATATTCCCGATGTCATGAAGGGCTTTAGTGAAATGGCGCGGGCTGCGACGGCGGATGGCGCGCTGGATAAAAAAACGAAAGAACTTATTGCACTTACATTGGGTGTCGCCGCCCATTGTGATGCATGCATTGGCTTCCATGTAAAGGCGTTAGTCGGACTTGGCGTGACTAAAATCGAGCTAGAAGAAGCGTTAGGGATGGCGGTTTATATGGGAGGTGGACCTTCGTTGATGTATTCTGCGAATGCATTGGCCGCATTCAATGAGTTTTCTAATCCGGTTGTGGAATAGTGATTTGTCCCAATCAAGATTTTAGCCTGCAGCCGCTGTTAGCCTTGTAGTCATTTATTTACTTTATTCTTTAGAAAAATATTTTCATGAAAATTAAATTCGTATTTATTGCAATTCTAGTAGCGATTTTTTCGGCATCGATGCTCAATGCCGCAGAGTTAGGTTCACCTGCAGTGATTGAAGTAGCTCAGGCAAACAAAATGGTTGTTCAGGGGACGTTATTCTTGGATGTAAGGGAGCAATCTGAATACGACGAAATTCATGCACCTCGTTCGACGCTAATTCCATTGGATCAGTTAGGCGCCCGTATGAATGAAATTGCCAAATTCAAAGATCAACCTATCGTAGTCATTTGCCATTCCGGAAAACGTTCCCAAGTGGCTGTAAAGGCACTAAGAGAAGCTGGTTTCCCCCAAGCTACCAGCGTAACTGGCGGGATGGTCGCTTGGGAAAAAGCGGGTTTTGAGGTTATTAAAAAATGAATGAGCCTGGCGTTTTCTTTACGGAATATAGGTGGCCTGCCAAATAACGATTTGTTAAAGGGCTAAATTTTTGCGAGCTACCACGCCGATTAGAGCAGACATGCCCAAATGCCGCGCCCCTTCTTTTAGCTCGCTTTCATAGGAACGTAACTCGAGTATGTTCAGTCCAGCTAATAATTCGGTCATTAATTCTTCGGTATAAAGATGCGAGAGCTGTCCGGGGCCTCCGGTTTTGTATTCTAGCTGCTTGGGAGTGTACCCTTGAACGATAAGTAGTCCACCGGGTTTTAGTCCATTGATCATGTTGTCGAACAGCCTGGCTCTTAGTTCAGGGTTCGCGAACTGGATAAATATTGCTGCGATAGCGTCATACTTATTGCGCTGCCAAGGATAACTATCGCAATCGCTGTGATGGAAAGCGATATCAACTTGGTTGTCGCTTGCAAATTTCTTGGCCTTTTTAATGGCGACCGCCGATACATCGAACGCATCAACTTGCATCCCTTGTTGAGCCAGCCAAACACTATTTCTTCCCTCACCATCGGCAACACACAGAACGCGGCTGCCACCAGTCGCGTATTTTTTGGTCGATTCGACCAGAAACAAATTCGGGTCTTTTCCGAAGATAAATTCATCAACATCAAAGCGTTCGTTCCAAAATTGTTCTGCTTCTTGCGCTGCGTTAGGGTTCATGGGGTTACCTCGGTTAACTGCTGTGGAGATATAAAAACGGCGCTATCGCCGAAATGGGATAACGCCGTTGCTTAGGCTTTTTGATTAAATGTTCGCTCAAACTTATTGCTTCATCTTACAAGTGCTTAATCCAAACGGTAGATATGCTGGGCAGAATCTTAAGGTGCCGGTTGCCAATGGAACGATCCCAATCCAGCCCCAGATACCGATCATTCCTGATACGGTCGCTAGAATTAAACTTAGTCCAAAAACGATACGGATGGCACGATCAATGGTTCCTACGTTTGCTTTCATGTTGTTCTCCCTTTAAATGACGAACTACTTTTTACTCGAACTGCTGCTACGTGCAAATGCTTTTTGAGTTAAGGCTTGCTCTTCAAATTGACGTACCAAACTGCCGCAAACTAGATCACACAGCGTGTAGACCGATTCATCGGCGATGCGGTAATACACGCTCGTGCCGCGATTTTCGCGCGCAACTAGACCATGCTTGCTCAGAATAGCCAAATGACGCGAAATATTCGCCGAAGTGTAGTCGCATAAATTTGCCAATTCGCCCACATTTTTTTCGCCTTCGCGCAAAAAACTCAAAATGTTTAGGCGTGTGGGTTCCGACAACGCCAAAAAATAGGCGGCGACTTGATCTAGCGCATCTTTTGTTAAGCCTTCCATAACTCTCTCTTTAAAACATATAACTTACAGATTATGGGCAAGGATACACTGAATGTCCACATATTTAATTATTTAGGTACTTGCATATTTAATTGATTAGATACATAATGAAGCTTATTCAAGCAACTTGCTAAAAATATTTAATCTTGGGAGAAGACGGATGCGAAGCTCAGCTCAATTAAGTGCGTTGATGTTAGCCGCTCTATTGCACATGTCCGGTAATGCTGTGGCTGATACCAAATTAGCCACTATCGTGGTTCAGGCTAATGGACAGGCAAATGCAGCCAGTTACGACGGGGTGGTTGAAGCAATTCGCCAGACTGTGATTAGCTCTCAGGTTTCGGGAGCGGTTGTTGATCTTGCGGTGAAGACCGGTGATACGGTCAAAGAGGGGCAATTGTTGGCGCGCATTGATGCGCGTTCCGCCGCGCAAGCTGCTGTTGCGAGCCAGGCTGAGACTGCGGCAGCGCGAACAGCGTTAGATTTAGCGAGTAAAGACTATCAACGCCAACGTCATCTTTTTGAAAAAAATTATATTAGTCAATCAGCTATGGAGCGAGCTGAAGCCCAGTTTCACGCGACATCGGCGCAACTGAGTGCCCAAATTGCTCAAGCAAGTATTGCCCATATTCAATCCGACTTCTATGTGATCAAAGCACCCTATGCGGGCATTGTGTCCGACGTTCCGATCGCATTGGGCGACATGGCATTGCCAGGTAAGCCGTTGGTGACGTTGTACGACCCTTCCTCGCTGCGTGTGACAGCCTCTATTCCACAAGCTAGTATTGGGAGTTATGCGCCAAATCAGTCGTTTAATCTTGAATTCCCCAATCTGAGTAATGGTCACCAATGGTTAGCGCGCACTGAATTGCAAATTTTGCCAACGGTTGATGCAGGCACTCACTCGACCCAAGTTCGAATTGATTTACCCCACACCTTGAAAGAGGTAACTCCAGGCATGTTTGCTCGAGTTTGGCTGCCAATTCCAAAGAATGTTGTAGGCATGTCCGGCCAGTTAAGTATTCCTGCCAGCGCTGTGGTTCGTCGCGCTGAAATGACTGGCGTGTATGTTATCGATGCAAATAACAAACCATTATTGCGGCAAGTTCGTCTTGGCAAAGCGCAGCGCGATACGATTGAGATCTTATCCGGCATCAGCGCCGGCGACCGCGTAGCCACTGATGCACAAGCAGCGGCTAAGGAGGCAAGATGAATGCTCGATTAGGTGTCTCGGGACGTATCGCCGCCTTTTTCCAAACGGCCCGAATTACGCCATTATTGGCACTAGCAGCACTGTTGCTAGGCGTTTTTGCGGTACTTGTGACTCCGCGCGAAGAAGAGCCGCAAATTAACGTGACGATGGCAAATGTATTAATTCCCTTTCCCGGTGCGTCGTCGCGCGATGTTGAGCAAATGGTCGCAACCCCTGCGGAGCAAGTGCTATCCCAAATTGCAGGTGTCGAGCACGTCACGTCGATGTCACGTCCCGGTATTGCGATCATGACAGTGCAATTTAAGGTTGGGGTAGCGCGAACTGAGGCGCTTGTCCGTCTATATGACAGTGTCAATTCAAATGCAGATTGGTTGCCAAAAGGGTTGGGAGTTTTAGCTCCTTTGGTCAAGCCGAAAGGCATTGATGATGTGCCCATTGTGAGCCTGACCTTATTTAGCAAAAATAATCAAACTGGTTCGTACGACTTGGAGCGAGTTGCCCACAGTGTTGAAACCGATCTTAAACGTGTTCCCGGAACGCGCGATGTGAGCACCATAGGTGGGCCTGGTCGAGGTATTTTGATTGAACTAGATCCCGCTCGAATGCAAGGTTCGGGTGTTACCGTTAGCGATTTGCGCAACGCGTTGTCCTCCAGCAATCTAGGTATGCCGATTGGTGATCTGCTGCAGGGTAATCGAGCGATTGCCGTTGAAGCAGGACCGTATCTCAAAAACGCATCAGAATTAGGTGAGCTAGTTGTGGCGGTTCGGCAAGGCAAACCTGTCTTTTTGCAAGATGTCGCTACCGTTCGTGATGGCCCATTACCTATGGCGCGCTATGTATGGCAGGGCATTGCCGGAAAAGATGGAGGGGAATACCCAGCGGTTACCATCGCGATTACGAAAAAGTCTGGCGAGAATGCAATCGACGTGGCCAACGCGATCATGCACCGCGTAACCGAATTAAAAAATACGGTCATTCCATCGGATGTTCTTGTTGCGGAAACTCGTAACTACGGAAATACTGCCAACGATAAAGCGCAAAAGCTGATTCAAAAATTATTATTTGCAACATTATCGGTTGTGGTGCTGGTGTTTTTTGCGCTTGGTTTGCGTGAGGCGGCTATTGTCGGTGCAGCGGTAATTCTTACCTTAACGGTGACTCTATTCGCCTCATGGGCGTGGGGCTTTACGCTTAATCGTGTTTCACTTTTCGCCCTAATTTTTTCGATCGGTATTTTGGTGGATGACGCTATCGTCGTCGTCGAAAACATTCACCGTCATCAAGGTCTATCGCCCAATAAATCTCTGAGAGAAATTATTCCCGGGGCAGTAGACGAAGTCGGAGGGCCAACCATTCTAGCGACTTTAACCGTTATCGCTGCTCTGTTACCAATGGCATTTGTATCAGGCCTGATGGGACCATACATGAGCCCAATTCCAATCAATGCCAGCATGGGGATGTTGTTGTCGCTCGCGATTGCCTTCGCAGTCACTCCTTGGCTAGCGCGTATTTGGATGAAGGATAAAAGTGAGCATCATGTTAGCGACAAACCGCACGGATTTTCTGCTCGCTTAGCACCTTTATTTGAAACTCTTTTTAAACCATTTTTAGCTGACGTTCATGGAAAGCGCAATCGTGGCCTTTTGGGCTTAGGTATTGCAGGGTTAATAGCTATCTCATTGCTTTTACCAGCAACTGGTTTGGTTTTATTGAAAATGCTTCCGTTCGACAATAAATCGGAATTCCAAATTATTGTGGATATGCCAGCTGGCACACCGGCTGAAAAGACTGCTGCCGTACTACACGAAATGGGCGCCTATTTAGCGACTGTTCCTGAGGTCGTTGATTACCAAGCTTATGCGGGAACCGCAGCACCCATTAATTTTAATGGCTTAGTTCGCCAATATTATTTGCGTAGTGGCGGTGAGGTCGGTGATATTCAAGTCAACCTAGTCGATAAGCATCATCGTAGCGACCAAAGTCATGCAATCGCTACTCGTTTGCGCCCAGCTTTGCAGATAATTGGAAAGCGCTTTGATGCGAACGTTAAGATTGTAGAAGTGCCCCCAGGTCCGCCAGTATTGGCGCCGATAGTGGCTGAAATCTATGGACCAGAAGCAGAAGGGCGAATTCAAGTTGCCAAATCCGTGCGAGCGGTTTTCAATAAAACCGCCGGAGTGGTGGATGTCGATGACAGCAGTATTACGGCAGCCCCGAAAACAATGTTGATTGTTGATCGACGGAAAGCCGCGTTACTTGGTGTTTCCCAACAAGAAATTGTGATGACCTTGTGTGCTGGCTTATCCGGTGAGTCGGTCACCTATTTGCATGATGAGAGTAAATATCCAGCCGCCGCAATTTTGCAGTTACCTTCAGAACTTCAAGGAGATATGAATGCACTATTGCAATTATCGGCGCGAAGTAGTACCGGCAAGCTTGTACCAATTCGTGAGTTAGTGACGCTCACCGACAGTACGCGTGAACAACCGATTTACCACAAAGACCTCTTACCGGTGAACTATGTTGTAGCCGATATGGCGGGGAAAATCGATAGTCCTCTGTATGGCATGTTCTCAATGCGCCGCGACATTAATGCGATAAACACACCCAATGGTGGCACACTAACCGAGTATTTTATCCACCAACCGACTGATCCCTATCGTGGCTATTCCATTAAATGGGATGGTGAATCACAAATTACCTATGACACGTTCCGTGACATGGGGATGGCATACGGTGTGGGTTTAATCTTAATTTACTTATTGGTGGTGGCCCAATTTGGTTCGTACCTGACACCGTTAATTATTATGGCCCCGATCCCACTAACTATCATAGGTGTCATGCCAGGACATGCTTTGTTGGGCGCGCAATATACGGCCACAAGCATGATTGGAATGATCGCACTGGCCGGGATTATTGTCCGCAATTCAATCCTATTAGTCGATTTCATTAATCTACAAGTACGTTCAGGAGTCGAATTAAAGCGGGCCGTAGTTCAGTCAGCGATCACCCGTGCTCAGCCGATTGTTTTGACTGGTCTGGCGGCAATGCTTGGTGCCTTCTTCATTTTAGACGATCCAATTTTTAATGGTCTGGCCATCTCCTTAATTTTTGGAATTCTGGTCTCAACGCTGCTGACGCTACTCATTATTCCACTGCTTTATTTTATGGCTTACCGAAATCGGATTGAATTTATTACCAACAAAGGAGAAACGGCATGAGCTCATGGCAATTAGTACGCGTAATCGCGGGCACATTTATTTTACTTTCATTAGCACTAGGCATCCCAGGTAGTCCGCTATTTGTTAGTCAATGGTGGTTAGCCTTCACCGGATTTGTCGGAATCAATTTGCTGCAGAGCGGATTGACCAAATGGTGTTTGATGGAATCCATTCTGCGCAAGCTTGGTCTGCGTTCTGGCAACTAGTCACCAAATTGGTAAAGTCGTTACCCCTATTTTAAAAAAAGTAGATTATGAAACTCCTCACTTCCGTTATTCCCGCTTTGGCCTTTGTGCTAACCGCACCATTTTCTTTTGCAACGGATTTAGTGCAAGCGTGGCAAGCGGCGCAACTACATGATCCTGAATTTGCAGCCGCGCAAGCTAGTTACGAAGCAACGATGACGCACCGTGATCAATCGCGCGGAATGTGGTTACCTTCGGTGACATTGACGGCGGGAGTTGGGGTTCAAGATAGTACAACTAAGACAAGCGGAGCGCAGTTTTCCGCGCCAGGCTTCACTCAAACCAACGGGGTGGCGTTTGATACCTCGATCAACAACGGTAAAGCGGAACAATATGCCTTGGTCGCCCGGCAACCCGTTTTAAATCGCGCTTTGCTAAGTCAAACACGACAGCTAGATTTATCTGCTGATATGGCTGAAATAGCTTGGAAAGAGGCCAAACAACAATTGGCCTTGCGTGTCGCCGAACGCTATTTTGATTTAACCATCGCCAATGAAACCCTGCGGCTTCTAAAGCAACAGCAAGTAGCTGTTGAGCTAGCGTTCAATCAAACCAAAGATAGTTTTAAACTCGGCAGCATTCCAGTGACCGATACATTTGAAGCGCAAGCACGTGTCGAAACTATTAAAGCCCAAATTATGGCGGCAGAAATGGATGTGCAGATTAAGCAATCTGCGTTTGCTGACTTAACTGGCGCTAGTTCGCAGAACTTAGCATTGATCGTGTTGCCAAACAATACCAACTCGATCGCTTTGCCTTCAATAGAAAAAAGCCTCGATGAAACGAAGCAAAATAATCCTGCATTATTAATTCAAGAAACCAAGCTCAGCAGCGCGAAAGAGGAAGCAGAAAAACACCGCCTCTATGCAACCCCAACAATTGACGTCGTTGCTCAGACGGGCTACGACAAGGTTCATGGTAACGGTGATTTCGGACCGGCTGAAAATTCCGCGAACAATCGCATGATCGGAATTCAGCTCACCATTCCTTTATTTACTGGTGGCATTCGTAGTTCCAAATATACCGAGTCAGTTCATTTAATCGACAAAGCTAAATCTGAGGGCGAGCTATTGCGTCAACAATTGCTGTTGCAAACACGCGCTGCTTGGCTAGGTATTACCGTTGGAGAAAGCCGGGTTGCCGCCTTAATTCAGGCCTACAAAGCGAGCATGGCACGACTTGATGCTACCCGTTTAGGACACTCTGAAGGTGATCGCACAACCTTAGAACTTCTCAATGCAGAAAATGACGCCACAAGTTCGGAGTTAGCGGTCGTGCAAGCGCAAATCGCCGTAGCAATGAATCGACTCAAACTGGCACAGTTAAATGGCAGTTTGGATGATAGTACCTTGCAAGTACTGAACCGAGTATTGACTCAACAAGTTACAAAATAATAGACAAAACTTAAAAAAGGGAGACGCAACATGGCACACATTATTATTCTTGGCGCTGGTACAGGTGGAATGCCGGCAGCTTATGAATTACGAAATCTGTTGGACAAAAGTCATACGATCACGGTGATTAATGCCGTAGATTATTTCCAATTTGTCCCCTCGAATCCATGGGTGGCAGTCGGCTGGCGCGAGCGCGAGGCGATCACTTTTCCGATTCGTCCATATTTGGAAAAAAAGAATATCGATTTTATTGCGCAGCCAGTTGCTCGTATAAATGCCGAACAATCCTCGGTAGATTTAGCAGACGGGCGCCAGATTTCTTACGATTATTTAGTGATTACTACGGGACCAAAGTTAGCTTTTGATGAAGTCCCCGGAGCGGGTCCGTCTGGCTTCACGCACTCGATCTGCTCAATTGATCACGCAGAAACCGCTTACACCGCATATCAAGAGTTAATCAAAGATCCCGGTCCGGTAATTATAGGTGCCATGCCCTTTGCCTCCTGCTTTGGGCCGGCGTATGAATTTTCATTTATTGTAAATACCGATTTACGCCGCCGCAAAATTCGCAATAAAGTTCCTATGACATATATCACCAGTGAACCTTACATTGGGCATATGGGTCTGGGTGGGGTAGGCGATTCGAAGTCAATGCTCGAGAGCGAATTGCGCAACAATGACATTAAGTGGATTACTAACGCCAAAGTAACACGCGTTGAAAAAGACAAAATGTTTGTCACCGAATTAGACGATAACTGTAATGTAAAAAAAGAGCATGAACTACCGTTTAAATACAGCATGATGCTGCCGGCGTTCAAAGGTGTTGATCCAGTCGCCGCAGTTGATGGCTTATGCAACCCGCGCGGTTTCGTGATTGTGGACGATCAGCAGCGCAGTAAAAAATATAAAAATATTTACTCTGCCGGTGTGTGTATCGCCATTCCTCCTATCGAGGTTACGCCGGTTCCAACCGGTGCACCCAAGACAGGCTACATGATTGAAACGATGGTCACTGCTTTAGTACACAACATCGCATCTGATCTAAAAGGTGAAGTTGCCACCGCTAAAGGAAGTTGGAATGCAATTTGCCTCGCTGACCTCGGTGATACCGGTGTTGCCTTTGTTGCTCTCCCACAAATCCCTCCCCGCAATGTGAACTGGTTCAAAAAAGGAAAATGGGTACATACCGCCAAGGTCGCGTTCGAAAAGTATTTTATGTACAAAATGAAAAACGGTACATCTGAGCCAATTTACGAAAAATACGTTTTGAAAATGTTGGGAATAGAGCGACTTGATCGTTAATATAAAGGAGGGATTGCGATGAGCATCGTTAGAACCATATGCCATTTTTTATCCGATAAGCCAAACCAAGATCTGCCTGCCAATGCCATATTGATCGACGTTAGATCATCGTTGGAGTTCAACACTGGTCGCTTGCAAGGTGCCATTTCAATTCCGTTGGATCAAATCAGCATGACAATTGCTAACTTAGTTCCTGACAAGGCGAGCCCTATTATTGTTTATTGCCAAAGTGGGATGCGATCTGCCTCGGCAAAGAATACATTGCTTCGATTAGGCTATAGCAACGTGATCAATGGGGGTGGCTTATTTGTATTATCTCAGCGATTGGCTATTGCTATTAATAACAATTGAGTTGCTATGTTGAATTTAATTTTGAGAAAATCGGGTTCTGTCGCAATAAGGGGTTAAAGTTAAGCTGTAGCGGTGATATATGGGGAAGATCAAAAAGCCAAAGAGTAGAATTGATCAGCAGCGGACGCAACTTGACCATCGGGGCAATCGAGCTGCCCCTTTTTGATCATGTGCATGGTTTCAATTCCCGCGATCAGTTTAGCGGCGCAATGAAATTGTTTGAATCCCAGCATGGGTCGGGTTCGACGTTTGATGCCGCGATGATCCTGTTCCACTAAATTGTTCAGGTATTTGGATTGACGTAATTCAAGATCAATGCCACTGTCGGCGACTATGCTATTTACCGCGGCGGTGTTAGCACCACTCCGATCAATCGTGATCTTTTCTGGGATGCCGTGCAAGCCAATAGCACGCTCAAAGAATCGACGCGCTGCAGCGTGGTCTCGCTTGGCGGTCAACAAAAAGTCGACCGTATGGCCGAGCTTATCCACCGCACGATAGAGATATTTCCATTCTCCATCCACTCGGATATAGGTTTCATCCATTCGCCAGTTCAGCCCCACTGAGCGCTTTCGACTTCTGAAAACTTTGGCCATAACCGGTAATATCTTCAGCGACCAACGATGCACCGTGGAATGATCCACCTCGACTCCACGTTCTTGCATCATATCTTCGAGGTTCCTGGTGCTTAACGAATAGGCCGCATACCACCGAACACATAACAGCATCACCTCCAACGGATAATGCATACGCTTTAATACCTTACGAAGTACAGAGTCTTCAATTTGTTTGGGCAGTGATTTCATAGCGACATTTTATCAAGTTCGGCCTTATTGCGACAGAGCCCCATTTATTGTGTGCTTCAACATCATTTCCAAATCCAGCAGAGACCAACAGATCTCGCCAATCCGACTTGGCGATCCGAATCTGTTGTTCAAGTTTTCCTAAATTTCCGGCACTCAATTTCAGTGCCGCAAATTGAAACCGTTCAAGTTGAACTAAATTGTAAGTTTCCAATAAAGGCAAATTATTACCGCACTCATTTTTTAGAAGGTTTGCGACCCGCTGACGATCGCTTTGCGGAAATAATTTCTCCACCAAAGTTTGTGTTTTCTCGCTCAATCCTGTTTGCATTTAGGACCCCTTCAAACATTTGCAATCCAATCAATCTGGCGGCTACGTGCCGACACCGAGCGGATGCCGACATACGGCACTGTCCCCTTTCCCGCACATTGCAGCCATACACGGCAGGCAAACAATAAATTAAAAAAATCGAAATAGCAATTTTGCTGTTCTATGGCAGCACAACCCAGATTGCTGTCGTTAAGGCGATTCGGCAATTGCCAGGACGGCGGAGTTTTTCAAGCTAGTTGTCGCCTAAAAGTAAATTTTTATGCCGCCAGTTTCAGTTCTAGATATACCTCCTCATGATTTAATGTTTCCTTGTTAGTTTTGTCTGGATTTAAGTCAACAACATTGGCGCGGTCCCAGTT
>CAIOYD010000077.1 GCA_903862415.1 uncultured Oxalobacteraceae bacterium | reverse complement strand
TCTTCTTATTTCGTAAATGATGTCCATATAAATCACTCCAGATACCTCCGGCTAAAACACCGGATGGTGACACACTAGGGTGGAAACTTTTGGACGCTGTTTCCACCCCTAATCTGGTAAGTATTGCACGCTGTTTGACAAATCATTACGGGTACATTCTTCATTGTTGTTAGTAACAGGATCAATGCCGCACTGGGTGTAAATGCATCAATCAGGGCATTTACAATCAGTCAATAGACCTATATTCTCTTAAAAGATGACAAATTGCAACTTTGTCGATACGTATTTGACACAATTCGCATGTAAAACCGTTTTGGTGAAATGGTTCGCCTACCTTTTTTATAGCGATGGACTTGAAAATCGCCATAACAAATCCACTAAAATACAAAATTGTTTCAATATCTCTTGACTGGAAATGAATAATGATTGCTGCAGATAAGGCGCGAAGTGAGAGCCAGAAATTTCTACGTGCTTAAGCGTAAATTGCCTAACGATATTGCGCGACTTTTGCGCGACTCTTAAAAACACTCCCCAGCACTTCCCATCAAAACTCGCGCAACGGTCATTGCTAAGTCATTGATTAATAAGAATATGCAGTGACAGATATCGGGCTACGAACCAAGGGGTCGTGGGTTCGATTCCTGCCAGCCGCACCAGAATACAGGGACCAGATGCAAATCTGGTCCCTTTTTCTATGTGCGCCCAGCATGGGCGCACTCCCGGAGGTGCAAGTCCTCCCGCAAGCGGGAAAGTGGTCTGCTGATTACAGCCGATCGAGAAGAATCACTCAATGACATTGAGTTGATAGCCAGATGAAAACGATCAGGTTTAGATCTGAATTTGTGCGTGTGAAGTCGTGTTTGCTGGCTTAGTTCTTCGCAGCAGGCCTACTTCTGCTTGAGTTCGGCAATCAACTGTTCAACGAGGTTTCCACATTGCTCTGAATGGGACTGAATCAATTGAAGAGCCAGTTCAGATCCTTTGAGTAAAATTAGCCTGCCAGATTTAGGAAAAGCCTTGAACATATCGGTGATGTCCCCCGGATACCTGTCTTCTACTGCACAAATAATGGTTGCGGCCTGCACGATATCTTTGTCGCTTTTAGTTGGCTGGTTGACTCTTGACGCAGCAGAAAACAGTTTGTGAACCGCAAAACGTGCTGGCGTCGGAACATAAATCGGCACGACATAATTCTTGCTGGGGGCGATTGCTGTCATTCTGTCTTTAATAAGAAAATTTAAATGTGGAATAGATTGTGCATAGGCATCCAGTTCAGGTATCAATACTGGCTTTCCAAGATTGGATCCACTGGTCAGCAAGTCAAATAACAGTTTTACGTTGCCAGGCAATTTATAGGTTTCTGAATTTTCGGCAGGTTTTAATCCGGTTTTTGCTTTTATGAAGGGCAGTCCTGAGGTCTTAAGTATCTCAAGCAGGTTGAGCGCTGGTGTTGTTGCGATATGCAGCGGATTGGATCGGACTGTGTCGATATCTTCAGTCAGGTATCGCGGTGCCTTGACGCCGAGCGTGTTAAGGATTGCGCCGTAAGCGTGACTGCCAATCAAGGTTAGCCCTGCTGCAAACAGTCCATGGTTGTGAAGTGCCGCCAAAGTGGCTCCTGCCCTGTCGTCCAAAATGGCAAAATCCAACTTTCGAAACATCTTCACGTTTTGGACGACCATGTTTGCTTGTTCGATTTGAGTTTGTGCATTTCCATGCGTAAGATTTCCCTCGGAAGATCCGGCTGGCCCGCCAATGTAACGTTCAGATAACTTGCCATTCGCATTGTAAAAGCGATGGTAAAAATATGTGTTGGAACCGATTTGCCGCTGCTCGATACTGCCCGGCGATCCAATGTGGATTGCTTCCTGGGTTTGTGCCCATTGGGACAAATTTTCAAATTCGGTATGGATGGTTGCCGGAAAGTTTGTATAAAGGGGTGTCATAGTATCTACTATTTACCACATGGATTTAATTTAATATGTGGTAATAATAGTCTTATACATAATTAATTACCACATGAAATTAAAAATAATGTGGTAAATCTTATTCCATTTTTCTATTCGCCCCTGCTAATGCCCCGGCTGATAAACCCGCTCGCTGTGTTTCTTCACGTCTTCCGGATAAAACAGTACCTCTTTAAATTCGCCGTGGGCATACATGGCGGCCTGATCCAGGAAGTGGGGGGAGGCCGGGTCACCGCTTTCGCCGCCAGCCAGTATGCTTTTTGCTTTGATGCGCGGACCGAATTCGACGGCGGCGACAAAGCTGTTGCCGCGGTCGCCATAAATCCGTTTGGTGTTGCTGGCACTGCTGGCGCCGAATGCGGCCAGTGAACCCCACAGCGATGAGGTAAAGGGCACCGGCAGACTGGGTTTGCTGTCGTCATACTTCAGATCGATGGCGCCATTTAAGCGCTGGAAGCGGTTGATTTGTCCCCAAGGGGTTTTCCAGTTGCCAAAGTCGGCAGTCAGTCTGGCACTGGCTTGCGCCAGAGAGGTGAGCTGTTCGGTTGCGCTGCTGTGCCCGGCAGTAAAAGCGAAGATTTGCCAGTCAGGTTTGATGATGTTGTGGGCGTGGGCCTGTGGTTCGACTTGTTTCATTAAGTCTTGCGCCCAATAAATCGCCAGTGAGGTTGCCACCGAATCGAGTGCATAACGGTGGTCCCAGGCGCGCAGAACCGCAATCTGTTCCGACAATCCGGCTTTGAGTGCATCGCTGTCCGGGGTCGTGTCGAAGGCTTTGAGCAGGGCAGGGATCAAGACGTCGAAGGCAGGCAGGGACGGATCGTAGGCCGCGCGGATCAGGCTGTCGAGGGTGAAGTCGTGCTGGTTGCCGAGTACCTGCTGCGCATGGATGCCGCGGGCATTTTCCGGAAGGACCCACATATAGTCGGGATAATTTTTACGCTGCGGACTGTAGGGTCCCGCCGCTGAGAAAGGCCAGTTATTGGTATTCGTAATCCAGCCATTGGGTGGATTGAATAAGGTGATGGTTTCATCGATGGTGTGCAGTCCCTGCCATTCGGTGCCGCGGTCTGCGCCCTCGACCGGGGCAGTCCAGTCGTAGTTGGTCGAGCGTTTAGGAATGAAGTTGCCGTGAAAATAGGCAATGTTGCCGTCGGCGTCGGCGTAGACGGTGTTATTTGATGAGTTGGTGCGCAATTCCATGACGTGTTTAAATTCGGCGTAATTGCGGGCTTTGGTGCGCAGATAGGATTGCATCAGGGCCTTCACCGGTTCCTGCATCAGACGCACGGCTACCCATTGCTCGCCAGCCCGCCGCACGATGGGGCCGTGGTGACTGTAAAACACCTTGATCACCCGTTTTGCCATGCCAGCGTCGGTTTTGTAGGGCAGTGTGATGTCTACTTGTTTGAGCGGACGTTGCTCGTCGCCGTATTGATAGTTGGTGCTGTCTTTGCCTTGGCTGATGGTTTCCAGGTACTCGGTGATGACGTTGCCGCCACCGGAGGTGTGCATCCAGCCCAGATGTTGATTGAATCCCTGATAGACAAAGAACTGTCCCCAGGTGACTGCACCATAGGCATACAGACCCTCGCGGCTGACTACCTGCAGCTCGGGCCGGAAATAGAAGGAGGTATGGGGATTGATCCAAAGCAGCGCATGTCCGCTTGCGCTGTTCGAGGGCGCAATCGCAAAGCCGTTTGAGCCGCCGGGTTCGGGTTGTTCTGCCGGTTTTGCTGCGGCCACTATTTGCAGCGCGGCCGGGCCATAGAACTGTTGCAGCTGAGGCAGATCGATGCTTTCAATATCGCCACCGATGCTGCCTTCAGAAAAACACAGGGCCATCCACGGTTCAAAATGGGTCAGCAATTTGGGATGCACTGAGGGATGGGTGTAGAGGTAATAGTTGAGTCCGTCAGCATAGGCGCGCATCAGTTTTTTTAACCACGCCGGGCTGGCGGCATAGCTGGCCTGCATGGCAACGGGGTCGATAAACAGTTTCATGCGCAGATCGCGAACCAGGGCGGCTTCACCTTCGACCTCAGCGGATCGGCCCATGGCGTTGATGTAGTTGGTTTCGACCCGGTTAAAGTCATCTTCGGCCTGAGCATACAGCATGCCAAAGACGGCATCGGCGTCGGACTGGCCGTAAATATGCGGCACGCCATAGTTGTCACGGATGATTTCGACGTGGCTGGCCTGCTGTTTCCAGCGTTGGAGTTCAGTCGGGTCAGCCAGGGCAGTTGCTGACAGCCAGCACAGGCAGAGGGCGGTGAGGAATGGCCGGGTAATTGTTTTCATATGAAGCAATTATATAGCCATGCTATGGATAATCGTCAAGACCGGGTACGGGTGCATGGTTTGGATGGGCAGCGGCTACTTACACCAGCAAACTTAGCTGAAACTTAGCATTCTCATTTATTTATCAAACTGTTGTTTTTACTTATAAATCAACAGCTTGACATCAAACCGTCATATATCGACGCCAAAGTGTCGGCAGGTAAATACCTATACATCTACCGCGTCATCGATCGACTACTTCGGCCGAACCGTTGCCGGAGTTTGACGGGTTGATAAACAAACAAAACAAATTAACCAACATTTGATCTTACAAGGACTCTTCAATGAAATCCCCACGTTTTTCGAGAACTTTGCTTGCGCTCGCCATTGTCCAGATGTTTCCTCTGGTTGTTGGGCAGCAGGCCTTTGCCAATGAAGCTGATGCGCCATTAGCCATGGCAACCTCCACTGCCGCTGCGGCCCCTGGTGAATCAGCGGTTGAGCAAATCGTGATTCAGGCGCAGCGGTCCAGTAATGCGCTCGCGCGCGCTGTACAGAAAGAAGCCCCGAATCTGGTCAATCTGATGACGGCAGAAGACATCAAAAAACTGCCTGACGTCAGCGTTGGCGAAGCCTTACGCCGCATGCCGGGTATTTCTCTGGAAACCGATACCGGCGAAGGTCGTTATATCAATATCCGCGGTATCGATTCCGATCTGAACAGCACAACCTTTGCAGGCATGCGTTTGCCGGCATCGAATAATGCCTCGCCACAGAGTGGTGGACGTGCGGTTGCCATGGATGCGATTCCGAATGGTCTGGTCGGCGCGTTGACCGTAACCAAATCGAATTTGCCTGAGCAAGATGCTGAAGCTATTGGCGGCACGATTGAAATCACGCCAAAAACAGCACCATCGAATGGACGTGCTTTCGTTGAAGGTCATATCGGTTCTGGTTTTGAGCCGTTGCGTGGTACGCCGATTACTGATCTGAGTATTTCGGCCGGTGGACGTTTTGGTGCTGGTAATGAGTCTGATTCCACGATCAGCGCTTACAAAGACTTGCCCTTTTCTTTTGTGGTCACCGCAGCGTATTATGAAGATAAGCGCGGCGTCAATGACGTTGAGCCTGCTTTTATTGATGGTGGTGCCTTTCCTTCACCTTCTCAGGCCTTGGGTGCCTGGGATCAGCGCTGGTACCAATATCACCGTCAACGTCATGGTCTGGGACTTGATCTGGGCTATCAGGCGGATGCCAATAACAGCTATTACATACGCGGCTTCAATACCGGTTACACAGAAACCGTGCAACGCCAGCGTCTGACCGTTAATACCGACACCAATCCGGTTGCGACCGGCAGCGGCTTTACGGATGGTCTGAGTGCCAATGGTTTTGATAAAACCCTGCGCGATGAAAAAGAAAAAATCGGCAACGATGTGTTCATGATCGGCGGGAAAAACAAGTTCGCTCATGATGTGCTCGATTACCGTGTTGGTTATACTCGCGGCAGCTTCGACAAATTGCATGACTTCAATTCGGATTTCAATTACACGCCAGCAGCAGGGGCCAATCCGACAGTGACTTACAATTTCAGTGGCGCAGGACAGACACCGGTGTTTACAGTGGCCAATGCCGCGTATCTGAATCCGGCCAATTATAATCTGGTCAAATTCACCAATTCGACGACGACTATTCGCGACAATGAAAAATCAGCAGCGGTCAATTACAAGTTCATGACTAACTGGCTCGGTGGCGAGGAAGAATCGATGAAGGTTGGTGCATCACTGCGTAATCGTGACCGTTCACTGGATAATCCACAATACTCTTTGCCAGCCAGTTTCCTCGGCTTGCCACTGACGAGCGCTATCTCTGGTGATAATATCTCGTTCTACCATGGTCAATATCAGAATCTGCCGCAGATTAATGTGGGTCAGTTGCAGGGAATGTATGGTCAGGATATGACGCAAAGCACAAAAAATTACATCTCCACTGAGCAGGCGTATGCCCGCGACACCGAAAACGTAAGTGCGATGTATGGTCAATATCAGTGGGAGCGTGGTGATCTGGAAGTTCTGGGAGGCGTCCGGGTTGAGCGTACTTCAGCAACCTACAACTCCATCGGCACGGCTAAGGATGCCAACGGTGTCACCACGTTTGCACCGGTGAGCGGCGGCCATACGTATAACGATGCCTTCCCATCGCTGCAGGCGCGTCTGAAACAGGATGATAATACCCAGTTCCGTGCGGCGTTGTCGTCTTCCATCGGTCGTCCCGGATTTAATCAGGTCAGCCCATCGTTGCAGGTTGATACCGGTTCGAATTCGGTCTCTTCCGGTAATCCGGATCTGAAGCCGATTACTTCCCAGGCACTGGATCTGTCGTTTGAACATTATCTGCCTAACGCCGGTATTATGTCGGTCGGCCTGTTTGATAAGGAAATTTCCAACTACATCGTTACGCATCAGACTAACGAGTTGTATTCGAACCAGGGTTTGTTTGCCGGTCTGGTTGGCGCGGTACATGTCAATACCTTTGCCAATGTGGATCATTCGCATGCTCGCGGTCTGGAATTGAACTATGAGCAGCGCTTCAAGTATCTTCCCGGTGTCTGGGGTGGTCTGGGTGCTGGGTTTAACTACACCTACGTTGATTCGAAGTTCCAGATTCGTCCGGGTGAAACGGCAGTGCTGCCATCGACGTCGAAGAATAGCGCCAACATCACGCTGTTCTATGAGCGTGATGGCATTAACGTGCGTCTGGGTGGCTATTATGTTTCAACCGATCTGTGGGCTGTTGGTGGCAGTAAAGATACTGACATTTATAACACTGGTCGCTTCACGATGGATTTGGGTAGTTCGTATGCGATTGATTCGAAATGGAGTCTGTATGCTAACGTCAAAAATCTGACCAACACCCCACTGGCTTTCTATGAAGGTTACAGTAATCGCGTTATTCAGCGCGAATACTACGGTGTAACGGTGCAGGCAGGGGTGAACTTCAGCTTCTGATAGCATGTGTGTAAAAAAACGCCTGGGTTATCTTCAGGCGTTTTTTTTTGGTATATTGACGTATCTTGGCCCTGTCTAAGTGTCACCTAAGTCTGAGGGTATACGATGACTACTAGTATTTTCATCGCCGTTTAAATAAAAGGAAACAATCATGAAATTCAGTCTTTCCCTGTTGATGCTTGCTCTGTGTGGTTCCGCACTGGCGGCTGCGCCAGAGTTTAAACTGGTCGATACCATCCAGATTGGCGGAGCAGCCAGATGGGATTATATTTATATGGACAGTGAGGCGCACCGTTTGTATGTCACGCACGGTACGCAAACGGAAGTTATCGATACCCAGACAGATAAAGTCATCGGCACCATCGCCGATACGCAGGGTGTGCATGGCGTGGCGATTGCCCGGGATCTGGGTGTGGGATTTACCAGTAACGGAACCACCAACACGGTTGCTGTGTTTGATTTGAACACCTTGAAAGTCACCAGTTCGATCAAAGTCGGCTCCAAACCGGATGCGATTGTGTATATCGCAGCGACCCAAAAAGTGGTGGCGTATAACGGAAAATCGAATAATGTCAGCATTATTGATGCCAAAAGCAGGAACGTAGTGGCGACGGTGGCTGTTCCTGGCGTGCCCGAATTTTCTGTGATCGGTGCCGATGGTAATGTGTATTTCAATCTGGAAGATACCGGCCAGATTGCTTCCATCAATATGACTAGCTACAAACTGAACAAACCTGTGTCCTTGAAGCCGTGCGAAGATCCTACCGGTCTGGCTATCGATGATAAGCAGCGTTTATTTTCAGTCTGTGCCAACAATCTGATGATGGTCTCAAACACGGATGGAAAAGTTCTTGCTAAGGTGAGTATCGGCAGCGGACCTGACGGTGTGGTTGTTATGGACGGTTATGCCTTGAGCGCCAATGGTGGTGATGGTAATTTAACTGCGGTGGCAGAAGTGGATGGAAAATTCCAGCCGGTGGCCACCATAGCGACACAAATTGGCGCGCGTACCATTGCTGCCGATCCTGCAACCCATCGTTTGTATTTGCCGACGGCTGACTTTGCTCCAGTCAAAGTGGAAGGTAAACGTCAGGGTGTGGCGGATACGTTCCGGGTATTGGTTTTGCAGAAGCAATAAGCTGAGTTCAGCTGTTTTTATGAAAATTCTGTTAGTCGAAGATGATGCCATGATCGGTGATGCGTTACAGTATTCACTGATCATGCAGCAATATGCAGTCGATTGGGTGCAAGATGGTGCGAGTGCCTTGTTGGCGCTAAAAAACCAGCATTATGATGTGGTTTTGCTTGATCTCGGTTTGCCTGAAATGGATGGGGTCGACGTTCTGCGCAGTCTGCGTCAGTCCGGGAATGCGACTCCGGTGGTGATTGTGTCAGCGCGTGATGAGGTGGCAAGCCGGATTGCCGGACTGGATCTGGGTGCCGATGATTATGTGCTCAAGCCGTTTGAAGTGGATGAACTGTCTGCCCGGATCCGTGCCGTGGTCAGACGTAAAAGCGGTCATGCCAATTCTGTGCTGGAAAATGGCAATCTCAGTTTAAATCTTGTTACCCGCGTGGCCTTGGTCGGTGGAGTCGAAGTGCGGCTGTCTGCGCGGGAATATGCCATGCTCGAAGCTTTACTCATCAGACCGGGTGCGATTTTGTCGCGTCAGGATCTGGAAGACAGGATCTATCAATGGGGTCAGGAAGTGGAAAGTAATGCGATTGAATTTCTGCTCCATGGTTTGCGTAAAAAAATAGGTGCCGAGTCGATTAAAAATATCAGAGGTTTGGGATGGATGGTATCAAAGCAAAGCTGAATTCGCTGCAATTCAGATTGGCGCTGGGTTTGTCGTTCACGATGTTCATTGCCGCGATTGCCATCGGTGTGATCGGGTTTTATTCCACTCTGCATGATGCTCATGGATTGCAGGACAATCAATTGCATGATATTGCTGATATGGTCGATGCCGGTCGCATCGCTGTCAGTCAGACGAATGTATTAAATCCTGGCAATCTGGATGATCCGGATGCGCACGTGCTGGTGCAACTGATTGAAAGCGTTAACGCTCCGGGTGCGTCACTAATATCTGGCCAGATTCGCTTTCCGGATGGTTTGCCGCTGGGTTTGCAGACCTTGAAAATGGATCAGCTTGAGTGGCGTGCGTTTGTACAGAACTGGCCTGCAGGTGGAAAATTGGTGGTGGCACAACAGACCGAAGTCAGGGATGAAATTGCCCGTCATGCGGGGCAAAAAACGCTGTGGCGGATTTTGGCAGCGATACCTTTGTTACTGCTGTTGCTCAATTTGATGTTGCGTCAGATGCTCGCACCACTTTCCAAACTGGCTGCAGAATTGAATTCCCGCCATGCCGAAGATATGAGTGCGATTTCGGATCAGGGTTTGCCATTGGAATTGCTGCCATTGATTCATTCGACCAATGCAGTATTGAACAGAATTGCGCTGGTGCTGGAGCAGCAGCGGCGCTTTGTGGCGGATGCAGCGCATGAATTGCGCTCACCATTGACGGCGCTGACGTTGCAGACCAAAAATTTATCCTTGCAGGACATGTCGGGTGAAGCGCACCGTAAGCTGGGTGAGTTTGGTCGCGGTATTCAACGCGCCAATGATCTGGTTGATCAGTTATTGACCATGGCACGGGTGCAGATAAAGGTGCCGCTCACAGCGCCTCAGAATGAAAAACAAGTGTCAGTGCAACAGGTGCTCAGGATTGTGTTTGAAGAAATGCTGCCTTTTGCGGATGACAAACACATTCAGTTGGGATTTGAGCAAAGCGAGACTGTTGACACCGTTATCAACGGTGCGGCAGAGATGGATCTGGTCATGCTGGTGCGCAATCTGGTGGATAACGCCATCCGCTATACGCCGTCAGGTGGTAAGGTTGAGGTTGTTATCGCGGCAGCTGATTCGGCGGTAGTTATTGAGGTGCGTGATAATGGCCCGGGCATAGCACTGGAAGAACGCGCCAGGGTGTTTGATTCATTTTATCGTGTACTGGGAACCGGACAGTCTGGTTCCGGTTTGGGATTGTCGATAGTGAAAAGTATAGTGACTGCCATGCAGGGTGAAATTAACCTGAATTATTTTGATCCGGTTTTAATGCAAGGTACGGTTGTTACTGTCAAAATACCGCAGGGAAGACGGTGATTTCGTAGGGTTTCACGCGTAGCGTAATACACCCTGATTGGTTTTTATTTGGTGGCAGTTATTGATGTGGATTTTAATTTTGGATAAAGTATGTACAGCCTGAATAAACATGCCGCCCTGCTCATCGCAGGTCTGCTTTGTTCCTGTTCGACCTATCAGCCCAAGCCATTGAGTACGCAATTTTCTTTGCCGCGCACGATTCCGCATGTGCTCATGGAACAGCAGCGCTCGGTGGCAACTCTGCGGGTGCATCCGTTTGATCCGGACCAGGGTTTGGCGATGGACGATGTGGCAATGCTGGCGGTGCTCAATAATCCTGAGCTGAAGATTGCCCGCGACGATGCCGGACTTGCGCACGCACAGGCGTTTGCGGCAGGTTTGCTCCCAGACCCGCAACTGGCACTGAGCAGCGATGTATCCAATACCGGCGGCCCTGGTTCGACCAAGGCTTATAGTGCCGGCTTGAGTTATGACTTGATGGCCTTGATTGCCTATGGTGCCGCAGATGCCGCCGCACAGGCTGAACATAAACAGGCCGACATGAATTTGCTTTGGCAGGAATGGCAGGTGATCGCCCGGGCGCGACTGCTGTACGTGAAGTTGATTTACGCCAAAAAAATGACGACGCTGCTGGAACAAAACCGCAGCATTCTGGAAGAGCGGGTAAGTCACAATCAGCAGGCTTTTGATAAACATTATATCGCGGCCGATGTGCTTTTGCCTGAAGTCACGGCCCTGCAGGAATTGCAAAAACAAAGCAATGATCTGGAGCGTCAACTCAATCAATGGCAGCATGAGTTAACTGCTTTGCTTGGGTTAAGCCCGCAAGCAAAGGTGTTGTTGCAAGAGGCTGTCGGTGAACCTGATTTGCTTCCGGCTCTTGACGACGAGGCCATCTCGCGTGATGCGTTGCCATTGGTGCAGAGGCGCCCTGATTTGCTGGCGCTGCAATCGGGTTATGACGCGCAGGATCAACGTTACCGGGCAAGCATACTGGCGCAGTTTCCCGCTTTGAATGTTGGTTTTACCCGGGCACGGGATTCGGGCGGGATTTATTCGAATGGGCTGGGCGTGACGCTGTCTTTGCCTCTGCTCAATCGGAATCGCGGCACTATTGCGGTCGAACTGGCCAGTCGCGACAAGCTACGTGACGAATATCAACAACGGCTGGATATGGCTAACAGTGATATTCATCAATTGCTCTCGGATGAGCATATCAACAGGCGTCAGCTGAGTGAAATTACGGCCGCCCTGCCACAGTTTTCTGCCATGGCAGAGCATAGCGCCGTGGCCTATGCCAACCATAATTTCGATGGTTTGGTGTATGCCAATGCGCGCAGCACCTTGATGGCCAAACAAATCGAAGCACTGAGTCTGCAGCAGGCCATGCTGGAGCAGCGCATCGTCTTGCTGACACTTACCGGACAAAATAATTGATCATGAAAAATAAAAAAATTCTGTTGTTGCTTATTTTCGCCCTGATTGTGGCAGGTGGCTTTTGGTGGTTTAAACAGCATACTGTTTCTGCCAGTGCGCCGGAGGCTGCCGAAGCGGCAGTGAGTGCATTGGTCAAAACCCAGCCAATTGCCCAGCAGGCCATGGATAGCAGCCTGGAGACATTTGGTGATGTGGTCAGTGGCAAGCTGATGTCGCTCAGTTTTCCGCAGGCGGGTCAGCTGATTTTGCTGTCAGTCCAGCCAGGGCAGCAGGTGCATCGCGGCGACACTCTGGCGCTCTTGGTCAGTGATCCGAATGCGCAGACAGCCTATGTGCAGGCCTTGAGTGCGGCAAATTTTGCCCGTGCGGAGTTGCAGCGTGCCGAAGAATTATTCGGTTTGAAGTTGCTCACCCAGTCGCAGTTCGAGAGCGCGCGCAAACAATGGCAGGATGCCCAATCCATGCTGCAGGCGCAAACCAAACTGGGCGGCGCCAGTGAACAGGTAAGTTTGCTCGCCCCTGAAGATGGCGTGATTACCGCGCTGGTGGCGGCTCAGGGTGACCGGCTGGCCGCGGGTGCTGCCGTGCTTCAGTTTGGCACGACCAATTCGTTGCGCATACAGTTGGGCATAGAACCAACCCAGCAGCATTTGGTGCGTGCTGGTATGAAGGTCAGTCTGGCTACGCTGCAGGCAACCAGCCCGGTCATTGCTGCGAGAATCAGCGAAGTACAAAAAGTAGTCGATCCCAGGACGCAACTGGTGAACGCGATTGTGCTGCTGCGGGCATCAACTGCCATTGTAGCGGGAATGCGGGTGCAGGGTACGATTCAGCTCGGACAGAAACAGGCCTGGCTGGCTCCTCGTCAGGCGGTCTTGAGTGATGATAAAGGCGATTATGTTTTTCAGGTAACTGCTGGCAAGGCACATCGGGTTACGGTAGTGAAATTGAACGAGACGGCTAATCAGTTTGGGCTCGAAGGTGAAATTGATCCCAAACTGCCACTGGTGGTGCTGGGTAATTACGAGCTCGAAGACGGTATGGCAGTGCGGGAGTCAGTCAAATGACTATTGGTTTGTGGATGCAGTCACATCGCCGTTCGGTGCTGTTTTTATTTTTAATGCTGGCTTTGGCCGGTATAGTGGCGGCGTTAAAATTACCGGTGTCACTGTTTCCGACGGTGGATTTTCCCCGTGCCTTGGTGTCCATTGATGTGGGCGATCAACCAGCGGAACAAATGGAAATGCTGGTCACCCGCCCGGTTGAAGAAGCCGTCCGGCAGGTTCCCGGGGTGCGTACTGTGCGTTCTACCACCAGTCGTGGCTCGGCCGAAATTTCAGTCAATTTTGACTGGGGACGCAACATGGCGACCTCGGCACTGCAGATCAATGCCGCCATCGCACAAATTCAGGCACAACTACCTGCCGGCATGCAGGTGGTCACACGTTTGATGGACCCTACCGTGTTTCCGATTACTGCCTACAGCATTACCTCGGACACTCTGTCACCGATCGCGTTACGTGATCTTGCGCAGTATCAGTTACGTCCCCTGTTATCCGGCATTGATGGCGTCTCGCATATTCAGGTGCAGGGTGGGGCGGTAGAAGAATATCGTGTCACGGTGGACCCCAAAAAGCTGTGGACTCTGGATTTGACGCTTGACGATGTGGCGCGCACCTTAAGTAACGCCAACGTGATCGCCGCCGTGGGTAAGGTCGAAGATCACTATAAATTATTTTTAGCCATTTCTGACAGTCGCCTGCAAAATGTGCAGCAAATCCGTCAGCTGGTGTTGAAAAATCAGGCGAACGGCATGATACAGTTGGGTGATGTGGCCACTGTTGAGAATGCCATCGCACCGGAATGGACGCGCGTGACCGCGGACGGTAAGCATGCGGTGCTGTTTTCAGTGTATCAACAACCGGGCAGCAACAGCGTACAAATTGTTGGCGATATCACTAAAAAACTCGCCGCCGCGCAGTCGCAATTACCTGCCGGGGTGACGATTTCCAATTGGTATGACCAGAGTCAGTTAGTGTTGCAATCTGCTTCCAGTGTGCGGGATGCGGTTTTGATCGGCATTTTTCTGTCGGCGCTGGTGTTGCTTTTCTTTTTGCGTAATCTCAAGGTAACCCTGATCGCCATTATGGTGGTGCCGGCGGTATTGTCTGCCACGGCAGTGCTGCTGTATGTGCTGGGTATGAGTTTCAATATCATGACTCTGGGTGGTATGGCTGCTGCTGTGGGTTTGATTATTGATGATGCGATTGTGATGATCGAGCACATCATGCGCCGGTTGCAGGGTGGCGACGGCCATATGCACGAACGGGTACTTAAGGCAGCGCTGGAATTTATGCGCCCGCTGGCTGGTTCGAGCGCTTCGACGCTGATTATTTTTGCGCCACTGGCGTTTTTAAGCGGCGTCACCGGGGCATTTTTTAAAGCGTTGTCACTGACCATGGCGTCAGCGTTATTTATTTCCTTTTTAATTACCTGGCTGGCTGTACCCTTGCTGGCCGATAGGTTTTTGACCCACAAGGATGCCCGGGAACCCGCGCCCAGTCGCTTACTGCAGTGGCTGCATCGTCATTATCGTTCCCTGATGCAGCGCCTGCTGGCGCGTCCTTTGCTGTTGCTGGCCGGATTGCTGCCGATGTTATTGCTCGGATTTTTCGCCTTTACTCAGGTCGGCTCGGGTTTTATGCCGTCGATGGATGAGGGTGGTTTTGTGCTCGACTACCGCAGCGCTCCGGGAACGGCACTGACAGAAACCGACCGCCTGTTGCGTCAGGTGGAAGCTATTATTAAAGCCACCCCTGATGTGGAAACTTATTCGCGCCGTACCGGCAGTGGACTGGGTGGCGGTTTGAGTGAAGCCAATGAAGGTGATTTTTTTATCCGCTTAAAAGGCTTTCCGCGCCGCGATGTGGAAGAAGTCATGACCGATATCCGTACCAGAGTGGAAGCAGATGTTCCGGGTCTGAAAATCGAAATGGCGCAGTTGATGGAAGATTTGATCGGTGATCTGACGGCGGTGCCGCAACCGATCGAAATCAAGGTGTTTTCCGATAATCCAGAACAGTTGTCGCAGGTTGCCAATGAGGTTGCTGAGCATATCGCCAAAATTGCCGGTGTGGTGGATGTTAAAAATGGTATTAATCCGGCCGGTGATGCGCTGGAAATTCATGTTGATCCCACCATGGCAGCGGCCGAAGGGATGGAAGTTGATGCGATCACAAAAAACATAGAAAGCATCTTGAGCGGCACTCTGGCCACGCAGGTTGCCAGTGGGGTAAAAATGATCGGCGTGCGGGTCTGGGTACCAAAATTGCTGCGTTCTTCGGATACCGATTTAGCCAATATGCTTTTGCGCGCTCCGGATGGTCATGTTTTTCCGCTTAAGCGGGTTGCCCGTATTACGCCGCTCATTGGTCAGCCACAAATTGCGCGTGAAAATTTAAAACGCATGGTGGCGGTCACCGGCAGAATTAGTGGCCGTGATCTGGGTTCGGTGATTGCCGAGGTGAAGCAAGTCATGGCACAGGGTAAAATTTTACCGCCAGGCAGTTACTATCAATTGGGTGGTTTGTATGAACAGCAGCAGATAGCCTTTAAGGGACTCATGGCAGTGTTTGCCGCCGCCAGCGCGCTGGTGTTTTTACTGCTGTTATTCATGTATGAAAGCTTCCGACTGGCGCTGTCGATTCTGGTTGCCGCATTGCTGGCCGTTTCGACCGTGTTTATCGGTTTATGGCTGACGCAAACCGAACTCAATATTTCTGCCATGATGGGGATGACCATGATTATCGGTATGGTGACCGAAGTGGCGATTTTCTATTTTTCTGAACAGCAGGAATTGCGTGAACATGACGATCTTGCCAGTTCGATTGTGAATGCCGGCATTAATCGCATGCGTCCGATAGCCATGACCACGGCCGCAGCGATTCTGACCCTGTTGCCGCTGGCACTGGCCATCGGGCAGGGTTCGGAGATGCAGCAAGCGCTGGCGATTGCGATTATTTCCGGGTTGATTTTTCAGTTGCCGCTGGTGCTGCTGGTGATGCCGGTGCTGTTTTATCTGATGTCTGCGAAACCGGCAGCTCCGGGTTGAAAATTCGGCCGCTGTTGTAATCGCGGTTCGTGTTATTTCAAAAATACTGTTGTCCCGCAAAAATCCCGTTATGATGACTTTCACTATGAAAGTCATCATGCTGCGCACCAGGCAATTGCTTGTTGGCGTTGTTATTAAAATAATCAGGGACAACATGTCGATAGAAGATGGACTCACTATCAAAAAGCTTGAGGTATTTCTCAGCTTTATGAATTTCGGGAATATGGCGCGCGTCGCTGAAGCCATGGGACAGAGCACGGTCAGCATTCATCGTGCCCTGCATTCACTCGAAGAAACGGTGCGCTGCCCGTTGTTCAAACGCCAGGGACGTAATTTGATTCCCCTGGCTGCTGCCTATACCTTTGCCGAATACGCCCGCAAAATTTTGCTGGCCTGTGAAGAAGGTCTGGCCAAAACCCGTGAAGTTGGCGGCTTTAATGCAACCAGACTCAAGCTCGGTTCGCTCTATTCTTTAACCGTATCGGCCATTCCTGAACTGTTAATGGGCATGAAGTTGCGTCGGCCTGAGCTCGAAATTACCCTTTCGCTTGGATCCAATCGCGAGTTGTTTGAGTCGCTCGAAGATGGCAGGGTCGATGCGATTGTCGTGGCTCTGGCGCAGGATACCCCGATTGATGGCATGATTTCCCTGCCGCTGTTTTATGATTCTATGCATTTTGCCGCACCAGTTGACTCACCCTATGCCAAAGCGGAGTTGATTGATCTGAAACAGTTGCAGCACGAACGTTTCATCACTCTCGGTGAAGGTTTTGCCACCACCCGGGATTTTAACTTTGCCTTTTTACAGGCCGGTTTTTCACCCGCACTGGTGATGCATGTGGATGATATTTTTTCTCTGATCAATCTCGTCAGCGGTGGTGTTGGATACAGTCTGCTGCCTAAACGGATTGAAGCCTTCAGTCCTCGCATACATTTGATTCCGATGGAAAAACTTTATGTCAGGGAGCAACTCATTACCGTGCTGATCCCGGAAAACCGTGAACGGGATCCTAATCTGTTGGCGCTGGCTGCGGAATGTCGCATGTTCAGTTCCCGCAGTAAAGCCGCTCTGACAACATCCATTCAATCATTAACTTAAAGTTAATGATTGTCTCATTAAGGTGATTGACGCCACGTTCTGATGTTCTTACTCTGAAGTTTTTCTGCATTCTTCTTTAAGGTGGTCAGAATGAGTCAGTCAGTGGTGGCCCCAAGGCAATACGATCCCGCATGGAGTAAACGGCGCACTGAAAAACAGCGCCGTCTGGCACTGGTTGCCCATTTGCGTGAAGGCAGTAGTCCGGTGCTGAAAACGGCCGATATCGTGGCCGCGCTGTCGGCGCTGATTTGTTCTGGTGATCGTGTGGTGCTGGAAGGGAATAATCAAAAACAGGCCGATTTTTTATCCCGTGCTTTGGTGCAGATCAATCCCGCCCACATCAATCATCTGCATTTGATTATGCCCAGTGTCAGCCGACCGGAACATCTCGATCTGTTCGAACGCGGCATTGCCAGAAAACTCGACTTTGCCTTTGCCGGCGCACAAAGCCTGCGGATTGCCCAGTTTATTCAGGACGGTATTTTGGAGGTCGGCGCGATTCATACTTATGTCGAATTGTATGCACGTCTGTATGTCGATCTGACCCCCAATGTGGTGCTCGTGGCCGGATTCAAGGCTGACAGGCAGGGTAATCTGTACACCGGATCAAGTACCGAAGATACCCCGGCGCTGGTAGAAGCTGCCGCCTTTCGTGATGGCATCGTGATTGCACAGGTCAATGAAATTGTGGATGATCCGGCCGATTTGCCGCGCGTCGATATCCCCGGCTCCTGGATAGACTTTGTGGTTCAGGCCGACCGGCCATTTTTTCTTGAACCACTGTTCACCCGCGATCCGCGCCTGATCAAACCGGTGCATGTGCTCATGGCGATGATGGCGATCCGTGGCGTATATGAAAAGCATCAGGTGCAATCCTTAAATCATGGCATCGGTTTTAATACCGCCGCCATTGAACTGATTTTGCCTACCTATGGTGAACAGTTAGGCCTCAAAGGCAAGATCTGCAAAAACTGGGTCTTGAATCCGCATCCGACCATGATTCCTGCGATTGAATCCGGTTGGGTTGAAAGCGTGCACTGTTTTGGCGGTGAGCTCGGCATGGAAAATTATGTCGCCGCCCGTCCCGATGTGTTTTTTACCGGACGTGATGGTTCGATGCGTTCGAATCGGGCACTCTGTCAGCTGGCAGGGCAATATGCGGTGGATCTGTTTATCGGCTCCACCCTGCAGATGGATGGATTGGCCAATTCTTCCACCGTAACACACGGCCGGCTGACCGGATTTGGTGGTGCACCCAATATGGGACACGATCCCGGTGGACGGCGTCATCCTACACCCGCCTGGCTGGATTTGATTCAAACCGATGATCCGCTCGAACGCGGTAAAAAGCTGGTGGTGCAAATGGTGGAGACGTACCAGAACGGTGCCTTGCCAAGTATTGTCGATACCCTCGATGCGGTTCAGGTTGGTAAAGATTCCGGCATGCCGATAGCGCCGGTAATGATTTACGGTGACGACGTCACGCACGTGCTGACCGAAGAAGGCATCGCCTATTTATATAAAGCAGAGTCGCTCGATGAGCGCCGGGCCATGGTTTCTGCCGTGGCAGGAGTCACACCGGTAGGAATGCGTGCTGACCCGAAAACCACCTCGCGACTGCGACAGCAAGGCAAGATTGCGCTGCCACAGGATATGGGCGTCAATCGTAATCAGGCAACCCGTTCTTTGCTGGCGGCAAAAAGCGTGGCCGAATTAGTGACCTGGTCGGATGGTCTGTATGATCCTCCGGCCAAATTCAGGAGCTGGTAATGCAACTACTTGAGAAGATTTCCTCACGCCTGGACAAAGTGTCGTATTCGACGGCACACTGTCTGGCCGATCAGGTGGTGGCGGCATTGATTGCTGAAGCTACGCTGACACCCAAGCCGGGACTCGTTGATCTGTCCGGACGTGGTGCACATACCGATTTGAGCTGGACCCTGATGTGCGATTCAGCTCAGGCGCTGCATGCTACGTTTATGGCCATGGCCGAAGCGGGTATGACGATAGAGGACCCGTTGCAATTGCGTCAGACCATAGGATGGCTGGGTCGTTGTGGTGAGACGCGCATGATGGAGTGTACCGGCGGAGTCAATACTCATCGCGGTGCGATCTGGGCTCTGGGTTTGCTGGTCACGGCGGCAGCACAATATCTGGTCGATGTCAGTGCTGTCAGCGTCGCTGTCCGTGCTGCACGGCTGGCGCAGATTCACGATTGCCATGCACCGACGAGGACCGGTAATAAGGGCGAGCTGGCCTGCAAAACCTATCAGGTTGGTGGCGCACGGATGCAGGCGTATAACGGATTTCCGCTGGTGCTGCAGGCGGCTTTGCCGCAGTTGCACAGTTCCCGCTTACGCGGCGCAGGTGAATCGGCTGCGCGTCTGAATGGGTTGCTGGCTGTGATGGCACAACTCGACGATACCTGCGTGTTGTCACGCGGTGGATTGCCTGCCTTGCAACTGGTGCAGGATGGTGCGCAGCGGGTGTTGAGTTTGGGTGGCTGCGACAGTAAAGCTGGTAAAGTGGCTTACAAAAATTTGTCGCAGACTATGCTGGAGCGCTGTATTTCACCCGGTGGTGCCGCCGACATGCTCGCTGCCGCACTGTTCCTCGATCAACTCAATCAAACGGGTGCCTGAGTGGAAAATCTCTCCTATGAATTTACAGCTTGCAAACAGTCTCCGATGTTGCTGCAGAAGGTACTCGTTGGCGTGGTCGGTTCGGGTGATCTGGAAGTGCTGGTTGAGCCACATGATGACCTGATCCTGATTCAGATTTGTACTTCAGTTGATGGAATGGGTTCAATCTGGCAAGCCTTGATGCAGCGTCTGTTTTCCTCCGGCACCTTACCTGGTATGCGTATTGATATCAATGACTTTGGTGCAACGCCCGGAGTGGTACGCCTGCGGCTGGAACAGGCACTGGAAGAACTTGGACTGTCAGACCAATAACGGGTGAAAAAACATGAATACCAATCAGCAAACCAGACTCGCCAGTCTGCTCAGTCAGAACAGTTTTATTGAACTCGGTGCGCGCGAACGCAGCAAACAAATCCTGGATGCCGGAACGATGCGCGAACTGATCGGCCCGTTTGATCGAATGTGTTCACCATGGCTGGCACAGCAGGGTGTGGTCACGCAATCGGACGATGGCGTGGTTGTTGCTAAAGGTCGTTTTAACGGCCAGTCCTGTGTGGTGCTGGCCATTGAAGGAGCATTTCAGGGCGGCAGTCTTGGGGAAGTAGGCGGCGCAAAAATTGCCGGTGCGCTTGAACTGGCAGCCCGGGATAACCGCAACGGCATTCCCACCATGGCGGTAATCCTGTTTGAAACCGGTGGGGTACGCCTGCAGGAAGCCAATCTCGGACTGGCAGCGATTGCTGAAATTCATGCGGCAATTGTCGATTTACGGCGTTATCAACCGGTGATCGGCATTGTTGCCGGCACGGTGGGTTGTTTTGGTGGCATGTCGATTGCCGCTGCGCTGTGCAGTTATTTAATCGTCACGCGTGAAGCACGCATCGGACTCAACGGACCTGCCGTGATTGAGCAGGAAGCCGGGATTGCCGAATACGACTCGCGTGACCGCCGTTTTATCTGGAGCATGACCGGCGGTGAACAGCGTTCGCTGTCGGGGTTGGTGGATGTGCTCGCCGATGATGATGTTGAGCAGATTCGTACACACATTGCTCAACTGCTCGCACGTGGCATACCGGAATTACATCGCAGTGCTCAGACAGACCGGTTTCTTACCGCGCTGGCGGCTGTCGATGCTGACACCCAGGCTACAGCGGCCATGGCGCAGTCGATTTACAGTCAGGGAGGTGCATGAATATGAATGCTGACAACAACATTCCGCAGCGTGGCAAAGTTTGGTTTGCAGCGCTCGCAGGCGCAGCGCAAAGCGGTTATCCGGCTTCATTGCAGGTAGCAGACGGTCTGCTCAATGGTCGCCCGCTGCGCTTCATTGCCGTGGTCACTGATAGCCACAATCGCTTTGTGCGTGCGCGCCATGGCGAAGTTGGTTTGATCGAAGGCTGGCAGCTCGCGCGTGCAGTTCAGGAGGTGGTGGCGGCGGATAAAAATAACGCTGTCAAAACACCGATCATTGCCATCGTCGATGTGCCCAGTCAGGCTTATGGACGACGTGAAGAAGCTTATGGCATCCATCTGGCGCTTGCGGCGGCTGCGGGTGCCTATGCCACGGCGCGTCTGGCCGGTCATCCGGTCATTGCACTGATCGTCGGCAAGGCCATGTCAGGTGCATTTCTGGCACACGGTTATCAGGCTAATCGGATCATCGCTTTTGATGATCCCCGGGTGATGGTGCATGCCATGGGCAAGGAATCGGCAGCGCGCATTACGCTGCGTTCGGTAGAAGCGCTCACAGCACTGGCCGAAACCATTCCACCTATGGCTTACGATATTAAAAATTTCGCTTCGCTTGGATTGTTGTCGGCCTCTCTGTCGATACCTGATCCTGATGCACCGGATGCTGTCACTGTTGATCAGGTCAGACAGTGTCTGCTGGCGATGTTGGCTGAGATTGACGCTGAAACTCAGCATGACCTGAGCAAGCGTCTGGGTGCGCCACACCGCCTGGCATCGAAACGGGTGCGCGAACTGTTGCGCGAACAATGGAACCGGGAGCTTCCTATGACAGGATAAAAGCAGACATGCAAAGACATATAAATTCACAATAATTAAAAATGTAACCCACGACATTACTTCAGGAGACAATCATGATCATTTACGGAACCGCACTGCTGGCCGCCTGCCATCTGTTGGGCATATTTCTGGGCGATCTGCTCGGCACTCTGGTCGGAGTCAAGACTAACGTCGGCGGAGTCGGCATAGCGATGATGCTGCTGATTTTCGCGCGTATGTATATGGAACCACGCGGCCTGTTGCCTAAGCTCTCGGAAGCGGGCGTGACCTTCTGGGCAGCGATGTATATTCCGGTGGTCGTAGCCATGGCAGCTCAGCAAAATGTCGTGGCTGCCTTGCGCGGCGGGCATGTGGCCATTCTGGCCGCGATTGTTGCGGTCGTGACCTGCGCCTGTATTATTGCCGCCATTAATCGCTTCGAACCCAAAAGTGATCTGGACCCGTTTGCCGCCTCCGATGATACCCAGACCAAACCGCAGGTTTCTTAAGGAGCATGACCATGTTAGCTATTTTTGAAAAAGCCATTCAGACAAATGGCCTCATTGCCGCCTTCGCCTTCATCGGATTGATCGCATATTTGTCCGGCATTATTTCACGCAAATTGACTTTTGGCCGCATGCATGGTTCAGCCGTTGCGATTCTGATCGGCCTGGGTCTGGCGTATTGGGGCGGCAGCGTCACCGGTGGTCAAAAAGGCCTGGCCGATGTGTCGCTGTTTGCCGGGATCGGTTTGATGGGCGGAGCGATGATGCGCGACTTTGCCATCGTGGCGACGGCGTTCGAAGTGCAGCCACATGAAGCCCGTAAAGCCGGACTGATCGGCGTGGTGGCCCTGTTGCTCGGCACAGTGGTTCCTTTTATTATCGGCGCATCGATTGCGTATAGTTTAGGCTATTCGGATGCGGTCAGCATGACCACCATCGGTGCAGGCGCGGTCACGTATATTGTCGGTCCGGTCACAGGCGCGGCCATTGGTGCGAGCTCAGACGTGATGGCACTGAGCATCGCTACTGGTCTGCTCAAGGCAATTCTGGTCATGATAGGCACACCGCTTGCGGCGAAATTCATGGGGCTCAGAACCCCCCGTTCTGCCATGGTGTTCGGGGGCCTTGCCGGTACAGTTTCCGGAGTGTCCGCAGGACTGGCTGCAACTGACCGCAGACTGGTGCCTTATGGTGCACTGGTAGCCACGTTTCATACCGGATTGGGTTGCTTTATGGGGCCCTCGATCCTGTATTTTGCCACCAAAGCCATCATGAGCTAAACGATGCAGCAGGCATTTCGGCCGCATGATTTGATTTGGCCGGCCAGCCCGGCAGGATTGCGTTCGGCTGTCGCCGTTCTGCCTGACTGGCTCAACCCCGCCTGGCCGGTTGTGATACGACGCGCTCCTGCCGATGGCCTCTGGCTGCCGGTGGGTTTGCGTGGCCACAGTCGTTCTCTGCGCCATGCCGCCTTCCTTCTGAGCGAGGGCGCCACACTCTGTGCTACTCCGGAATCACTCGTCACCGGCTGGCAACAACATCCTGAACTGTTGGTCTTCCATTGTGTGCGCCTGTTGAAAGCTGTCGCTAAAACCTGTAACGCACTGGCTCTGCCGTGGGGGCCGACCGGCAGCGTCGGCTTTGCTCTGGCGACCGGAGAGGCAGTGTTGCGCACCGACAGTGATCTGGATTTAGTCGTCAAAGCGACACAGCCCTTAACGGTCGGGCAAATTGAACTTCTTCATACACTTGAGCAGCAGGCGCAGCATTTTCAGTGCTGCATCGATGTGCAAATTGATACTGGACAGGGTGCTTTTGCCTTCAGTGAATGGCAGCGTACAGCACAACGGGTGTTACTCAAAACCGATGCCGGACCGGTGCTCACGGAAGATCCGTGGGGTACAACGGCATGAGCCTGTTATTTATGTTTCCCGGTCAGGGAGGACAGCGCCCAGGCATGTTGCACAATTTGCCGGCGCATCCGGCTGTCGCACAGACGCTGGCACAGGCCAGCGTGGTGTTGGGCCGGGACTGCCTGTCATTCGATAACGCCGACAGTCTGAAATCTACTGTTGCGGTGCAATTGTGTCTGTTGATCGCCGGAGTGGCCATGGCGCGTGTGTTTGCTGTCCATCAGGTGGTCCCGGATATGGTGGCCGGTTTGTCGATCGGTGCATTTCCGGCGGCAGTGGCTGCCGGTGCACTCGATTATGCAGACGCACTGCGACTCGTGCAGCTGCGCGCGACACTGATGGAGCAGGCTTATCCCACTGGCTTCGGCATGGCAGCCATCACAGGCTTACAGCGTCCGGAACTGGAACAACTCATCAATCAGGTTCATGGTGCCAAAAATCCGGTGTATCTGGCCAATTTAAACGCGCCGGCCCAGCTGGTGATTTCTGGTTGTGATCAGGCACTCGACGAAGTCATGGCGCGGTCATTGCAGCACGGCGCGACCAAAGCTCAACGTTTGACCGTCAGCGTTCCTTCGCACTGTGAACTGTTTGATGCGGCCGCACTAAGCATGCAAAACGCCATTGCCGAAGTCGACCTGAAACCGCCGACGCTGATTTATCTGAGTGCCAGCGCGGCCAGGGCCATTTATGATCCGCTCAAACTTCAGCACGATCTGGCCAACAATATGTCCCGTCAGGTGCACTGGTCAGAAACCTTGCGTCTGGCCTGGGAACGGGGTGCCAGGCTGGCCATAGAAATGCCCGGCGGAGCGGTATTGAGCAATCTGGCCAGCAGTCAGTGGAGTGAAGGCTACGCTGTGTGCTGTGATAATTCGCGACTCGACAACATGCTGGCGTTGGCATTGCGTGAAATTCAGAGTTGAAATAGTACAGGCCTTACTTTTAAGTATTGCCACATCAAGGTCTCATACAAAGCTTTTATCCTCTGCCAGTTCCTGCCTTTTTGATGGCTCATATTCCGGCCAGAGTAGCTGCGGAATTTTTTGCTGACTAAGAGGCGCACCATCGATGTTTGTGCTTTCCCCGCAAGTTGGCATTTGATAGCTTCCGGTCACTTTGCATGCCCGTCTGACGATGGGATGTAACTTGTCAACGGTAATCTGCTCCGGTTGATTCTGGCTGCTTTTGTCGCACCGATAACAGGCAATTAAATTGGCTTGAATTAACTGTCTGGTTGTTTCAATATTGAGCTGCTTGTGCGCGCGCACTTCGATATGCCTTGGAGCACGGAACAGCGTGGCATTGCGGCAGCCTGACATCAGCATCAATAAAGCGATTTCATCCGGCCTCAGCGCTGGCAGTGTTTGCGCCTGTTCCAGCGTCAGTGAAGAAAAAACTAAGGTCTGTTGTAATACCTGCAAATCAATGGGCTCAACGTCGGGCTTTCCGAAATTTTCCAGCGCACGTTTATACATATAGCCATGAATTTGCAATTCTTTTTGGGAAACTTTTTCACCATTTCTCAACTTGTTTAAAATGTGCCGCGCTTGATTGGCAAACAGTTTTTTTAAAAATCGGATTTTGCAAAAGCTAAACGTTGCGCTGTTCCCGGTGCAGGTTAGCTGGATGTATTCTTCACTGTGGCGGACGCAGAGTCTGGCAATGAGCTGGTCGGCATCGTAATACGGCAGGTGAAATTGATACTTTTCGCAATTGATATTGTTGTACTGCCCGGCCCAGTTTTGCGCCATGTCGTTAATGAGGCCAATATTCTCAGGTAAATCAATGTCGGTATTGGCGATCAGTTGGCAGCAGGCGGTGATTAACTGGGTTTTAATGATGGCACGTGCAGGAATCGGATGTGCAGAAGTGCTGAATTTTTTGCTGCAGCATTTGTAATTGTTGAAAATTTCCTGAGCAAACCTGGCTTTCAATTCTTCCAGCGTGGTGACCGAAGTAAATGCCTCGCCCATGACGCCATCCACCTCTGGGGACAGTGTGTAGCCACTGGTGGTTTTGGTCTCGGTAAAGAGCACTTCTGTTCCGTCCGGATAGTGCGCCCTGAGCGTTCGCACTTGCTCAGTGTTGATCGTATTCCTGATGTCGGTGTTTAAGACGGAAATCATCAAGCCAAACGTTTCCTGGGTTTTATAGTAATCCTGAATCTGGTGAAAAATCCAGTACCCCCAGGGGAATAACCCTGCGCTTACCAGGGTGAATAAAAATCCCAGTTTATCTAGTGGGGAGGTGATTGCATGCTGGCTCACCGCATGCAAAATTTCCCCCGGTGCTGCATTGACTGCCCGCTGCAGGGTTTGTATTGAACTCGTTGCCATGGATATTACTCCTGAAAACCTGAAACAGGTAAGCGGAAGTAGAGCGTTGATGCGGCTGAAAATTCACTTTCCAGCAAAATTATTTTTATTAGTCATGCGGGCGCAGCAATGGCACTCCAGACCACGTGTGTGAGCATCTCGGCCAGATGCCCGCGCTCTGCGGCTGAGTTGCCATTGCTGAGCATCTGGTGGCAGCAGCGTTCCGCCATCCAGGTGAGGACTTCGGCCATATCGGGCGCGATGTCAGTCCTGGCCCGGCCGCTGGCCTGCAAACGCGCGATAAAGTGGCGCGTATCGCCTATCATTTGCTGCATAAATTCCGCATAGATGTGTGCAACCGCCGGATCGTAGCTGATGGTTTCCAGCACGGCACGGATAGCGGCGCGGTGTTGATAGTTGACTTCGATGGCCTGCTGCATGAAACGCAAAAAATCCTTTCGTTCCGGTTGCGCCAGTTCGGCCATGGACGCTTTGGCGGCGCTGCGCATTTCTCTTCCTACCCGCTTCATCAAATGCCCGACCAATTCGCCCTTGTTGCGAAAATGCAGATAAAAGGTGGCGCGCGCAATCCCGGACTTTTTTGCCAGCTGTTCTATACTCAGTGAAGTAAAGTTTTCACCTTCGGTGAGTAAATGTTCTAACGTGGTGACAACCAGGTCAGCTGTTTTGCTGTTGCTGTCATGGACAGGGGTTTTTCTGGTTACCGAGCGCATGGGTATCTTCCTTATGTTGTTTATTCAAGGCTTATTTTGCCGCGATTGCTGGACATGAACTGGCTTACTGTCCATTTTTTTGTATTATAGAATAAAAATTGGACACAGTGTCTAGACTGTGTGATTCAATCTGCTTATAATCGATTCATCTTTCACCTGTGCCGTACTTTATTAAAGAGAATATTCATGCAAACAGCGATTGTGACCTGCAGTCTGACGGGCGTGTTGACTGACCCGCAACAGCACCCGGTTCCGGTGACAGCGGCGGAAATGGCGGCCTCGGCGCGCGATGCGTTTAATGCCGGTGCTTCGGTGATGCACGTGCATTTCCGTAATCAGGCCGCCGGCAAGGGGCATTTACCCACCTGGGAAGTGGACGCTGTGGCCGAAATTGCCGAGGCAATCCGTGCAGCCTGTCCGGGAGTGATTTTGAATTTTTCCACTGGTGTGGTGGGTAACAATATCACCGGACCGGTAGCCTGTCTGGAACGCTGTCAGCCAGAAATGGCCGCACTCAATGCCGGCAGTCTGAATTATCTGAAAACCACTTCCAAAAATCAGTGGGCCTGGCCGCCGATGCTGTTTGACAATCCGGTCGACAAAATCACCGCCTTTCTGGCAGTAATGGATAAGCACGGCATTATTCCGGAATGCGAATGTTTTGACGTCGGCATCCTGCGCTCGATTTCGATGTTGAAAGCGGTAGGGCTATTGCGTGATCCGTTGCATGTCTCGCTCGTCATGGGCGTGGCTTCCGGCATGCCGGCCGATGCTGAGTTATTGTCGGTGTTAATGAAATATATTCCGGTCGGAGCTCATTGGCAGGGCATCGTCATCGGGCGCGAAGAAGTCTGGCCGGTACATCGCCGCGTAGCCGAACTCGGTGGCAATCTGCGCACCGGAGTCGAAGACACCTTCTATCTACCCGACGGCAGCAAAACCAGCGGTAATGGTCCGCTGATTGAAGCGTTGGTCAGTCTGGCCCGCGAAACCGGCCGGGAAATCGCCACGCCGCAGCAGGCCAGGGCCATGTTGCAGTAGTCATGTAGGGTGTATTAGCCCAAAGGGCGTAATACACCACTGTCCGTAAAATTGACGCTCGGTGTATTACGCTGCGCTAATACACCCTACCAATGCTGCCAATGAATCCAATTAAATGAATTACATATAGCCCACATTTGTCTAACCTCTTGGAGTCCACCCATGTTATCAGGCAGCGAATATGCAGACTTACGCAACACCACAGCCAAACTGATCGATCAGGAAATCAACCCCCATGTCGATGCCTGGGAAGCCGCTAAAATTTTCCCGGCCCACGAGCTGTTTAAAAAACTCGGCAATCTCGGTTTGCTGGGAATCAGTAAACCGGTGGAATATGGCGGCATGGGCCTGAGTTACAGCTATGCGATCGCCTTTGCCGAAGAACTCGGACGTATCCAGTGCGGCGGCGTGCCCATGGCCATCGGTGTGCAAACTGACATGGCCACACCGGCGTTAGCGCGTTTTGGTTCAGATGAATTGCGGCGCGAATTTTTAGCTCCCAGCATCGCCGGTGATCTGGTCGCCTCCATTGGTGTGAGTGAAGTCGGTGCCGGCTCCGACGTGGCGGGTTTAAAAACCAGCGCCCGCAAAGATGGCGGCGATTACATCATCAACGGCAGCAAAATGTGGATCACCAACGGCATGCAATCTGACTGGATTTGTCTGCTGGCCAATACTTCGGATGGTCCGGCACATAAAAACAAATCCATGATCGTGGTGCCGATGAATACCAGGGGTGTGCAGCGGGCCAAAAAAATCGACAAACTCGGCATGTGGTCGTCCGACACCGCGCAACTGTTTTTTGATGAAGTACGTGTGCCACAGCGTTATCTGATCGGCCAGGAAGGCGGCGGCTTTGCCATGCAGATGCAACAGTTTCAGGAAGAACGCATGTTTGGCACCGCCATGGGCATCAAAGGACTGGAAATGGTGTTGCAGGCCACCATAGACTACACCCGCGAACGTCAGGCCTTTGGCAGCTCACTGTTGGATAATCAGGTGATTCATTTCCGGCTGGCCGAATTGCAAACTGAAATTGAAGCGCTGCGGGCGTTGCTGTACCGCACCGTGCGTCTGTACGATCTTGATCAAAACGATAAAGAAGTCGTCAAACTGGCGTCGATGTGCAAACTCAAAGCCGGTCGGCTGGCGCGCGAAGTCAGCGACTCCTGTCTGCAATATTGGGGCGGTATGGGCTATGCGTGGGAATCGCTGGTGTCGCGCTTTTATCGCGATTTCCGTCTGGCTTCCATCGGTGGCGGTGCCGATGAAATCATGCTTGGCATTATCTGCAAGCTCATGGCTACGCTGCCTTCCCAGCGTCGGGGGTAATCATGGCTGCACTTGAATCACTCATCGTCAGCAGCTCGGAAGCATTTGAAAAAAACCGTCTCGCCATGCTGGCAGCACTGCAGGAATTCCGTGCCGTCGAAGACAAAGTTCGTGCCACGGAAGCCGCCAAAAGTGCCGAGTTCCATCGCCGTGGACAACTCACCCCGCGCGAGCGCATCAACCTGTTGCTCGACCGTGGTTCGCCGTTTCTGGAATTATCCACCCTGGCCGGGTATCAGCAGCATGATGACAAAGACGGTTCACTCGCCGGTGGTAACTGCATCTGCGGCATCGGTTATGTCTCTGGCGTGCGCGTGATGCTGACGGCCTCGAACAGTGCCATCAAGGGCGGCACCATCACCCCCTGGGGCATGCGCAAAAATCTGCGGATACAGGAAATTGTCTTGCAACAGAAATTGCCGATGATTCAGTTGATTGAATCGGGTGGTGCCAACTTAATGTATCAGGCAGAAATTTTTATCGATGGCGGGACGATTTTTTATAATCAGGCACAGCTATCTGCGGCCGGTATTCCGCAAATCACCGTGGTACACGGCTCCAGCACTGCCGGTGGTGCCTATCTGCCGGGATTATCGGATTATGTGGTGATGGTGCGTAAGCGCGCCAAAGTATTTCTGGCCGGTCCACCTTTGCTGATGGCTGCCACCGGTGAAGTCGCCGGTGAAGAAGAGCTTGGCGGTGCACAAATGCACGCCCAGGTCTCCGGCACGGCCGAGTTTGTGGCCGAAGATGACGCCGACGGTATCCGGATTGCGCGCGAAATCGTTCACAGTCTGGACTGGAATAAACACCGTCCGGCAGTGACGTTGCCCGAAGTGCCACCGCCGCTGTTTGCCACCGACGAATTATGTGGCGTGGTGCCGGTCGATTTTCGTCAGCCATATGATAGCCGCGAAGTCATTGCCCGTCTGGTCGATGGCAGTCAGTATCTGGAATTCAAAAGTGAGTACGATGCCCAGACCCTGTGTGGTCGCGCCAGCATCCACGGTATGCAGGTGGGGATCATTTCCAATAACGGCCCGATCACCGTGCACGGTGCCACCAAGGCCGCGCAGTTTATTCAACTCTGCGATCAGGCCGATATCCCGCTGATCTTTTTAATGAACACCACCGGCTTCATGGTCGGTACCGAAAGCGAGCAGGGCGGTATCGTCAAACATGGCAGTAAACTGATTCAGGCCGTGGCCAATGCCAGCGTGCCACGGATTACCGTGGTGCTCGGAGCTTCCTTTGGCGCCGGTAATTACGGCATGTCCGGTCGCGGTTTCAAACCCGATTTTATTTTTGCCTGGCCCAATGCGCGCACCGCTGTCATGGGAGGTGAGCAGGCAGCCAAAGTGCTGTCCATCGTCACGCGTGAAAAACTGCTCAAGCTCGGTCGTGAACCCAGCGAGCAGGAACAGGCTCAGATGGCTGCCACCGAAGCCGGCATTATCCGCCAGTTTGATCACGATTCGCACCCGCTGACCGGCACCGCCAGACTGTACGACGATGGCCTCATTGATCCGCGCGATACCCGCCGGGTACTGGCCTTCACGCTGTCGATTTGCCGCGAAGCCCAACAACGTCCGCTCAAGCCCAACAGCTATGGCGTGGCGCGCTTTTAACCTGAAAGCACTGTCATGATTTTTTCTGATTTGACTACCCTGCGCACCGACCTGGTTGCCGGTGTGCTGACGCTGACACTGCATCGTCCGGCCGAACGCAATGCCATGAATGAAACCATGCTCAATGAATTACTGAACATCTTCACTGCGCTTGCTGACAACAACACAGTGCGCGTGCTGGTGCTGCGCGGCACGGCCGGGCATTTTTGTGCCGGTGGCGATATTCAGGATTTTGCCCGCTTGCGCCGCCAGCCAGCACAGGCAGGTGAAGATCTGATCGCCCAGTTTAACCGCCGTTTCGGCGCCATGCTCGAAGCCCTCAGTGCTTTGCCACAACCCAGCATCGCCGTGCTCGAAGGCGCTGTGCTGGGCGGTGGGTTGGGACTGGCCTGTGTGGCCGATGTGAGCATCGCCCATCAGGACAGCAACTTTGGCATGCCGGAAGTCGGGCTGGGGATTTTTCCGGCCCAGATCGCACCGTTTGTGGTGCAGCGCTGCGGCCTGTCACAGGCGCGTCGTCTGGCCCTGTGTGGCAGCCGCTTTGATGGCCATGAAGCTGTGCGTCTGGGTGTGGCGCATTTTGTTGAAGCCGACAGCGCCGCGCTCGAACAGCGTCTGGCTCAGACAGTGCAGCAGTTATTGCGTGGCGCACCTGCCGCGCTGGCAGCCACCAAACAGGTATTGGCGGCCGTCGGTCAACAACCATTAAGTGCCATTCTGGATAACGCGGCGCTGCAGTTTTCTGCCGCGCTGCAAAGTGAAGAGGCCGCCGAAGGCACGCGCGCCTTTATCGAAAAACGCTTGCCACTCTGGGCACAGGGAGTCTGACGATGTTGTTTACCAAAGTACTCATTGCCAATCGCGGTGAAATCGCTGTCCGTATCATTCGCGGCTGCCAGAAAATGGGCTATCAGACCGTGGCAGTGTATTCCGACGCGGATGCCCATGCACTGCATGTGCGCCTGGCCGATCAGGCTGTGGCCATCGGCGGCTCCGCAGTGCAAGACTCGTATCTGCATATCGACAAACTGATTGCGGCTGCCATTGCCAGCGGTGCCGGAGCAATTCATCCCGGTTATGGTTTTTTATCCGAACGGGCCGATTTTGCCAGTGCGGTGCAAGCTGCCGGGCTGATTTTTATCGGCCCCGACCCAGCCGCCATGGCGGCCATGGGCAATAAAAGTGCCGCCAAACAGCGCATGCTCGCCGCCGGTGTGCCTTGCATACCCGGTTATCAGGGCCAGGATCAATCAGACGCCGTGCTGCTGGCCGAAGCGGCCGCGATCGGCTATCCACTCATGATCAAGGCTGCCGCCGGTGGTGGCGGACGCGGTATGCGACTGATGCTGCAGGCAGACGACTTGGCGCAACAACTGGCCTCGGCACGCAGCGAAGCGCTGCATGCGTTTGGCGATGGTCAGTTGTTGCTGGAAAAAGCCGTGCTGCAGGCGCGGCATGTGGAAATTCAAATCTTTGCCGATCGCCATGGTCAGGTAGTGCATTTCGGTGAGCGCGACTGTTCGATTCAGCGGCGCAATCAAAAAGTCATCGAAGAAGCCCCCAGCCCGGCGGTCAATGAAACACTCCGTGCTGCCATGGGTGCTGCCGCAGTGGCAGCGGCGCGGGCGGTGGATTATGTCGGTGCCGGGACGGTGGAATTTATGCTCGCTGACACGGGTGAATTCTATTTTCTGGAAATGAATACCCGTTTGCAGGTGGAGCATCCGGTCACCGAACTGGTGTATGACGTTGATCTGGTCGAATGGCAATTGCGCGTGGCTCAGGGTGAACACCTGCCGTGGTCGCAGGAACAGATTTTGGCCCGTCGGCGCGGCTGGGCCATGGAAGTACGTTTGTGTACCGAAGATACCGGACAGCAGTTTTTACCCCAGACTGGCACGCTGCTGGCCTGGAGACCAGCTGCCGGACGGGTCGATCACGGCCTGACCGAAGGCGCGGCCATCACGCCATTTTATGATTCCATGCAGGCCAAACTCATCGCCTGGGGCGAAACCCGCGAACAGGCTCGGCGGCAATTGTTACGCATGCTGGATGACACCGTCTTGCTGGGCGTGACCAGCAACCGCGATTTTTTACGCCAGTTACTGTTGCATCCGCAATTTACACAAGGCAACTTTTCTACCGGCTTTATCGCCGAACAGTTTTCGAGCGCACAACTGGCCGCAGCACGTCAACCCGACTCCGCCCATCTGGCGCTGGCTGCCTGTTTGCTGTATCAGCACAGTGCACAACAATTGCGTGCTGATGCCGCTCTGGCCGACGACTTGATGGGCTGGCAAAGTTCTGCTCCGGCGCAGGTGGTGTTGAAGCTGCAGGTTGCAGGTTCAACGGCGACGCTGTCCCTCCTGCCACTGGGTGCAGATGACTATGAGGTAGCAACTCCGCAGGGCGGTGTGCGCATTAAGTTGACACAGAATCAAGACGGACTGGTGCACCATCAGGTAGATGGCGTGACCTGTTCAGCGCACTGGGCCTGTACGCAAGGTGTACTGTGGCTGTACCGGGACGGTCTGACTCAGTGTTATGCTGATCTGACCCTTGCAGCAGCGGAAAAAACGGTGCCCGGCAGCGATGGTCGTGTATGTGCGCCGATGGATGGCAAAATTATGGCCTTGCTGGTCAAAGCGGGTGATGTGGTGGTCAAGGGACAGAGGTTGGCGTTACTCGAAGCCATGAAGATGGAATTTGCCATTGTCAGCGCCGTTGATGGCACCGTGGAAGCAGTACATTGTCAACCCGGTTTGCAGGTCAAAGTGCGGCAGCTGTTGGGGGTGATTACACCGGGTGCGCAGAGTTAGGCAGGGTTAGGTAGGGTGTATTAGCCCGAAGGGCGTAATACACCACTAGTAATGCGACCGCAGCCGCATTACGGTAAAGTTCAACTTAAATTGCGCGGCACAGAGTCCACAGCAAGTTAGTGGCTTCGTTATATGCAGCGCCTGAACCGCCAGCACCGGTAGGTGCCAGAGGTGCAACTGCATTCGCAGCACCACGCAGCGTGCCGATATTGCCACCGACATTGTTTGCTGGCAGCGGGCCATCAACAATCGCATCCACACCGGCAGCCTGCAGTGCTGGCATGCCAGACAAACAAACGGAAACCCCGGCAACACCCGTATACGGATTGAAGGTCACGCCGATCAGGCCACCGTTGGAGGATAACGGGTTAGTGGTGTCGTTGGCATTGCCGACAAAGAAGCCGGACGCTTTCAATACCTGCCAGAACGCTGTTTGAGCGGTAACCGTAGCAAAGGTCGAGGCTGGTGGCAGGGTAGCTGCACTCAGTGGCAGTGGTGATGAACCCGGTACTGTGGTTGCCCAACCACGTGCTGCAGTAGTTGCCAGAGTCTCAGTTCCGGGTTGCACCTGATAACGATCCACGTAACCATTGTAGGCCGCCGAGACGCCATCCATATTGCTGACCAGGCCCTTGATACGGCTGTTATTGATCAGCGACTGACCTTTTAACACGCCAGCGAGCAAGATGCCGATAATAACGAGCACAATGGCGATTTCGACCAGTGTGAAACCTGATTGTTTGGATTTGGGAAAAGTCATATGCGCTCCGGAAAATATGGTTGATTGCTGTGGAAATAGCTGTCGCAATTAAATGTTAATTCAGTAATTAATTTAGCTTCAGCAAGAATAGATAGTTGATTTATACGTGAACTGTTTCGATATTGCAATAATCTTGTGTCAAGATCGGCATTTTTTTTTGTTAATGCCCGATTTTGGCCACAATCTGCGCACGCCGGGATAACAGAAAATCCCGTTCGTTGACATTGTTTATCTGATCGTCCGCCAACACTGCATCGAGCAGTTGCAGCGCCCGGTCATAGTGGTGCAAGTCTTCGAGCATAAAAATATCCATCTGTCTGGCCCAGTCCGGCGCAGCTGCTGCGCTGGTGTGCAGGCGGATTGCTTCGGCATACTGTTGCGCCAGTGGTAAATCCTGCAGGTGGTGACGAGTCATGATGGCGGCATTGGCCAGTGATTCCCAGCGCGCGTTGGGGTCAGCAAAAAATTGGCGGTAGACGAAAGCAAACATAATCCGCTGTTTGACCGGATCACCGACTTCGCTGTACACGTGGCTGGCCAGATACAGCGGATACTGTGAGCGCGGATCGAGTTGCAGGGTCACGGCCAGCCAGTTTTCTACCTGATGAAAATCGAGCTGGCGAAAAGGCGTTTGCACACCGGGCTGATCATCGAACCCCTGGATATACAGCAGTAATAATTTGGACAGCGCTACCGGTTCACCCAGACTGGCCAGTTGCAGTGCCGTCAGCGAGGGTGCCGGTGGCAGATTTTCCGCCCGTGGCGGGGCATCCGGATGGCTGAAATGCCACAGCAGCTGGGCGCAAAACCCCAGCGCCAGCAACAGCAGCGCAGGGCGGGGAACGGCAGACAGAGGACGTTCACGCATGGTTAAATATTTTTACGGTACAGATCAAACAGCGCAGCACCCGAGAGCAACGCCAGATAAATCACGCTTTGCCCGCCCAGCTGTGCCAGTTGCAGCCAGCTGCCGGTTTGGTACACCAGCCATTCACTGCGGGTAAACGTATCCAGATGCGGCAACACTGCCGACAGGGTATCGAGCATGAAACTGATCAGACGCTGGGCAAACGTGTGTTCGGCCAACGGCTGGTTGCCGATCAGTTGCAGCGTACTGATGGAGCGCCCGAGCAGATAAAAACCCATCACCGCAGACAGCGCCGGCATGATCTGGTTGAACGTCAGCACACACAACATACTGAAGGCGGCAATAATCCAGCATTCTGCCATCAGAGAAAGCGTCCACAGCAAACTTTGCAGCGGTGCCGCCAGCAAGCCGGTCAACAGACCCGACAGCAGCGCCGGTATCATGGCCAGGATGGCGAAGCCCGTCATTTTGCCCAGCAGATAACCCGCGCGTGGCAGCGGCAGTGACAACAACAGTTGCAAACCTTTGTCATTGAATTCACGCACCATGCTGGTCACGACAAAGGTGGCGAGCAAAAAGATCACCGCAAGGCGCAACAGCGATGACAGCAACACCAGTTGGATTTGCAGTTTTTCGGTCAGCGCCAGTTCATTCAAAAAGCCACTGACGGCAATGCCCGCCAACAGCACCACGGCAAACAGCCAGCTCAGGCGGTTGCGTAAGGCTTCCAGCAGGGTGTAGTGCGCAATGGTGCGGATCTGGTTCAGCATAAATTATAAAGGCACGGCATACACCGGCAACACGTTGGTGCCGGTACAGGCAGCGCTGCCCTGAGCGGAGCCGGTGGTGGTTTTGCCATCGTCAAGACGGGTATCGACTTCGGTGGCGACATCACAGGGCAGATTGAAAAACAGGATGGCATTGCGTGCAGCCCGGTTATTGGCCGCGAAACCGGCGACCAGCGTGGTGGCAGTGGCGCTCGACACCAGTTGAATCGGACCATAGGTGGTATTGAGATAATGCGTCGGATTGCCGCTGTCGACGGCACCGATAAACCCAGCGTTATACAGTTGCCACGGTGCCTGAGCCGCTTTGGTGCCGGCCGTGGCCACACCGGCAGCGCTGACCACACCATCGATGGAACCATTGCCGATATTGCCGCCGGTACCGGCTACGAGCGCGGGAACCACCGTGATATACCCTGCCGGATTGGGCAGATCACCCGGCAGATAACCATAGCGCTGTTTAAAGTAGGTGGTGGCGGTACGCAAATCATTAATTTTGGCAATCACATCCTTGGCTCTGGCGTCGCTCAATATCGCCTGGCTCTTGAGAATGCTGTAAAAAATCGCCCCGATAATGGCCAGTACGATGGAGATTTCGATCAGGGTAAAGCCGCGCTGAAGTCGCACGCTGGCAGGTGTCGGAGGCGTTTTCATGGGCAGTTCGGGGTAGGGTTGCCAATCGGGATGGTCTTGACTGCCGTACAGGCAACCGGCGAGATAGACGGCACACCCGCAGCGACGCAATACGCAAACGGTGTGGCGTTACCGGTACATGACTGGCAATACGAGCGGCACACTGAAATGGTTTGTTCGGTAATTAAGGGTTGTAACAAATCTTGCGGCAACAGATAAACCACGCGGTCATCGAAAGGACCACCCACTGGTCCGGTGTCGGTGGTCGGACGCATGATAAACCGATTCGCGCCCAGCAGTGCATTCTGGGTTTCATCCACATTCAGCGCCGGTGGTACGGCGTTGAGCTGCCCCTGCAGTGTTCTGGCACCATAACTGTTTTTACCGTAGGAGATAATCACGGCCACGGCGGTGGTGCTAACGGTAGCCAGGGCGGTTACGCCATCGCCTTGCTGAATAGTGAAACCGGTAGCTGAAGCCGGTGGCCCGAGCTGTCCGACGTCAAAGGTAGTAGCGGCAACCGCTCTGGTGGTCCAGTTTTTCAACGTGGGCGCAACCCCGTTGGCAACTCGGTAGGTAAAAAAATTGCCCCAGCCGTCAACGACAGTGTCTTTGGACAGTTGCAGCGTGACCCAGGGTACAACGCCGGAACCGGCGGCGGCACTGGCATTACAGGTTGCCGGCTCGCTGCCGAGCGGCAGGCCTGGTGCAGCGAGATTGTCCGGACAGGGCAATCTGCCGTTGGTACGCAAAAAGCTGATGAGCGCCAGTTTAATCTGTGCCTGTTTGGATGCCGTTTCGGCATACGCGCCATTATTCAGATTGGCCGTGGTCATTTTCAAACCCATGGTCAGCAAGATGCCAGCCAGGACAATGACGATAGCCATTTCAGCCAGCGTAAAACCGGACTGTGGATTGCGGCGGCAGGTAGAGTTCAACATGATTCGGGTGTGATCCTTCTGGTGAGGCTTAATTTTACTTCTATTCGGCCGCTGCAGGCTCATCCGCATGCCGTTCATACACCTTGCGCACCGTACCTGAATTCAGATCGAGGGTTTCTCCGACCTTGAGCCGGACCCGTTTGCCGTTGGCACTTTGCAGCGAAATCGCCGCCGCGTGTCCCGGCAACTGGGTTACCTGCAGATGATTGCCATGCCCGGCTTCATTTTGCTCCGTCTGATTGATCCATGTCGTGTTTTTACCACTGCTGCGGGTCACAAAGCCATCCAGCGTGACGCTTTCCAGCACCGGCGTGGCCGTCAGATCTGCCTGCGGGTGGAGAATTTTCTGCAATCGTTTCTGGTCCAGTTGGGCGCGTTCTGCCGCCGTGGTAAACAACCGGCCGCTGACTTCGTCACCCGACCAGGCCGACTGACTCACTATCGCTGACAGTAAAAGAAAATAACGTAACATGTTATGCCCCTGGTACGGTGGGTGACATGCTAGTGTCAGTGTCCGGTGGCTCGCCGCCCGCTTTACCGACAGTCAGCCAGTACAGAGTGCATTCGGCATACAGTAGCGGAAGAAACGTGCCCGGATCAGGTTCCGGCCAGCGTTTGATGACGCAGTTCTGCAAATCAAACAGTTGATCGCTTTTAATGCCGTTTAACAGCCGAAACAGATCCATTTCGTGCAGTAAACTCAGTTTAATCAGCATTTTACTGCCGCGGACTTCCAATCCGCCCATATCGATAGAGGGGGCAACCACAAACGCCTGTTGTTCGGCAATTTCATAATTGAGCGGTTGCAGGTGGGCGGTTTGCTGGATCGCCTGAATACTGTCGATCCAGTTCAGCCGCTGCTCGGCACCGACAAAGCCGTGCATCACCAGTTGCTGATACATGGGTTGAAAGTCGTGTATTTCGTGTTTTTCTACTTCCACCTGACGAAACTGGGCACGGCTACTGTTTTCCAGTAATTGCGATGCCCGGAGTGCGCTGATCTGACGCTCCAGCAACTGCTGGGTAGCACTGACCATGGCGGCGCCGAGCAGGACGCACACCACAAAGGTCAGGCTGGCAGCGCGGATGGTGGGGAAATAATCGCGCGCAAAGGTGCGTGCGCGCTGGGTTTCGGCAGCCTTGCTTTTGTCCGGGGTCTGGGGATTAGTAGCCATTTACGGTTTCCAGAGAATTTTTAATTCAAAACTGGCCGCGGCGTTGGCGTTTTCATGACCGGCTTCGCCAATTAAGGACACAGTAGAACGGGTATCGAGCGGCAGGCGCACTACACTGACCTGGAGATGGTTATTGGTTTTTAACTCAGCAACGAGTTGATTGAGACTGTCCAGAGCCGAGCGGTAATTATGCTCAAACGGGATGACCGACGCTTTGAGTATGGCGATTTCAGCTGGTCTGACCGGCAAACCAATCAGCGTTGCCATCGGTGGTGTGGCCGGTCCCTGTGGAGTTGCTGCAACGACCGGTTCGGCCAGATCCTTGAGCTCACTGACTTCCCAGCTCAGTTCATCGAGCCGCAGTTGTGGCATATGATCGAGTACCTGACTGATGAGACGTAACAGATCCTTGGGATTGGAATTGTTTTTCAACAGCAGCTCGTGTAAATCGACCGCCGCTTTCATGTCGTGTGGGTTGACCAGGGTTTTCGGCATACTGGCAACGATGTCTGCATAGCGCTGCTGGTTGTTCAGGGTTGCCTGTTGCTGCTGATTGAACTGGCGCGCAGCGGCAATGGTTTCGAGCATATTCGAAGAGCTCCATAGCACACAGCCAGCCACGGTCGCGGCGCTTAAAAAATACAGCAAAATACGCAACTGCCACAGCATATAGGTGTGGCTTTGTTCCTGCAGTGGATAGTGGCTGACCGGTGATTTTTTGGCCAGCAGCGCCAACAGCAGGGTGTCGGCGAGTCGATTGTCTGGTAACGCTTTTAAACCCAGCTGTCGTTCGGCTTCGTTCAGACTGAGGTAGCGGTAGGTGCTGGCCTCCGTATCGACAGCTTGCATGCTGTGCAGCGTTTCCGGATTGTCGATCGCGACAATGTACAGTGATTCACCGCGTTGCAACAGTCTGGCATTGGCCAGAAACAGCCGGGTTTTGGTGATTTCCTGACTGGCGATGGCTGCAATCGCGGCGGGTTCGTCCGACGATAGCTGGATCAGACGACTGAAGCGTAAATAACCACCCTGAAAAAAATTCTGCCGCATGCCGGAGGACTGCCGCGTGATCAGCAATACCGGTTCGGTGCCAAGGTTGAATTGTTTAAACAACAGCGTACTGAGCAGGGCGGCAGAAAATATCCCGGCTAACGGTACCTGCTGTTGATGGATGGCGTCTATCCATGGCTTGATCAGCGGCGCATTGGTCAGCGCATTGAAAAGCATGACATCATCTTTGCGACTGGTTTTTTCCCGTCCCTGATGACTGTAAGTGCGGAACGGTGTATCGCGGTACAACTGCGATAGTCGCCGCTCGATCAGGTTTTTGCGGGTGTTACCCAGCACGTGCGGAATGGTGTCGCGCTGAAAATCTTCTTCAATCAAATCCATGAGCAAAAATACCGGCACATGTTTGAAGTCGCTTAAATAGCCCGACAGCGCCTGCCAGCCGGCCGCTTCGTTAGAGAAACTGACCTGCGCGGACAGGCGACCGTTCTGCCACATGCGGGCAGTGAGTTGCGTGTTGGTCAGATAAAGTAAATGTTTGCGCACAATGAACCCTAAGTCTTTATCTTGCTGATCAAGTCATAAATCGGACCGAGCACCGACAGCATGACCCAGCCCAGGATCAGACCCAGCACCACCGTCATGATCGGTTCGATCAGGGCCTGCACCCGTTCGATCATTTCCTTGATTTCACGATTGTAAAAATAACTGACATTATGCAGCGCTGTATCGAGCTGTCCGGTGGATTCACCCACTTTAAGCATCCGGATCACCAGCGGCGGAAAAATTCCGGTCGACTGAAAGGCCGCAGTCACGCCCTGGCCTTCAGAAATCATCTGGCGCGCACGCCGCAGACCATCGGCAATGACTTCATTATTGACAATTTCTTCCGACAATTGAATCGCATCCAGAATGGTAATCCCGGCGGCATACATCAACGCAAAAAAGGTGGTGAAGCGCGAGAGTATAATTTTATGCAAAATCGGTCCGACCAGCCAGATGCGCAGTTTGTAGCCATCAAAGCGGTAACGCGCCAGCGGATTGTTTTTGATCAGCAGTTTCAAACTGATAAAACCGAGGATCGGCAGCGCCAGAATCAAATACCAGTAATTGACGAAAATACCGGAAATAAAAATCAGTGCGGTGGTGTACAACGGCAATTCTCCACCCATGTTTTTGATAAAACTCACCAGTTGCGGTACCAGAAAAATCATCAGGAAAAAAGTCACCCCGATCACGATGGTGCCGACAAACAGCGGATACATGATGATTTTTTTGGTTTGCGCCGCCAGTTCATCCTGCCACTTCAGACTGTCGCTGAGATTTTTAAATACTTCCGGCAATTTACCGCTGCGCTCACCCGCCGTAATCAAGGCGTGGAAGGTGCGGTCAAACACCACCGGATACCGTGCCATGGCTTCGGATAACTGTTCACCACCTTCGATGTTTTCAATCAGATCGGCCACCACGGCACGAAAGCGTGGATTCTCGGTGCTGTCGCGTAAGTCGCTGAGCCCTTCGAGTAAAGGCACACCGGCCGCCGTCATCTGTTCCAGATGAAAGCAGAAAATAATTAAATCTCTGCGGGTGACGCTGCCCTTGCTAATACTGAAGGTTTTGTTCGCCTTCAGATGAAAGTCCACCAGGTCGAGATCCATGCGTTTGAGACGCAATTCCAGATCGGGCAGATTGTTGGCATCCATATTGCCGCGGATGATTCTGCCGCTGGCATCCATGGATTGGTAAGCATACATTACCATGTGCAGACTCCGGCACTCATACCAGCCGGTCCGTCAGATCGACGACGCGGGAAATTTCATCCAGTGAGGTCGAGCCATCGAGCACCCGCCGCACGCCATCATCAGCGAGTGGTCGGAAACCATTCGATAAGGCCGCCTTGCGGATTTCACGCACTGTTTCGCGACGGGCAATCAAATCATCGAGTTCACTGTTAATTTTGAGTAGTTCCATGATACTCATGCGACCTTTATAGCCCTGATGATCACAGCGGTCGCAGCCAACGGCGCGGTAAATCACGGTTTCCGGTGCATCGGTATGCAGACCCAGCAGGCGGCGTTCAATTTCACCGGCAGCTTCACCCTGTTTGCAGTGTGGGCACAGCCGGCGGATCAGACGCTGCGCCACGATGCCGATGATATTTCCAGCCATGATATCGGGCAAAATACCGATATCCTGCAGCCGTGGAATCGCACCGATGGCCGAGTTAGTATGCAGGGTGGAATACACCTGATGACCGGTCATGGCAGCAGAAAACGCCATTTCAGCGGTTTCATCATCGCGGATTTCACCGATCAGAATAATATCCGGATCCTGTCGCATCATTGAACGGATACCATTGGCAAACCCCATTTTGACCGATTCGTTGACCGACGTCTGACGGATCATATTCATCGGATATTCGACCGGATCTTCCAGCGTCATGATGTTGACGCTTTCGGTGTTAATGTGGTTCAAAATCGAATACAGTGTGGTGGTTTTACCGCTACCGGTCGGACCGGTAATGAGGATAATTCCTTCTGGTCGCGCCAGCATCAGCTTGAGCATGGTCAGGGCATCTTCATCCAGACCCAGACCGTCGAGCGGCACTATCCCTTTGGCGCGATCCAGTATCCGCAGCACTACGTTTTCGCCATGCGCAGTTGGCTGGGCCGAAGCACGAAAGTCAATTTGCCGACCGGAGAAACGAATCGAAATCCGTCCATCCTGGGGTGCGCGGGTTTCGGCGATATTCATGTTACTCATCACCTTCAGACGCACCGCCATGGCGGGCCAGTAGTTTTTATGCAGGCTGCGGATCTGACGCAAAATTCCATCGATCCGATAGCGTATGCGCAAAAAAAACTGTTCCGGTTCAAAGTGAATATCCGAGGCATTCTGCTGCACCGCATCGGCCAGAATCGCATCCATCAGACGCACCAGCGGCTGACTGTATTCATCCGAGACGGTTTTCAGACTTTGTTCGGTAATTTCGCCGGTTTCGATTTCATGCAAAATGCCGTCGATCGACAACTCGAAACCATAATATTGATCAATCGCTTTGTTGATGTCAGATTCGGACGCCAGCATCGGTGTGAGCGTCGATTCTTTGCCTATCATGGCATTGATCTGATCGAGCGCAACGATGTTCGACGTGTCTGACATCGCCAGCATCAGGGTGCGCTGGTTTTTGTTGTACACCACCGGGAATACTTTGTAACGCTTGGCCACTTCCTTACTGATCATTTTCAGCGCCGTGGCATCGATCACCATATTCGACAAATCGGTACTTTGCTGGCCGAGATTTTCTGACAGTGCTTCGCGGATGGTGGCGTCGGTCACAAAACCGAGCGAGATCAGCAGCTTACCGAGTGGCTCGCCGGTGCGTTTTTGCTCAATTAAGGCAATGCGCAGCTGATCTTCACTGATGACCCCTTTTTGAATCAGCAGGCTGCCCAGAGGGAGTTTGGGTTTTTCGGCCATCGTTTATTGACTCACTGCAGACTGCAACTGACCGATGCGCTTATCCGCGACGGCCTCACTGAAATTGCCCGGTGCCTTAGTCGCCAGCGCCTGCGCCTTTTGATAGTATTCCAGCGCCAGCCGATTCTGCCCGAGACGATCAAGGCTGATCGCCAGATTGTAGGCATAATCGGCATTCGTCGGGGTGCTGCCCAAGGCGCGGAAATACACTTCCTGCGCTTCGGACCAGCGCGACTGGCGACTGTACAGATTACCCAGCTCAAACAGGGTCGGACCGGATTGTGGATTGTGTGCCAGTACTTTTTTCAGCTGACTCTCACTTAATTCCGGACTGCCGCGCCGCAGACTGGTCAGACCGGCAATGGCATCAGCATCGGTCGGGTCGAGATCGAGCAGGTGCGAATACAGCGCCGCAGCCTGTTCCTGTTGATGACTGTTGAGGGCAATTGCCGCCATACCCAGCAACGCATCACGGTTATTCGGTTCAGTCTGCAACACCTTTTCATACAAGGGGCGGGCACCCTTGCTGTCACCGGCGGTGAACAGTTGATAGGCATTGAGCAGGTAGGCATTAATAGTGGCCGGAATCAGGGTTTTATGGATTTGAATTTGTTCGTCAGCACCATTCTCTGATTTAGGTGTTGGTGTTTGTACCTGTGTTACGGAAGCTGCCGGGTGTGGTTTTGGATGCATCAGCCCAGCCGGTTTGGTAACCATGACGTCGACCTGCTTATCCGTTTTTGGTGTGGCAACGGCAACCGGTCCGGTCGCATTTGGGCTAGCGGCAATAGAGGCCGCTGGCAGCGGTTTGCTGATAAGGACATTCGTTCCATACACCTGCCAGAAATAAAACACGGCAGCGCCACACACAATACTGACTGTCAACAGCGTGCCGATGAGCAGCCAGCGGCGGCTGGAGCTCGTCGCCTGCTTGGCAGTAAACAGTGCCTGAGCCTGCTGCTGTGACTGCATGGCCTGATCAACTGACTGCCGTGGTTCGGCTCTGCCTGGTGCTGGAGATGCTGGTGGTGCCAAATCCTGTAGCGCCATCGATGTGGCCACAGGCGCTGGGGCGCTGGCAAATACCGGCGGCGTGGCAGCCGGTTCTGGTTCGCTGATGCTTAGTTGCAGCTCGGGTTGTGATGCTATCGAGAGTGGCTCAAACGGCTTTTCAGGCGTTGGAATTTCAGGCGCAGCGACCGGCGACAGACTGGAATCGATCACCGGATAGTCGGTTTCGGTACTCGTCGGCAGCGCCTGTTTTTTTGCCTGCTCGGCCTTTTTCAGCGCCTGCATCAGCAAACTCATAAGTTACCCCCGGGGGTAGCATTGGCGGCCGGTTTGTGTTCATCGTCACCGTATGGCGTTTTATTCAACGGCATATTGTCAGGCATGTGCGAACGGTATTCCTTGTAGTCGCCATTGATCGTGGCATCCTTGATGACGATAGGGCGCAGGAAAATCACCAGTTCGGATTTACTGGTAGTTTCATTGCGGTTGCTGAAAATATTGCCCAGGAACGGCACCGAATTGAGTGCCGGAACCGCATCCTTGTTGTTTTTGATTTCATCCTGCATCAAACCACCCATAACGGCAATCTGGCCGCTGGACACTTTGAGGATCGATTCCATTTCGCGGCTCTGGATAATCGGTACATTGCTCACTACCGAAGGCACAGCAGTTGACAGCGCCGGATTAGGATCCTGCACGTAACCAATGATGCGTGAAATGCTCGGACGCACATTCAGGGTCACATCATCACCGTCGGTAATCTGCGGAGTCACGCTCATCACAAAACCCACCGGCACGGTATTGAGTGTTGAGGTATACGTGGTGGTGGCTGGCACGCCAAGCGAGCCCGGCGTAGTGGTGGCCGTGATAGTGAAGTAAATATTGTTATCCACCACCTTGAGCAGTGCGGTCTGGTTATTGAGCACACTGATTTTTGGACTGGAAACCACTTTAACCTTGCCGAACGATTCCAGCAACTGCACCGCAGCGGAGATATTCCCCAGTGCACTGAGCGGGTTGGAATAATTCATGGTAAACAAGCCGGCGGAAACCCCCGGCACCACCGCACTGCTGATGGCCACGTTATTCACCGGACTCTGGTTGATATTGGTGGTCGAAGAAGCGCCGGTTTTCAGGAAACCCCAGTTAATCCCCTGCTGGTATTGGTCACTCAACTGTACTTCCAGCACCGTAGCTTCAATCAACACCTGGCGCTTGGCCGACGACATCGCCAGATCCAGAAATTCCTGTACCCGTTCATGCTGGCGGCTGGTGGCACGCACTGCAATCAACCCATTTTCGGGATTGGCTATCACCGAAGCCGCTTCACGGAACGTGGTGGGCTTTACCGCCGCAGGTGTGGCGGAACCCGGTGTCAGTGTTTTGGAAGTAGCCGTGGTCACGGAAGGCTCGGCCACGGCAGTGGCGGCCGGTGTGCCATTCGGATTGGATTCCGAGGCGCCTGGCAAAATTTTATCGGTTTCGTGCAGCATGTCGCTGATATTTTTCACCAACGTCGGCCAAAAGTCATTATTCGATTTATTTTCCACCGACGTGGTGGAATTGTTATTGCCCGCGCCGCCGCCTGCGCCGCCGATATTGCTGCCGGAAGAAGAAATTTGCGTGGCAATATTCACCGTCCCCGTTGTATGGCGCGAGATGTTGACGTAATCGATTTTGTAATTGCGTAAAAACGGTGTATCCGGCATGACTGACAGATTGCTGCCATTGAGCTCAAAACGCATGTCCACCTGTTTGGCAATCCGGCTTAGCAGGGTAGGCAGGGTCTGGTTGAGCGCATTGAGGGTAACTTCGCCGCCGATGCCGGGGTGAATGTCGATATTCACTTTGGCATCGCGTGCCAGTGCAAACAGCAACGACTGCACCTGTACCTTGTAGACCGAGACACTGTAGGTTTCGAGTGCGGCTGTTGCTTTAGGTGGATTCAGACTGGCACTTTGCTGTACCAATTCAGGAATATTGCCATTGACGGCCGGTTGCGCCTCGATATGCAGGGTGGACGGCGCCATCGGAGCAGTGCCACAGGCAGAAACAAACAGGCAGAGAGTAAGTGAGCGAGCTAATCTGGTCATCAGAGGATAAGGTAAGAGTTAGTAACTCATAGAAATATTGCAATTATTCAATATTAGGCCAGAAAAGCCCAATCGGCAAACTCTTAGAGTCAAAAATGTGTAAATGACTTTCTTTAAAACCACAAATTCAGGAGGCAGTGATTTCCTTTTTGATGCCGCCTATGGTACGTAACTGTGCCCGGTAACCCCAGCGCAGGGTCAGTTGATCGAGCATGCTCAGCGCTTCGGCCCGGCTGGCATAGCTGCCATACAGAACGCCAATACGGCCAGCAGAGTTTTTTGAGGATGTATAGACATAGATGTGTTCGAGTCCCATTTCCGTTTCCAGCCGGTGCAAAATCCGGCCCATTTCGGCCTGATCCAGGCTGGCAATGAGGGCCAGCTGGATGCTGTAATGGTCAGAAGATTGCTGCTCTAACCAGCTTTTACTGAGCAATAAGCGTTGATCGAAGGTCGATGGCCTGGGCAAAACCGCACTCTGAACGACCGGTGTTTCTGTGGCGGCAGGCGTCACGGGGAGTGGTTTTGCCGGGCTGACGGGTAAAACGGTCACGGCCGGCGCGCTGCGTGCAAGTACCTTGACTGCCGGACTGGCCACGGCTGGCCGGGGTGCGGAAAAATGCCAGCCCAACCATCCCAACGTCAGCAGGAGCAGCAGTGCCACCGAAATGGCCACGCGCATTCTGGTGAAGACCGGTTGAGAAAATTCGCTGTCGCGGATGGCAGCCCGGACATGTTTGACCATGACGGTATTGGCATTATCGGCAAACGCCGCCAGCAATGCCTTGTCGGCCAGAATGCTGATACGTCTGACGATCCCTTTGGAAACCTGCCCGATCAGACCCGCCGCGCCGCTGCTGAACAGGTCAGGGCCGTGATAGCCGGCCGCGCGCAGGCGAAATTTGAGGTATTCGGGTAGATTGGTCGATGTCAGTGGTGGAACCTTAAAACTGTTGGTAATCCGTTCCCTGAGCTGCCGCATACGAGTCAGATTCAAATGTACATCCAGCTCCGGCTGACCAAACAGCACGATCTGCAGCAGTTTATGGTGGGCGGTTTCCAGATTGGAAAACAGCCGGATTTCTTCCAGCGTTTCCAGTGACATGGCTTGCGCTTCTTCGACCAGCAACACCACTTGTTTGCCGTGAATATGTTTTTCAATTAAGGCCACATGCAACATGCGGATCACTTCGTCCGCCCGTTTGCCCTGTATTGGCAACTCCAGTTCGCCGGCGATGGTGTACATCACCTGCTCACGTGTGAGGGTAGGATTGACCAGATAGATGACTTCAATCTGCGCCGGCAGGCGGCTTTCGAGCATGCGGCACAACATGGTTTTGCCACTGCCCACTTCACCGGTGACTTTGATAATCCCGTCACCCTGTTCGAGGGCGTACAGCAGTGCCGCCAGAATTTCTCCGCGTTTATTGCCAGTAAAAAAGAAATCCGGATCGGGCGTCATGCCGAACGGCAGCTGCTTTAGTCCGAAATGAGTCAAATACATGAGAAATTGTTTCTTTTAGTCATGTTTTGATTAAAACACAGACGCGCCCATTTTGATAGCAGGAAAAGCGGGCAAAAAATAAATTAATACCAAGGTTTCCGTAATTTCGTAGGGTGTATGAGCCCAAAGGGCGTAATACACCACTGATCAACTTAGCCGATACATTTCAAATAAGCCTGCTCAAGCGTAACCGCCTCAAACCGTGCACAACACTCCGCCGGGGTTCCAACAAAGCGCAGCTCGCCGTGATGCAAAATTGCCATGCGATCGCAGATTTCCTCGACATCAGCCAGTGCGTGCGAGCTGAAAAACAGCGTGCCCCCCCCGGTCTTGATGTCCAGCAGGCGGTTTTTAAGCAGCGCGCGCGCTTTCGGGTCCAGTCCGCTCATCGGCTCATCGAGCACATATAATTGTTTATTGGCCAGAAAGCAGCCAGCGAGCCCCAGTTTTTGCGTCATTCCCTTGGAATAATTGTGGACAGGCGTGGTGAGCGCCGTTGCATCCAGATCGAGCGACTGCAGCATTGCCAGCACCCGCGCATGCTCATAGGGAATGCCCTGCAGGCGCAGCATATACTTCAAAAAATCGCCGCCATTGAGGTAATACGGTGGCATAAACCGTTCCGGCAGAAACGCCAGCGGTGAGCGTGCCGTGGTTTCTCGGTGACTGACGCCAAAAATACGGATCTGGCCACTGTCGATGGCGCAAAAATCCAGCAGACACTTGAGTAAGGTGGTTTTGCCGGCACCATTCATGCCGACCAGACCAAAAAATTCGCCGCTGCCGATGCAAAGATCGATCTGGCGCAGCGCCATTTTTTTGTCATAGTGCTTCACGGTTTGTTGAAACTCGATGGCAGGTATCGTCATGAAAAGTCGGTTTAAGCGTCAGATTGGTTAAAAAATAGAAATAATTCACATGGCCGCATCATACACGGCCGGCTGATCCTGTTGCAATCACAGCAAATCGAAGATAATACCAGTTCCCAATTAACTCACCTGCCGGAAACCAGAATGAATAGCCAAGACCTGGAAAATATCAACGTCACCTCCTTCGATGCCATGCCGACACCGGCGCAACTGCACCAGAGGGTACCTCTGTCGTCCCGGGCGGCAGAAAGTGTGAATACCAACCGCGAAGCCCTGCGGGCTATCCTTGACCGTAAAGATCCGCGCCTGTTCGTGGTGGTTGGCCCTTGTTCGATCCATGATCCGCTGGCCGGTCTGGATTATGCCCGCCGGCTCCAGGCCCTGCAGGCCGAAGTTGCCGACACCATGCTGCTGGTCATGCGGGTGTATTTTGAAAAGCCCCGCACCACCACCGGCTGGAAAGGCTATATCAATGATCCGGACATGGATGATTCTTTCCACGTCGATCGCGGCATGGAGCTGGCACGGCAATTTCTGCTCGACGTGTGCGAACTCGGTTTGCCGGCCGGTACCGAAGCACTCGACCCGATTTCGCCGCAATACCTCGGTGATCTGATTTCCTGGACCGCCATCGGCGCACGTACCACCGAATCGCAAACCCACCGCGAAATGTCTTCCGGTTTATCGACACCCGTCGGCTTTAAAAACGGCACCGATGGCGACATCAGCATCGCCATTAATGCGATCTTATCGGCATCCCACCCGCACTCATTTCTGGGCTTGAACGATCAGGGCAGGGTGGCGATCGTGCGCACCCGTGGCAATCAGTACGGCCATGTAGTGTTGCGCGGCGGCGATGGCCGCCCCAACTACGATACCGTTTCTGTAGCCATGGCCGAACAATCCATGCTCAAGGCCAAACTGCCGGCCAACATTGTGGTTGACTGTTCGCATGCCAACAGTTTCAAAAAGCCGGAATTACAACCGCTGGTGATGACGGACGTGATTAATCAGGTCGTCAACGGCAACAGCTCGATAGTGGGTTTAATGATTGAATCTAATCTGGTTGCCGGCAATCAAAAAATTCCGGCTGACCTGAGTCAGTTGACCTACGGTTGCTCGGTGACAGATGCCTGTGTCGATTGGGAAACCACCGAAAAAATGTTGCGCGCCGCAGCGGTTCAGTTGCGCAGCCGAAAATAATCAGGATTGCTATGGTGCAAAATAAATAAGGGAAATCCACAGTCACTACTTCAGCCCAAAAAAAATATGGTGACCACTAACTTAATTTTAGTGGAGACCGCCTATGAAAGACACCATCAACCCACTGTTGGACGACGTGGTTACCGCCGTGATCGAACAACAGGGATTGTCCTTTTCCAGTTTGCAGGAAGCCGAGCGCTATAAAGCCAATCTGACCGGACAACTCGATGCGTCTGTCGAACAGGCGCAAGCCATTTTTTCTCGGGGCCTGCAATTGCTTGGTCAGACTGAGCACAGTTTTGTCAGAGAAACCGTGCAGCAACTGCAGTTGCATCAGCACACTCCGGCGGCAATGAAGCACTACATCGAAACCGTTGTTCACACCAACCCCAGAGCACTGGAATTTTTTTCAGAAGCCGCCAACAGTTTTTATGACTGTGGCGATTATCAGCACGAGCAAGACGTGATAGCGGTATTGTTGGCCTTGTTCCCCTTCAGTCCCCAGCCGTATATTTTTAATGCCACGCTGCTTTGGCGTCAGCATGGTATTGAAGTGGCTGCCCTGTTTTACCGGCAATGTGCAGATTTTTTAAAAGATCCCCTGATGGATTATTTTGCCGCTGACTGTTATTTGAAAAACGGTGAAGTAGAGCAGGCAAAACAAATCTCCTGGCGCGCGCTTGAAACACTCAACCAGTCACCCGAAAGCCACCCCGAACTAACCCTGCAATTGCAGGATTTGCAGCAACAATGTTGTGGAACTTTGTGAGCGTTTTTTCACCTTAATCTTCAGAAACCGGTGTGAAAAATACACGATGTTAATTCCGCTGTTTCAGGCGGGAGTTCAGTATTGTGAAACGTTAAATTTTCATTGATTATGTCGATTTTTTCGTGCGGGATTCTGAAATTTCCCCTCTCGTTATTATTTTTAAAGGACTAATTATGTTGAATCCAGCTATTAACAAACCACCCAAATACACCGACAGGCTTGTGCCAGAACCCTCTGCCCCCGAAACTGACTCGTTTTCCTTGCCAACCCTTGGTCAGCAGCCACCCAACCATGACATCATTATCAACTTTGGCGGATTTAATAACGGGCAACCGGGTGCCGTACAAAACAAATCATCTGGCTTAGGACAGCATATCTGCAGATTTGGCCTGAGTGGATTTTTTGCCGGTTCCGGGGCACTACTCATATGGGGTTTGAACTCCATTGATATGGATGATACAGCTCAAATATCAACTTTCAGTGCAGGAGCTATTGGCTTAGTGTTGGCGGGGATAATGTTATTGTCCGGAATTTGGGGTTGTGCCCGTTAAATTGGAACCACCAATCGTTGACTTTCGTGGATAAATCAATTCACCCAGCGTAGTTGAAAATACGTTGGGTGAATTGCTATGATGGGTTTACTTCACTTCCAAAACGGTTTAATTTTATACAACACCGGGTTGCCACGGACTGAGCCGCTAAGTACTATTGGTGTGTGTATAAGTTTAATCATTAAACTAACCAGTAATGCAGCATGTGAGACAGCTGTTTCAGCAGCCCTATAGGTTCGTGCAATGGAAGAATGTGTGGCGACAAGAAATTTAATAATAGCGGCCTCATTGATACTGTTTTTCCTTATGTGTGTAAAACCACAAAATAGCGAAATTACTCCCCATAGCGGGCTTCGACCTGAATGCCGATTTTTTTCAACATAGGTATCGGCAATTCACCACCGGCACACACGATCACCGCCTGATTTTCCAGTGCCACGGGGCCGTTGGTGGTTTTCAGCTGAACCTGCTCTGCACTGATGGATTCCACCACCGACTGCAGCTCTACCCGGATGCGCTGGGCAGTGACAGCCTGTTCAAGTCGCTGACGGTTTTTCGGCTTTACCCGGCTGAACGCTTCACTCCGATACGACAGCGTGACCGTGGTGCCGGGCTGGTCGCTGACATCGAGTGCCGCTTCAAGCGCACTATCGCCGCCACCGACGACAAGCACATGCTGATGACGGTATTGTTCGGCTTCAATCAGCCGGTACACGACTTTGGGATGTTCTTCGCCGGCGGTGCCGAGCTTTCTGGGTGTGCCGCGTCGGCCTATGGCCAGCAGCACATTGGCGGTACGGTAGCTTTGCTTGCTGGTTTTCACCGTGAACACGCCGTCTTCCTGCAGGATATCTATCATGCGTTCACCAAAGTGGATGTCGAGCTCAGCGCGGTCGAGCACGCTGATCCAGATTTCCATCAACGCTTCCTTGCTGATTTCGCGCGCCTTGATTTCACCGATCAGCGGTAAATTCATCGGTTCGGTCATGACCAGTTTATTGCGTGGATAGTGGTAGGTGGTGCCGCCGAGCGATTCTTCTTGCTCGATGGTGGCAAAGCGCAAATGGCTTTGTTTGGCTGCCAGTGAGGCCGAAATTCCGGCCGGACCGGCCCCGATGATAATCACGTCGTAATCGGCTTTGCCGCGTGGTCGTCCGGCGATGGTATTGATCGACTGGGTGCCTTGCTTGACGGCATTGCGGATGAGTCCCATGCCGCCGAGTTCACCAGCAATAAACAAGCAAGGCACAGTGGTTTCAAATTCAGGCGACACCTGGGGAATGTCCATGCCGCGTTTGGCGGTACCAAACACCAGTTTGATGGCGCCGACCGGGCAGGCCGGGGCGCAGGCACCATGGCCGATGCAGTGCGACGGACTGATCAGCAAGCCCTTGCCTTTGATGACGCCCATGGCAGCTTCCGGGCAGCCTTTGACGCAGGCACCGGAACCCATGCAGATGGAATTATCCACTACCGGATGCAGTGAGGGTGGTTCGGTCAGACCGGCTTCGATGGCTTCATGCAGTACCTGTTTGTATTGCGAGGATTTTTTGTTCAGCGAGCGCACATGGCCGATCAGGGCCAGCAAAATAATGGCAATCACAATCAGGTAAAAAGCATTTTCACTCATGGTTCATCATTCAGGGCAGGTTGTTCATGTTGCTGAAATAGTCAGCAGTTATCATGTGGAAAGAAGTAAAAAATGATTGTTTTACAATCATTGAATACATTTGTAACATATTGAGACAAATTATTTCGTTGTGCGCGGCCAAAATTATTAAAAACAACATTGCTTAACTGCATTATCCATAGTGCAATGAAGATTACACCAACATTGATGCACGGTAATTTAAATTATGTAAAAATTTTTTAACCCTTGCCCATTAAATAACGGCGCTAATTCTGGCTTGACTGATTACTGAAGTGAGCCGGATTGCGTCACAACTTTTTATTCAAATGAGCACTATTTCTTTAGAAGGTCAGCCATCTGGCAAGCTGATGTTGTGGGTCTGGCGTAGTTCAGTAGCAGTATTGATTTTTTTTGTGCTGGTGTTGGCGTGGCTGGTGGCAGCAGGGCATTTATTCACTTCGGGTTCCAATCTGGGTTACAACCTGGGTCTGGCTGGTGGTTTGATGATGCTCAGCATGCTGCTGTATCCGTTGCGCAAACGGGTGCGCATGCTTGATCGTCTGGGGCGGATGGAAGCCTGGTTTCGCTATCACATGTTTATGGGGATAGGCGGTCCGGTGCTGATTCTGTTTCACTCGACCTTTAAAATCGGTTCGATGAACAGCAGTATTGCGCTGTATTCGATGTTGCTGGTGGCGCTCAGCGGTGTCATCGGGCGCTTTGTTTACCGCCATATTCACCGTGGCCTGTATGGTAAGGAATTGACCCTGGCCGGAGCGGAAGGTTTGCTTAACTGGAGTCAGCAAAATATTGATTCGGTGTTTTCGCTAAGTCCGGTGATTGAACAGCGTCTGAAAACGTTTCATGCGTATTCGACCGCGCCTCTGGATGGTATGCCGCAACGCATGTGGCGTTTTATGACCTTGCGCCATCAGGGAAAAGTGCTGGCACGCGAGATCCGGCATGCGGTTAAAGTTACCCTCGGCAAGGAAGCCGCTAAGCAAAAGTGGACCAAAACACAGTTGCGACTCAACTATGTGATGGCCAAGGATCAGGTGGATAACTATATTGACGCCATTATTCAGTATTCGCAGTTGGCCAACTGGCTGAAATTATTTTCGCTCTGGCACATTGCTCATGTGCCGTTTATTTATTTGCTGCTCTTCACTGGAATTGCTCATGTTATTGCAGTGCATCTTTACTAGGCTGTCATTATCGCTGTTACTGCTGCTGGTCATGCTGACCGGGCAGGCGCACGCCGATACGTTTGAAAAAGCCTTGATGCCGGGTGAACTGATTGCCGATCACGCCAAATATGAAAATGACTGCAGTCAATGTCATGCCAAGTTCGACAAAACCCTCCAGACTCGTCTGTGTCTGGAATGCCATAAGGACGTGTCGTCCGATGTGAGCAATAAAACCCGCTTTCATGGTCGTCTGGAAGATTCGTCCTGCCGCAACTGCCATACCGAACACAAGGGGCGTCAGGCTCATCTGGCCAAACTGGATAAAACCACCTTTGATCACAGTCGCACCGAGTTTGCCCTCAAAGGTGCGCACGCTGAGAGTCGGGTGAAGTGCGCTGGCTGTCATGCCGAAAAAACCAAGTTCCGCGCCGCCTCCAGACTGTGTAACGACTGTCACAAAAAAGACGATCAGGAAAAAGGCCACAAGGGTAGTCTGGGTATCAAGTGTGCCAGCTGTCACACGGAAAAATCCTGGAAAGAAGTTAGTTTTGATCACGAAAAAACCCGTTTTCCACTGGCTGGTGGCAAGCACTTTGATGCCAAATGTGTAAGCTGCCATGCGAATAAAGTTTACACTAATGCGCCGCTGGAATGTAATTCCTGCCACAAAAAAGACGATCAGGAAAAAGGTCATAAAGGTCGCTATTCAATCAAGTGCGGCAGCTGCCACACTGATAAAGGCTGGAAAGAAACCAAATTCAATCACGATGTCGATACCCATTATGTATTAAAAGGTAAGCACCATCAGGTTAAGTGCGACAGTTGCCATCTGCCGGAAAAAGGTTCGCTGTATCAGCAAAAACTGTCCGATAAATGTATCAGCTGCCACAAAAAAGACGATCAGGAAAAAGGTCACAAGGGTGAACTGGGTGAGAAATGTGCCAGCTGCCACAATGAGCGGGGCTGGAAAAATTCCAGTTTCAATCACGACGAAACCAGCTTCCCATTGCATGACAAACACCGCGATGCCAAATGCGAAAGCTGTCATCGTGGCGGACTCTCGGGCGCGACAGCGACGCTGAAAATCAAGCTGGAAAAAGAATGTGTTGCCTGTCATCGCAAAGATGATCAGGAAAAAGGTCACAAGGGACGTTACGGCAACAAGTGTGACAGCTGTCACACGGAAAAAAACTGGATCGCGTCCAAATTTGATCACGGCCGCGACACCAGCTACCCACTCAAAGCCCGGCATGTGCTGGTCAAATGTGACAGTTGCCATTTGCCTGAAAAAGGCGCGCTGTATCAGAAAGTTAAACTGCCGGGCCAGTGTGTTTCCTGTCACCTGAAAGATGATAAGCATAAAAACCAGCTCGGTCGTCAGTGTGAATCCTGTCATAACGAAAAGCGCTGGCAGGATGCTCCCTATGATCACAACAAGGCACGTTTCGCCCTGACCGGCAGTCATGTAAAAACCGACTGCAAAAAATGTCACCAGACCCCGGCGTTCCGTGATGTGCGCTCAGACTGTTATTCCTGTCATCAGAAAGATGATCGCCATCAGCGCAGTCTGGGCACCAAATGTGAATCTTGCCATTACACCGGCACCTGGAGTTCCTGGGATTTTGATCATGCCAGTACCCGTTTTGCCCTCGACGGCGGGCATAAAAAAGTAGCCTGCGATGCCTGTCATACGGCACCGCTGACCGGTCGGATGAATATGACCTGTTTTAGCTGTCACCGAAAAGATGATGTACATAATGGCGAGTTTAGTATGCAGTGTGAACGCTGTCATACCGCCGTCAACTGGAAACGTAATCGCTGAGTGGGATGAAAAACATGCTAAGCCAAAAAATAACTGCAATTCTCCGTATGGCCGGTCAACTGGGACTGGTCTTGCTGCTGTTTTTTAGCGCCAGCAGCGTGGCGGCAGCGCAGGGCTCGCCGGGTACGAATTTCAATCACAACACCACCGGGTTTTTGCTTGATGGTGCGCATATTCGTGTGAACTGTTCTTCCTGTCACGTGCAGGGTCAGTTCCGTGGTACACCGCGTGATTGTGCATTGTGTCACCGTCAAGGGGAGCGTGCTCCAGGTAAGCCGGTCATGCACATACCGACCACCATTAAATGTGATTCCTGTCATCGTACCGTGAGCTGGACGCCGAGTGTGTTCCGGCATGATATTTCTCAAGGGGTGTTGATTGCTTCCTGCAGCGGTTGCCATAACGGTGTGACAGCGACTGGTAAAAATTCTCTGCATCTGATCACCAGCGCTGCCTGTGATTCCTGCCATGCAACCAAGGCATGGATACCGGCCGGCTATAGCCATGCCTTGGTTGTTCCGGGTACCTGCGCCACCTGCCACAACGGCGTGCGCGCCACCGGTAAGGCTACGCTGCATATTCCTACCACCGCCTCGTGCGATGCCTGTCATAACGCCGGGGTTGCTTTCGCGCCGATTGCGGTCAGCGTTGCTACCATGCATGCCAATATGCAGGGCCCGGTTTCTGCCGGCAATTGTTCCACCTGTCACAGCGGCACCTTCCTGCCTTACAATGCCCAGACCAAGCCGGCCACGCATGTGAGCACAACGTCGCAGTGTGACAGCTGTCACAAATCCACCACCACCTGGGCTACGGCCGCCAAGCCGGATCATGCATCGATTCAGCCTTCAGTGGTTAACCGCTGTTCTGACTGTCATAACAATGTTGCAGCTATCGGTAAACCGGTTAATCATGTGCCAACGACCGGGCAGTGTGATACCTGTCACACTTATATTGCTGCCTTTAAACCGGCACAGATGAACCATACTGCCACGGCAGGTCAATGTGCGAGCTGCCATAACGGCGCCTTCAATTTTGCCAATGCTCAGACTAAGCCGAATATTCATATTCCTACCTCGGCTCAGTGCGATACCTGTCACTCCAGTGGCTTTACGGCCTGGGCCCCGGGCATCATGAACCATGCCGGCAGCACCGGACCGCTCACTGCCGGGAATTGTGCCACCTGCCACTCGGGCGCTTTCCTGACGCAAAATGCGCAGGTAAAACCAGCGACCCATGTCAGCACCACGGCCCAGTGTGATAGCTGTCACAGCAGTACGGTCAGTTGGGCGACGGCGGTTTTTGCCCATGACATCAATGCCATCGGTAATTGTTCCACCTGCCACAATGGCACAAAAGCACTGGGAAAACCTTCAACCCATATTCCGACAACAGCGCAGTGTTCAACCTGCCATACCAATTACAGCACTTTCCGTCCGGCTGTAATGAGTCATACCGGTACTTCCGGCCCGCTGGCGGTGGGGAATTGTGCAACCTGTCATGGCGGCAGTTATGTGATTGTGAACGCACTCACCAAGCCAGCAACGCATATCCCGACGACCGGACAATGCGATTCCTGTCATACCAGTGGCTATAGCGCCTGGGCACCGGGCGTGATGAACCATACCGGTATGGCCGGTCAGTGTTCCAACTGCCATAACGGCAGCTATGTATCACAGAATGCCCAGGCCAAAACCGCAACCCATGTGGTGACCACGGCGCAATGTGATACCTGCCACAGTTCCACCACCAGCTGGGCGACGGCGTCCTTTAATCATGCCACCTCCACCACGCCCGTTACCGGCAACTGCAGCACCTGCCATAACGGCACCAGTGCGTTGGGTAAGCCGACCAACCATATCCCGACCACGGCGCAATGCGATGTCTGTCACACCGGTTTCACGGCCTTCAATCCGGGTGTGATGAGTCATACCGGAACCACAGGCCCGGTGGCGGCCGGTAATTGCATTACCTGCCACAGTGGTGCTTACACGGCCATTAATGCGCAGATAAAAACCGTGACGCATATTCCGACCACGCAGTCGTGTGACGCCTGTCACACCACCACGCTGTGGAAACCAACTACGTTTGCCCACGTGGGCGTTGTGGCCGGAAGCTGTGCCACCTGCCATAACGGTGTCAATGCCAGTGGTAAATCGACACCGCATATTCCGACAGCCATGTCGTGCGATACCTGCCATCGTACCGGTCTGTCCTGGCTGCCGCTCATTACGCCGTATGCCCATACCGGTGTGGCGGCTACCGGTTGCGCCACGTGCCATACCGGTTCTTATCCGAATATTGATGTTCAGCCGGCGACCCATATGCCCACGGTGCTGCCGTGTGAAAACTGTCACAAGAGTTTTTCCGCCTGGCTGCCGGCGACATTCAGTCATACTGGCGTGGCTGCCGGAACCTGTCAGACTTGTCACAGTGGTGCCTATACCGGTGTGATGTCCAAGCCAAGTAATCATATTCCCACGCTGACGCCAACCGGTATGCCGGGAAATGAATGTTCGCTCTGTCACAGCAGTACCGTGACCTTTACGGTGGATAAAATGAATCACGGCACCATGCAGACGTCTTGTGTTACCTGCCATGATTCAACCTCGACCTACCTGGGCAATATGACGAAAATCAATCGCGCCAAGCATAACAATGCCGGCGTTAAAGATTGCTCATCGAGCGGTTGTCACCGGCCGCTGGGTTCCAAAGGTCAACCTTATTCTTCATGGAATTAACAGGATGAAACCGATGATGCCCGTGATGCTACGAATTGTAACGCCGCTGTTGTTGATGAAGTGCTGGAATCAGTGGCGCACGGAATTACTGCGTTCTTTGTGCCTGCTGGTTTTTTTGTTGGCTGGTGCAAATGCGGCAGCTGAAGTGATCGACCGGATAGATGTGCGACCACATGACATTGATGCTGATATTGTGATCCGGTTTACTCAGAAAATTCTCTACCTGCGCCACAGTCCGCTCAACGATGGCAAAGAAGTGCGTATCTTTCTCCGTCTGGTGGATGCCAATGTGTCGGAAAGTGATTTGGAACAGGAACTGGTGCATTCCCTGAAAACGGACAGAGTTCCGGATGTCACCGCGCTGTATCCGGAATTGCTCAACGGTATGCTGGTGACGTTTTCACAAAAGACCCGCTTTGCCGTGCGACCAGGAACGGATGGGCAAAGTATTATTGTTACTGTGCCGCTGCTGCCAGCGCCAGCGCCTGAAAAAAAATCCGTCGCCATTGTGCCGGTAGTCGTACCAGTGGCGGTGGTGCCAGCCATACCCGCTGCCGCCATACCCGTCGCAGCTATTCCCGTTGTGGTTGTTCCTGAAATTGCAGTCAAGGCTGCGGTGCCGGAAGTGGCAGCATTGGTGTCGCCTGAGCCCGCCCCAGATGCCGCACCGGTGCCGACGGCCGCAGACATCAATTTGCGTGCCCAGGGGTTTTATGATCAGGCACGTGCTGCGATGGACAGCAAGGATGCAGCTACCGCCGTCAATCGTCTGAACCGGGTATTGGGACTGCCAGGCAATCCTGTGACAGAAAAAGCCCAGGCACTCATCGGTGAAGCGCGGGAGATGAATGGCGAAATCGCCAAGGCGCGCGCTGAATATGAACTGTATCTGAAACTTTACCCGAATGAAGCCAATGCCACCCGGGTACGCGCCCGACTGGCGGCACTCCCCAAAGCCGGCAGCCCTCAGCGTGCAGCAGTGCGGGCTTTGCCTAAAGAAGCCGGTCCGGCAGAATGGACGTATAACGGCAGCGTGTCATCGTATTATTACAAAGGGAATTCGCAAATCGAAACCCTGACGCCACCGCCACCCGGACAACTGGCGTTTAATCGCGACACCCTTTCTTTAGTCGATCAGAATTCACTGATTGATTCGGTCAATCTGAATGTGCGCCGTCACGATGCGTACAGCGACACCCGGATTGTGGTGCGCGACACCGATAATCACAACTATCTCACACCTTCGCGCAGTTATAACCGTCTGTATGCTGCCTATGTCGATTATAACGATCAAAAAAACGGTTTTTATGTACGTGCCGGTCGACAAAATCCAAACGGCATGGGGGTACTGGATCGCTTTGATGGTGTGGTTGGTGGTTATAGTTTTAACCCCGACTGGCGAGTCAATTCGGTGTTTGGTGAAGCGGTGGAATATGGTTCTACATTCAAAAAAACCTTTTACGGTGCCAGTGTTGACATGATGCCGCAGGCATCCTTTCCTGGCGTGAGTGTGTATGTCAATGAACAGACACTCGAAGGTTTGGCCAATCGACGTGCGGTCGGTACCGAAGTCAAATACTTTGCCGGTGGCGCGAGTGTGTTTGGTATGCTCGATTATGATGTGCTGTATCGCGGTGTGAATATCGCTCTGATGCAGGGAAATTATCTTAGTTCCGGTGGCGATAATTATTTCTTCATGCTCGATCATCGCAAGGCACCCACCTTGAGCCTGACGAATGCGCTGATGGCTTTCCCAGGTCTGTCGTTCAGCGATCTGGTGAAATTGCAGGGCGTTGATCAGATGCGTCTGCAGGCCAGCGCACTGTCGGCTACGTCCGATATGTTTGCCATCGGTGTCACCCATCCGTTGACGGAAAAATGGCAGCTCGGTGTGGATTACCGGCTGTCGGAAATTTCCAGCACCCAGCCCGTGATGGCGGTGCTGCCGCTGGCAGTGATTGGTACCTGTCTGGGTACGATTGATCCGGTGAACAATAACTGTATCATCAACACCGCGACCCAGCAGGGTTCGGGCTTGAATCATGTGGTGACCTTCCAGGCGATTGGCACCAATCTGCTGTTTCCGAACGCCGTTGGTCTGGGAAATGTCAGTTTGATTAAAGCACCTACCTACAAAGGGGAATCTTCCAGTCTGGGTTATGCTTTCCCGCTGTTTGGCCAGGCACGCCTGGACAGTAATCTGCATTACTACAGCCAGAAAGATGACAGCGATAACAAGCAGGATAGGCTCTCGTTCAGTTCCCGCCTGAGTTATCAGTGGAATTCCGGTTTTTATCTGGAAGGTGAAGTCGGTCGCGAAAACGCCAACTCGTCCGGAGCCCTGCGCAATGATCACAGTACCCGTAATTATTTTTACATGGGACTGCGTGGTGATGTGCACTAGTTTAAAAAATGCGTTGATTGATCCCTTGTTAAGTTAGCCGGAGAGAGAATTTGTTAATTTTGCTGATTGCCAGCGTTGTGGCTGTGCTGCTGTTTTTGTTTTCCCGCTGGTTGATTGTTGCCGTTGCTGCTAACGATGCCAGATGGCTGTTGTCACTGCACTGGGTTGCACCCTCGCTGTTGACTCTGGCAGCGCTGACGGTGTATGCGCAACTCAGTAAGCCGAATTTGTCAGCCTCCACGGCGGCACTGCCGCATTCAGAGGTGAGTGCTTCGCATATCGTCATGCCTCCCTCGGCACCACCATTTGCAGCCGCAACTCAGGCGCCATCGCCATTTCCACCCCCAGCCGCGGGCAAAAATGGTGGTGATCTGAATACGGCGGTGAAACATCTGGCTGCCAAAATGGCCGAGACTCCGAACAATGGCGACGGCTGGCTGTTGCTGGCGCGGACCTATAAGGAGTTGGCACAGGCCGGTCCCGCGGCCGACGCTTATGCCAAAGCTGCCGCGTTGTTACCTCCGGATGCCGGTTTGCTGGCTGACTGGGTGGATGTTAAGGTCGTCGCCAATCAAGGTCATTGGGATGCCGAAGCACGTACCTTGTTGCAACGTGCGCTGGCGCTCGATCCCAAACATATCAAATCGCTGCAACTGTCCGGCAGTGAAGCTTTTGAGCGCGCTGATTATAAACAGGCCATCGGCTTCTGGAAGCGGGTGGTGGCCGTGGCTCCCGAGATGGAAGTGAAGCTGGCGGAGAAAAATATTCAGGAAGCTACCGAGTTGGCGACTAAAAAAGCTAAGTAGTTTTTCTGATGCGCAGCCAATGTGCAAACTGCTGTTCAGTAAGCGTCCCCGCAGCCAGGTCTGACATGGTTTGAATTGCTTCGGGCGCCGTGTAGTGAATGGAGGCGCCATTATCGGCCAAAAATAAGCGCATCGCCTCACTCTCACGTCCTGCATTTGCATCAGGTATTGGTAATCCAATCTTAATTTCGGGCAAATTGTAAAAGCATTTCAAATTTACCATTGTCTGCCGCGCGCAATGAATCAAGATAACTGGTCCGAAGATCACTAACAGCAACAAGTGAATTACCCCCCCAGGTAAATCTGGAGCCACCCAATCTTATCGCCAGTAAATCAGCCATGAGTCGTGCATGGCGACCATTTCCATTAGGAAAGGGATGAAGCCATACCAATTGATGATGAAGGCGTACAGCGAGTTCATCGATCTCAAACGTCTGATTTTCAATTTGATATTTGATATTGTCGAGAAGATTACGCAGCCGAACGGCGATTTGTGACCAATCTACTCCAATATTTTTATTGCTGGAGCGAAAAGTGCCAGCCCATTTCCAGGTTTCATCAAACATTTGACGGTGCAAATCGCGAACGTAAGCTTCTTCGAGCAGGTTACGTTTTTTATGACGAATGGCCCAGCGGGCACCCTTTAAAATATTGGCTTCTTCCCATACGTTCAATTCGGATTGGGTGGCAATATGTGTTGGAATCAGACCCGCAGCCTCATCCGGATCAAGCGGCGTAGCGCCCGGAGTATATTGAAAATTCATTCCCAAAGTTCTCTTCGCGAGCCGGCAAGAATTTCTTTGACCAACAATTCCAACTGAACCTTATTCATTGCGACATCAGTCGATTGATCCTCCAGTGCCATTGAGTGCGCAACCGGGTTGATTCGCTCACCTGCAACCTGGCGTGCACGGCTGGTTAACATTGCGTCTAATGACGTTCTCGGGACAAGTGCATATTGCAGTTCACAATCCAGCGCATTTGCCAGCTTGCGCAAGCTGGCTAAAGTAATTGCATCGCCAGCTTCCGCCAATTCCAGCTTGCGTACTCCAGCATGACTCATACCCAGACGACGAGCAAATGCTGACGCGCTTAAACCGAGGGCGTCACGTATTGCCCTGACCCAACCGTAAGGTGGTCGTGACGGTAAGTCAGCATTGCGCCATCGGGCCAGTACCTGATCGAGTTGATAGCGTTGCAGATCTTCAAGTCTCTTATTCATTTGAAACCCATAGCTATTATTTAATAATTTTAATTGTAACTTATAGGCATAAATTTTGCAATTAATATGAAATCTATGGGAATCATTTATTTTGGGGAAAAAATACAGTTCTGACTATTTAGGTTGTTGGCCATTTTTTAGCGGAATGTTTGATGCTTAAAATCTCAACCGTTTGCTTTAAAACCCAGTAAATGACAGTGTAATTGACATTCGCCACCATCTCGTGTGTGCAGTCGTTGCAGTCAGTTGGTTGCTGCATTTGCCAGATAAATTGTTAAGTGGGATGCATCATTTGTTGAGCAAAAATCATGTCATTTTATTCTGACAAGCACTTTGCCGTGCTTTTTCAGGATGTTCAGCCACATTGAACTGGTACAAGGTAGATAAATCGACTACAACTAAAAGGATGCCAGGCAAGAGTCTGGTTTTTTGTGTTAGTCCGATTAAAATAATCCATCCTTACAGGTATTTTGTTCATTCCGGAATATGGCTGAAGCAACCAAACTCATTCCTATAGATCAGGTCAAAATCGGCATGTTTATCAAGCTCGATTTGAACTGGTTTCAGCATTCCTTTCCGATGAGTTCGTTCAAAATCACCAGTGAGCAGCAGATTCAGGATTTGTATAACCTCAAGCTGAAGCAAATCCGCTACATCCCGGCCAAAACCGATCCGGTTGCCTTGCGCGCTTCGTCGCCAGCACCTGTCGCATCGTCATCGAATGAAGCGGTATCAGGCGGGCAAGTTTTTGACAGCATCATTGAAGCCAAAAAAGCCCGCTTTGAAAAATTGCAGCAACAACGTGCAGAAATCGCTCGCTGCGAAGCCAAATTCGTGCAGGCGTCGGCGGTAGTAAAAAATATCAATAAAATGATTTTTTCCCAACCCAAACTGACTTTGCAGGAAGCCGGCAAATTAATCGACAGCATTGCCGACGTGTTTTTAACCGGTAATGACGCCATCATGCATTTGATACAGCAAACTGAGGGCAGTGAAGAGCTGTATTTTCATGCCCTCAATGTTTCGGTCCTGGCGATGATGCTGGCGCATGAAATGAAATGCACCCAAGAGCAAATTAAAACCATTGGGATTGCGGCGCTGTTTCATGATTTGGGTAAGGTGAATATTCCCGACCACATCAACAAAAAAACCACGCCACTGAGTAAGCCAGAACAGAATATTTTCGAGCTGCATACCCAGTATGGTATTGATGTCGGCACAAAAGCCGGTATGGAGAAGGCGATTCTGGATGTGATTTCCCGTCATCACGAATTCATGGATGGCAGCGGCTTTCCCAATAAGCTCAAAGGTGAGGCCATCGACATGCTGACCCGCATCGTGACGATTGCCAATGTGTATGACAATCTGTGTAATCACATCGATCCAAATCAGTCGATCACGCCGCATGAAGCGCTCTCTCTGATGTATGCCCACCGGCGCGCGCAGTTTGATCCGCTGGCCATGGCCACGCTGGTGAAAAGCCTGGGAGTCTATCCACCGGGTACGCTGGTACGACTTTCCAATGACGCGGTTGGTCTGGTGATGAATGTGAATGTCGGTATGCCATTACGGCCACGGATTCTGGTGTATGACGAAGAAATTCCCAAGGAAGATGCCATCATTCTTGACCTGTCGGTTGAAAGCAAGGAGTTAGGTATTAATGGCAGTATTCGTCCGGGTCTGTTGCCGAGGGCGATTTTTGATTACCTCAATCCGCGCAAACGAATTAATTATTATGTCGATTCCAAATCAAAAAATGCCCCACCCAACGCCGCTGTGGCCAGCAGAGGGTAGCTGAATGGAAAACCTTAACCTCACTGTGACTGCCGGTGCCAATATTGGCCTGTTGCGACACATCATTGATCACGTACGTGAAGCTGTGATGGTCGTCGATGTGGCAACTCTGTCGCTGCTGGATGTGAATCTGAATGCCGCGCAGATGCTCGGCTATATACCGTCGGAACTCAGGGGCAAAGCGCTTTCCGGGGTGGAGTGTTCGTTGCTGGATGTATTTTTCTGGGAAGAATTGTGTCATACACCGGTGTTTGACGGTTACCGGATTGCTCAGACGGAGTGGATGCGCATCGATGGCAGTTCCTTTCATGTGGAAAAAAAGGTCTCCAGCTATAGCGAGAATGGTCAACATTACTGGATTATTCATGCCGAAGATCTGACCCGCAACCGCGAGGTGGAGCAGCAACAGCTGCATTTGGTGTCGCAGCTGCAAAGTTCGCTCGAGTCCACGGCCGAAGGTATTCTGGCGGTGGATTTATTCGGGCATATCATCAATATGAACCGTCGCTTTGCGCTGATGTGGGATTTGCCGGAATCATTTTTGATCGAGCGCGATGAAAACCGTATGTGGGATCATATCCTCGCATGTCTGCTCGATGGCAGTGATATCTCCGCCAGTCTGGAACGGGCGCAGCTGGAGCCGCATCTGGAAACCGAAGATTTTCTCTCGCTTGAAGATGGGCGCTTTTTTATCTGCGTCTCAAAACCTGAATTTGTGCGCGACACCTTGATTGGCCGGGTATTCAGCGTACGTGACATTACCTCGATGAAAAAAATCGAAACCGATTTGCTGGCCGCACGTGATATTGCCGAGCAGGCCAGTCTGGAAAAATCCAGCATGCTCGAAGCCCTGCAAATGAGTGAATCGCGTTTGCGGCGCTTATTCAATTCCAGTCTGATCGGAATTATGCAAGGTGACATGGCAGGCAGCATTACCGAAGCCAATGATGTGCTGTTGCAGGTGCTGGGCCTTAGCCGTCAGACTTTCTTTGACGAAGGACTCGACTGGCACCGGCTGATTTCCAGTGAAACACAGCCACTGTACCAGCAGGCACTGACGGAGTTGAAACTGCACGGGCAGTCGTTGCCGTTTGAGGTGGAATTAATTGTCAGTGAAGGGAAGTTGATTCCCTGCATGGTGGGACTGGCGCAACTCGAAGGTTCGACCACGGAGTGGGTCGGTTTTGTACTCGATCTGACCAAGCAGCGCGAATCGGATCAGATTAAATCCGACTTTATTTCCATGGTCAGTCATGAATTGCGTACCCCGCTGACTTCTATCCATGGTTCCCTCGGCTTGCTCGAAAGCGGTGTCTGTGGTCCGCTGTTGCCTAATGTGTTGAATCTGGTACGGATTGCCTTTAAAAACAGTCAGCGGCTCGGCATTCTGGTCAACGATTTGCTCGATATGGAAAAGCTCGCCAATGGCAAAATGGTGATTAATATAGAGCGCGTCAATCTGGTGGCGCTGGCTTTGCAATCGATGGAAGCCAATGCCGCTTACGCGCACTCGTATGACGTGACTTTCCGTTTTGATCAACATCCTGAGCAGGCCTGGGCTATGGGTGACAGTAACCGGCTTATGCAGGTGTTTGCCAATTTACTCTCGAATGCGGCCAAATTTTCTCTGCCCGGTGGTGAAGTCGAAATCAAGCTGTTTGAAAGCGATGGCGTTTTCCGGGTGGAGGTGCAGGATCATGGTCACGGTATTGCTGATAATTTCAAGAGCAGGATCTTCCGCAAATTTGCCCAGGCTGACGACGGAGATACTCGTCGACAGGGTGGCACCGGTCTGGGTTTGAATATTACCCAGAGTCTGGTCGAAAAAATGGGCGGGGAAATTGGCTATGAAAGTGAATTGGGCAAGGGTTCGGTATTCTGGTTCACCATCTTGTCTGGCGTGCAGCGCCGTGGTGATCGTAACTAGTTTATTGCCTGGAAATTAATTTCCTGATCGAAATGAGTACACTTCCTTTGATCATTTTTACAATTTCTATTTTAAATGCAATACAATAAAACCTTCTTCTTTTATTGGCTGCATTGCTATGCAAAACTCACTTGTTTCTTTTCGTCAGCGCTCGCACCATGCCATGGTCCGTGGTTTTACCCTGATTGAAATCATGGTGGTAATCGCTATTCTGGGCATTATGGCGGCCGTCGTGGTGCCTAAACTGGTTGGACATACCGATACGGCCAAAATTGCCGCGGCCAAGCAGGATATTGCCAATATCAAGCAGCAGTTGATTTTGTATAAACTCGACAATCAACGTTATCCCACCACCGAACAGGGCCTGCAGGCACTGGTAGTCAAGCCCACTGCCGGACCGGCTGCGAATGGCTGGAAAACCGATGGTTATCTGGAAAAAATTCCTAAAGATCCCTGGGGCAATCCATATCAATACCTCAATCCCGGCATACGCGGTGAATTCGATGTCTTTTCCTACGGTGCCGATGGTCAGCCGGGTGGTGAAGGCATCAATGCAGATATCGGTTCCTGGGATCTGTAGTGCAGTTGGTGACAGCAATGTCGGCCCGACGTCAGCGCGGCTTTACTTTACTGGAGTTGCTCGTGGTGATGGTGGTGATGGGGATCATGCTCGGCATGGTCAGCATGAATGCCATACCGGACCGACGTCAGACCTTGCTTAAAGACGGTCAGCGGGTAGCACTGTTGTTGCAACTCGCGCGCGAAGAAGCCATTGTGCGCAATCGTCCGGTGGCATTTGAGCTCGACAGTCAGGGTTTCCGCTTTTACGTTAAATCCGATAAAGAATGGCAGCTGCTCACCGATAGTGATTTATTTCGTGAACGTCAATTCAAAAACTCGCCGCTCATCATCAGCATGCAGCCGGGTAATGCCGATGTGGCTCTGCCGCTGAAAATTATCTTTGGCCGCGAGCCGGTCGATAAACCGTTTACTCTGGTGCTGTCTTATGAAGATGCCCGTGTAGCGATACAGGCCGATGGTCTGGGGCATTTTGTTGTTGAATAATCGGAGGCCTGCGTGCTGCGTCTAAATGGACAACAATCACAGGGTTTTACCCTGCTTGAAGTGCTGGTTGCACTGGTGATCGTCGGCGTGGCCTTGGGTGCAAGTCTGCGCGCCATCGGCAGTCTGAGTAAAAACAGTGACCACCTGCGTGCGGCGATGATGGCCACCTGGTCGGCTGAAAACCGCCTGTCGCAAATTCGTCTGGTCAAAGAATTTCCTGATATCGGACGCAGTAATTTTCCCTGCCCGCAAGATGATTTACCCTTTATTTGCCAGCAGGATGTGTATGCGACCCCGAATCCGTCTTTCCGGCGGGTAGAAGTCATCGTTATGGATGAGCGTTTCCCGGATCGCCAGATTATCAAACTTTCCCAGATTGTACCCAATGCCTTATAAACCCTTAACCCGGCGCGGTGGCTTTACTCTGGTGGAGCTGCTCGTCGCCATCAGTATTCTGGCGATCGTGGCTGTACTCGGATGGCGTGGTCTGGACAGCATCGTGCGCAGCCGCGAAAGTCTGACGGCGGAGCTCGAACAAACCCGTGGCCTGCAACTGACTTTTGCGCAGTTGCAAAGCGATTGCACACAAAATGTGAATCCGCTGAATTATCCCAATCTGCCTGAAGGACGTTCGAGCTGGATTGAGCCTGAACGCCTGATTTTGATCCGCAATGTCTTTCCCGACAATCAGGCTCCCGCCATGCAGGTGGTGACGTATCGTCTGAATAACGCCAATTTAACCCGGTTTGAATCGATCACCACCCACGATCTGAAGGTGCTTACGCAGTTGTTGCTGCAGGCGCGCAATCCACCTGACGATCAGGTAGAAGTGGTGATGCAAAAAAACCTGCAAAGTCTGCTGTTTTCCGGCTGGCCGCTAAGCTCGCTGACCGCGTCGGCGAATCTCAATCCGCCGCCGAGCCAGGCGGTCGGGGTGCAAAATGTCAATCAGTCTAATGTCACCACCGGTTTGCAGGTGATCTTGCAACTGAAAAATCACGATAAACCGATGACGAAAATTTTTATTCTGGGTGGCGCATGAACATGCCTGCCGGTCATCAACCCATTCAACCCGTTGCCAGACAAAAAGGCGTGGCCATTGTGACCGCGTTGCTGCTCGCGGCGCTCGCCATTACCCTGGTGATGAGTTTGTTCGGCCAGCAAAATATTCAGGTGCGCTCGATAGAAAATCAGCGTTATCAATTACAGAAGCAATGGATTATTCGCGGTGCGCTCGATTGGGCGCGACTGATTTTGCGCGAAGATGCGCGCGTCAATCAGGTCGATTATCTGGGTGAACCATGGTCAGTGGCCTTGGCCGATACCAGTCTGAATCAATATGTGGATAACCAAAACGGTAGCGAAGACACAGCTGACGCCACGCTGTCCGGTTTTATCATCGATGCCCAGTCACGGCTGAATTTAACCGGTCTGGCCGCCGGTGGCATCGTGGACCCCAAAATGCAGGCCGCCTTTGAGCGACTGCTCAGTACAGAGGGTATCGATACCCAACTCGCCGCGGCCACAGCCACGCTGGTGGCGTCGACGCAGGCTAAGGCAGCTGAACTAAATCAGGATGGCAGTGTTACCAGCGACGCGATCGGTGCTAAAATTCTTGCTCTCACGCAAGTCGATGATTTGCTGGCCTTGCCCGGATTTACCCCGGAAACGGTGGCAAAATTAAAAGACTTGGTTGTTTTTTTACCAATAGCGACACCGATCAATATAAATACGGCATCGGCCGAGGTGATTTCAGCTAGAATTGCTGACATCTCATTGTCAGACGCACAGCAAATAGTCACAAGCCGGGATCGTGCCTATTTCAGGGATATGTCGGATTTCAAGTCGCGCTGGACCTATGCCAAGGTGCCGGTTCCGTATGAAACGGTAGTGAGTACCCAGACCAATTATTTTATTGTGCATGGAAAAGTGAAGCTCGATCGTTCTGCGCTGGAAGTGGATGCCCTGATAGAGCGCACCCCGGTGTCAGGTAATACCCGGATAGTCTGGATCAGAAATAATTGAACTGTCGCCTTAAACGTACTGCCCATACAACGTGAATTAATAATTTAAAGAACCACTATCTTGGACACACTGTATTTACGTATTCCGGCGCAACATACTGCCACCTGGCCACATCAATCCGTTGCCTATGCACTGTGCGCGGCCGATGGCGCCCTGTCGCATTCAGGACAGAGCCAACTGTCGGCTCTGGCGCCCAGCATCGCTGGTGCTACTGTAGTGCTGTTGATTGCGGCTGCTGATGTCACGCTGCTGGGCTTGACCATTCCGCCTATGACGGAAGCAAAACTGAAACTGGCTCTGCCGACGCTGGTCGAAGAGCAGTTAATGGGCGATGTCGCCGAGAGCGTCATTGTGGTGTCAGGCAAAGAAACCACGGCCCATCTGCGCAGCATCGCCATTGCTCAGCGAGGCTGGTTGCAGCAATTGGCCACCAGTCTGTTTGCTTTGGGCGCGAGCCAGATTAAAGCTCTGCCGGCACAACTCTGTTTGCCCTGGGCTGAGGGACGCGTCACCGTTTGCCTGACAACCCAGGATGGCTGTGGCAGTTTTTCCATGCGCACGGCACAGGATCTCGGTACCGGTTGGTTAGTCGAAGCCCATGACGAAGTGAGCAGTCAACTGGCCGCTGTCATGATGCTGCTTCCTGCAGAGTCCGTGTTGCTGATCGTGCAGGCAGATCAACTCGGCAGTTATCAACAGGCCATTGCTGTTGACCCGGAATGGGCCGCACGTGTGGAAGTGCAGGCAGACGCCTGGCCAGTGACGTTGCAGGCGACCAAAACCGTCGGCATCAATTTAATGGCTGGCTTAACGCAGGCGCAAACCAACCGGATTCAGTGGCAAACCTGGCGCTGGCCGCTGACCCTGGCCGTATTGGTGTTGTTGCTCAACATTATCGGCCTCAACAGTGAATACTGGGTCATGAAACGTGAAGCACGTGCGCTCAAACTCAGTATGGAACAAACGTTTAAATCCAGCTTTCCCAAAGAAACCGTGATTTTATTTCCGCTCGAACAAATGAAAAAAAATCTCGGACTGGCACAGCGCAATGCCGGGCAGTCCAGCAGCAGCGACTTCACCCTGCTGTTGAGTGAATTTGGTTCTGCCTGGACATCACTGCCCGCAAACCAGTTACCCAAACTGGTTTCGATTGAATACAAAGACCATGGCTTGCTTTTGCAGGTCAAAGGCGAATTGCCGCAGCAGCCGCTGCAAATGGCTCTGTCAGCCAAAGGACTCATGTTGAAAAAAACCAATGCGGATATCTGGCAGGTGAGGGTGGCGAAATGAAACCATCATTCAGAATGCTGTTGGCAGAGTCCTTAAACCAGTTCTGGGATGCACGTCAGCCGCGTGAACGGCAGTATTTGCAGGTGGCCGCCGGTTTTGTCGTGCTCACACTCATTTATTTGCTGGCCATTGATCCGGCCTGGACCGGTCGTGAAGAACTTTCTCGTTCGCTGCCACAGTTGCACCAGCAGGCCGCAGAAATGCAGCAATATGCCCAACAACTGGCCGCCATTCCCGGCACCGAAAATCGTCACGAAGTGACTCGTGAATTGATCGACGCCGGGATGACCCACAATGGTTTGAAGTCACAGTCACTGTCGGTCAGCGATGGCGTGGTTCGGGTGCAGATCAGTTCAGCCTCGATGGTCTCACTGCAAACCTGGTTGCTGGAAGTGCAAAAAAGCAGCGCACTGTTTGTTGAAGACATCAAAATCATCGGCTTGGAACAAGGCTTAATCAGCGTCAATCTGGTGTTGCGTCAGGTAAACAGTGGCAATTAATGCGATGAACAAGGTCAGCTACGTGATTAAAGCGGGCAAACAATGACATTGCTACCGAAACGCAGCAATCTGTCGGCCAGTGCGGCAGACGCATCATCCGGTCTGTCGCTCAAAACTCTGCTGGCCTTTATTGTGGCAGGGCTGCTGTGCATGTTGCTGACGATACTTGCCTTTGCTCCGGCTGTCTGGTTAAGTGCTTTGCTGGAGTACCAGACCGAAGGACGTTTTGCCCTCGGTGATGCGCAGGGAAGTATCTGGAATGGTTCGGCCTTTATCGGCGTGGCGGCCAATAAAAATGCCGAACTCACGCCGTTATTGCCAGGACGTTTTGTCTGGCATGTATCGCCGATTTTGTTATTGGGGCAAATTGAATTGAATTGTGAAAACAGTGCCGCTTTGTTGCAGCCCTTGAATATAACCGGCAACCTGCACCATATTCAGATCAATCCGGGTGGGTTGCTCTTGCCGGCCGAACGTCTGAGCGGACTTGGGGCGCCATTAAATACTCTGCGTCCGGCAGGTGAAGTGACCTTGAGCTGGAATGTACTGGCGCTGACACTCGTGGATGGCAAGGCCGAAGTTGAAGGCAGCATGAAGCTCAGTATGCAAAACATGGCTTCGGCGCTGTCACCGGTCAAGCCACTGGGTTCGTATGAAATGGCTATGCTCTGGCATGGTCAGAAGGCGACACTGGAGTTGAAAACCCTGCAGGGGCCGATGCTGCTCAGTGGCAGAGGTGCCCTCAATGAGGGGCATTTACACTTCAGCGGACAGGCAGAAGCCGCGCAGGGACAGGAAGACCGTCTGGCCAATTTATTGAATTTGTTGGGACAGCGCCGGAATGGCACTGATAAAAATGTGATTGCTTTGGAATTTAACTGAAAATACTCGAATGACACCATTAAATCTGACCCCACGTAAGTTTTTCTGTGCCGCACCCCAGTGGACAGCACAGGTCCTGTTTTGCGCTTTGACGGGTTTAACCTGCCTGTCTGCAGGTGCGCAGGAACCTGGCCTGAATGAATCCAAACTGACCTTTGTGGGCGCCGATATCGAATCCGTCATCAAGGCAGTCGGGCACTATACCGGAACGACGTTTATTATTGATCCGCGCGTCAAAGGCACCATCAACCTGGTGTCAGAACAGCCGGTCAACAAGGAGCAGGCCTTTGCTCTGCTGACCTCAACCCTGCGCTTGCAGGGCTATGCCGTGGTCACGGCCAATGGCTTTACCAAAGTGGTGCCGGAATCGGATGGCAAACTTCAGGCTGGTCCGACCCAGATCAGCGGCATCAAGGGAGATCAGATTGCCACCCAGGTTTATCGGCTTAATTATGAAAGTGCCGCCAATCTGGTGACGGTATTGCGGCCGCTGATTTCACCCAACAACACCATCAATGCCAATCCGGGTAATAATTCGCTCGTCATTACCGACTATGCCGATAATCTCAAGCGGTTGGAAAAAATCATCGCCAGCCTGGATGCGCCAGCGACCAATGATTCCGATGTGATTCCAATCAAATACGGTATCGCCAGCGATGTGGTGGCGCTGGTGTTGCGTTTGACGGAACAACAAAATTCCCCGGTCGACAGCGGTAAAACCAATATTCTGGCTGACAGCCGTACCAATTCGATTTTGCTGCACGCCCCTTCGACTGCCAGAGCCAATCTGATTAAGACCCTGATTGACAAACTCGATCAGCCGACGGTGTTGCCGGGCAATGTGCATGTGGTGTATTTACGAAATGCCGATGCAATTAAACTGGCGCTGACCCTGCGGGCGATTTCTGCCGCTGACGGCACAAGTTCAGCAGCAACAGCTACTCAGGGTAGCAGCAATAATGTCCAATCGCCGGCGATGCAAAACAAGGGCGCTACCGGTCAGTCAAATTCAGGCGGATTGGGCAATGCTATGGGTGGTGGTTCATCCAGCAGCACCTCGAACACCCCGACTACCCTGCCCAGTGGTGGTGCAGCCGGATATATTCAGGCTGATTCGGCCACCAATACGCTCATCATTACCTGCAGTGAACCGGTGTACCGCAATTTGCGTGCAGTCATCGATCAGCTCGATGCGCGCCGTTCGCAAGTCTATATTGAAGCACTGATCGTCGAAGTTTCTACCAGCAAGGCCGCCCAGTTTGGTGTTCAGTGGGCCGCCCTGACCGGTAACAGTAACAGTAGTGTGCGTGTCGGCAGCGCCTCGAGCTTCAATACTGGTGGTGCCACCAACAACTTGTTTGCCTTAGCCGCTGCCGGTAAATCCGCCGTGCCCGATCCTGGTCTGAATGTCGGTATCTTCAGTGCCCAGTTGGGACTGGGTGCTCTGGCCAATGCGCTGCAATCGACCGGCAATGCGAATGTATTATCGGTGCCGACACTGACCACGCTAGACAATGAAGAAGCCAAGATTCTGGTCGGACAAAATGTTCCTTTCGTGACTGGTCAATACACCAATGCCTCGACCAATTCCGGTTCGACCGTGAACCCATTTCAGACTATTGAACGTAAAGATGTCGGCGTCACCCTGCGGGTGCGTCCGCAGATTTCTGAAGGTGGTTCGGTCAAACTTTATATTTATCAGGAAGTCTCCAATATCGATACGACCACCACCAGCGATGCCGGGATTATTACCAAAGTACGCTCCATTGAAACCAATGTGATTGTCGATGATGGCAAGGTGTTGGTGCTGGGCGGCCTGATGGCCGAAGACAGCGGTGAAAAGAATGATCAGGTGCCGCTGCTGGGCGACATTCCCTATCTGGGCAATTTGTTCAAATACAAAAACAAAACCCATGACAAAAGCAATCTGCTGATTTTCCTGCGGCCGACCGTGATTCGCAATCCGGAGCAAAGCAATTCCATCTCCGTCGATCGCTATGACTACATGCGCGCTCAGGTGCATACCGATAATCCGAGTGCAGCGATTTTGAATATGCCGGCACTCGATTCGGAAAAAGGCGATTCGTTGTTGTCGCCACAATTTGTCAGTCATGATCCGATCAAATCCAGGTTGGCACCAGCGGCTGACAGCAAGGCTACTCCAGTAGCACCAACAGCAGCCGTGCCTGCATCACCGGCGCCATAACATGATTTCGATAGCACAGGCCAATTTGCTGCCGTACACGTTTGCGCGTGAGTGTTCCATCCTGGCTGGCTGGGGTGAATCTGAACTGCTGTACGTCTGGAGTTCGGAACGCACCGCCCTGACCGCGATTGCCGAAGTCGGGCGCCGTTATGGCAAAATCAAACTCAACCGCATTCCCCACGCCGATTTGGTGTTGGCCATCGACCGGGCGTATGCTGGCTCGGGTGGTGATGCGGCCCAGGTGGTGGATGAAGTCGAATCGGATCTGGATCTGGCTAAAATGATGTCGGATTTACCGGCGATTGAAGATTTGCTCGAATCGGCCGATGATGCCCCGGTGATCCGCATGATCAATGCGCTGCTGACCCAGGCATTGCGTGAAGGTGCTTCCGATATTCACATCGAACCGTTTGAACAGATTTCAGTCGTTCGTTTCCGGATCGACGGCAGTCTGCGCGATATCGTGCGCCCCAAAAAAGCCATTCATGCGGCACTGATTTCGCGCATTAAAATCATGTCTCAACTCGACATCGCCGAAAAACGTTTGCCGCAGGATGGTCGCATCGCCCTGCGGATAGGCGGAAAGTCGCTCGATGTGCGGGTCTCGACACTGCCCACCGGCCATGGCGAGCGCGCGGTATTGCGTTTGCTCGACAAGGAAGCCGGGCGCCTGGACTTAACCAATCTGGGCATGAGTGACGCCATGTCGCCTCAGTTTGACAAGCTCATCAATCAGCCACACGGCATCGTGCTCGTTACCGGACCGACCGGCTCCGGTAAAACCACCACCCTGTATGCCGCGCTGTCGCGACTCAACGCCAGCACCACCAATATTCTGACGGTGGAAGATCCGATTGAATACGATCTGATCGGTATCGGCCAGACCCAGGTCAATACCCGTATCGACATGACCTTTGCCAAAGCTCTGCGCGCCATTTTGCGTCAGGATCCGGATGTCATCATGATCGGTGAAATCCGCGATCTGGAAACGGCGCAGATTGCCGTGCAGGCGTCTTTAACCGGTCATCTGGTACTGGCAACACTGCACACCAACGATTCGGCTGCCGCCGTGACCCGGTTGCTTGATATGGGTATCGAACCGTTTTTACTGTCTTCCTCACTCATCGGCGTGCTGGCTCAGCGACTGGTGCGCAAATTGTGTAAACACTGCAAACGCTTTGACGGCCAGGAATGGCATCCGGTTGGCTGTGAACAATGTGCTCAGACCGGCTATCAGGGCAGGGTGGGTGTGTATGAATTACTGGAAACCACCGATCAGATACGCGCACAAATTCACCAGCGTGCTTCTGAAGCTGAGATCCGCGCCACCGCCAAGGCTCATGGCATGCTCAATATGCGTGAAGATGGCGAGCGCTGGATAGCACAAGGCGTCACCTCACGTGAAGAACTTATGCGTGTCACCAAAGAATAGGAACAGGAAAAAAAGTGCCTGCATTTCGTTACGAAGCCCTGTTTGCCGACGGGAAGAATAAAACTGGTGTCATGAATGCTGACAGCGCCCGTGCGGCGCGGGCGGAATTGCGCGGCCAGGGATTGACACCGATTACGGTCGAACAAATCGCCAGTCAGGAACAGACTAAAAACCAGCTGGGGCTGTTTGCGGATAAATTATCTTCCACCGAACTCTCACTGTTTACCCGTCAGCTTGCCAGTCTGCTCGAAGCGGGCCTGCCGCTGGAACAGGCCTTTTCTGCCCTGCTGGAACAGGCCGAACGCATCTACGTGCGCGATCTGATTGCCGCCATTCGTGCCGAAGTCATGGCTGGCCATTCTCTCTCCGAAGTACTTAAACGCTACCCGCGTGATTTCGCCGATATTTACACGTCGCTGGTGGCTTCTGGTGAGCAGATCGGCCAGTTGGCACGGGTGTTGTCGCGCCTGGCAGATTTTATTGAACGTCGCAATGCGCTGGTGCAAAAGGTGAAGCTGGCGTTCACCTATCCGGCCATTGTTACCGTGGTAGCGTTTGCCATCGTGATTTTTTTACTCGCCTATGTTGTGCCGCAAATTGTTTCGGTGTTTGCCAATACCAAACAGCATTTGCCGATTCTGACAGTCATCATGTTGGCGATTTCCGATTTCGTACGTGCCTGGGGTATTGTGGTGGCCATTCTGGTGATTGCCGCGTCCTGGTGCTGGCTGCAACTGCTGAAAAATCCCGAGGTAAAAATGCGCTGGCACAGTTGGCTGCTGAGTGCCCCTTTGTATGGCAGGTTTGAACGCAGCCTCAATACCAGCCGTTTTGCCAGCACTCTGGCTATTACTATTGGTTCCGGTGTGCCGATCTTGCAGGCCCTGCAAACCAGCCGCGATACCCTCTCGAATGTGGCCATGCGTGCCCAGGTTGATCATGCCACCACAGCCGTGCGCGAAGGTGTCAGTCTGGCGCGGGCGCTGTCGACCTACCAGTATTTTCCACCCATGCTCATTCATATGATCCGCGCCGGTGAAGTCACGGGTGACCTGCCCGCCATGCTCGAACGCGCGGCCGATTCCCAGCAACAAGATCTGGAACGCCGCGCCTTAACCATGGCAGGTTTGCTTGAGCCGGTGCTCATTCTGGTGATGGGTGTGGTGGTGTTATTGATTGTGCTGGCCGTGTTAATGCCGATTATTGAAATCAATCAACTGGTGCGTTAGAGAGAAAGAACTGCATGAAAAAATTACCGCTCATTAGCAGCCTGTGTCTGTTTATTATTTTGTGCATCTCAGGCAGCTACTGGATATTGCAACTGATGAAACCGGTAGCGCGCAAAATTGTTGCTCCACCACAGCCTGAAGCTGTGGCAACGGTGGACAGTGTGGCCGGGCTGTTCGGCGGCGCTTTGGCCGTCGCCAGCAATTACCAGCTCAAAGGTATCATCGTTGCCAATCCGGTGAGCCAGAGCGGTGCCATTCTGGCTGTTGACGGTAAACCTGCCCAGGCTTACCGGCTCAACAGTGAAATCAGTCCCGGTATCGCCCTGACGGAAATCCATGCCGGTTACATCCTGTTGCTCGATCATGGCAGCAGCAAGCGGGTAGATTTACCGCAGGAAGCCAGCAGCATGGCCACGGCAGCACCCAGAAATTCTCCGACCGGGTTTGTGAATCCCAACCCGGCAGAAACCAATCCGGCAGAAATGAATGGTTCACCCGGGCGTCAGGGTGTTATTTCTCGCCCACCTCTGCCTTTGCCAGCGATGCCGGTTAGCTAATGGCGGAATTTCCGCCATCGATAGCGGCTGCTCTGGCCCTGGCGCATCCATCCTGGCAACCGACGCTGCATGTCGGGCTGAAGGCTGTGCAACAGGCACAGCCGGACTATCTTCCCAGCCTGGCCGCGAGTGATTTTTTGCCGACACAGCAGCGTTTGTTTGCCGCGTTTGCCCTGCCGTTGAACTCCGTGCGCTTTGTGCTCTTTGGTGAGGGCCCCTATCCGCGGGAACAAAGTGCAACCGGTGTCTGTTTCATGGATGGTGCTGTGCACGAGTTGTGGCGCCCGGGAGTGGGTTTGTCCAAACAGGTCAACCGCGCCACGTCGCTGCGCAATTTCATGAAAATGCTGCTCGTCGCTGATGGTCAGCTTGACAGTCGTTCAACCACGGGACCAGCCCTGACTGCGGTGGCAAATCGGGCTTGCCAGTCACACTCCGGAATGATACAGACCGGAGCTGAATTGCAGCACAACTTGCTCCGACACGGGTTTTTATTACTCAACGCCAGTCTGGTGTTTCGTTCCCAAGTCGCCCCCGCCATCGACGCCAAAGCCTGGCTGCCATTTTTATGCAGCGTCCTGCAAACCTTGCAGCAACAAGGCCATGAGCAGGTAAGGTTGGTGTTGTGGGGGAAAATTGCTGAAAAAATTGCCCAATTGCCTGAAGCCAGTCATTTTGCCGCCATGACATCCGAACATCCCTATAACATTTCCTTCATTGCCAACCCGGTGATGCAGGAGTTGTTCAAGCCTTTCCATCTGCTCTACCGATAACTTTCCGCCGTCAACTTTGTAAAAAAACCATGTCAATGGACTGTGATCGGAGGTAAAACACGCCGTTTTGATTGTGCTGACACGATTCCATCAGTATCCGATATCTTGTATGGATAACAAAATTGTTGTTGTCTTGACTTGATTCCGGCAATTTCTGTCCGCAATCTGGATACTGAGCAACTGATTTATATGAATTAGCTTTGATTTGTTGGTGATAAGCACTTCTCTTATTGCGCACAGCTCATATAATGATTTCAGACGCAGGCGCTTCCAGCCTCAGCCAGAGATGCATTGTATTTTTGCTATGACATTGACCTCATACCCGATTATTAAACATGCTTAAGAAAATTTCCACTCAGCATTTGCGACAAGGAATGTTTGTACATGAATTTTGTGGTTCATGGATAGATCATCCTTTTTGGAAAAAATCGTTTTTGATCAATTCAGCAGATATTTTAAAGACCATTGTTAGCAGTAATATTACGGAATTAATCATCGATACCAGCAAGGGTCTTGATGTCTACAGTGAAACTGAAGCTGTTCCTGAACCCAGGCCTGCACCACAACCCGAGCCGCAACCGGCTGCTCAACCAGTGCCACCCACCCCGCAAGCGAAAGTGCCGGTGGTCGCCATGTCGATGGATCAGGAGCTCGATCGCGCCAGTCAGGTGGTGGCGAACAGTAAAAAAGCCGTAATGTCGATGTTTCAGGAAGCCCGCATGGGCAATGCCGTCAATCTGGAAAGCATGCAACCGCTGGTGGAAGAAATTTCCGAATCCGTCAATCGTAATGCCGGTGCACTGATAGGCTTGGCGCGTCTGAAAACCAAGGACGATTACACTTACATGCATTCGGTCGCGGTGTGTGCACTGATGATCGCGCTGGCCAAACAACTCAAATTATCCGATGACGAAGTCAAGGAGGCCGGCATGGCCGGTTTGCTGCACGATATTGGAAAAATGATGATCCCGTCGGAAGTATTGAATAAACCAGGCAAGCTTACCGATGATGAATTCGAACTGGTCAAAAGACATCCGCTCGAAGGCTATCAGATGCTGCTCAGAACCAAAACCATGAGCCCGGTGGTGCTTGATGTGTGTCTGCACCACCATGAAAAAGTCGACGGTTCTGGTTACCCCTATCATTATGACGACAGTAAAATCAGCCTCATGGCCAAGATGGGTGCGGTGTGCGATGTGTACGACGCCATTACCTCCAATCGCCCATATAAGCAAGGCTGGTGCCCGGCAGAGTCAATTAAAAAAATGGCTGAATGGAGCAAAAAGCATTTTGATGACAAAGTGTTTCAGGCGTTTGTTCGCAGTATTGGAATTTATCCGGCTGGCTCGCTCGTGATGCTTGAATCAGGACGACTGGGCGTGGTGGTGGAGCAAAACGATGCATCCCTGCTGTCACCCATGGTCAGGGTGTTTTTTTCCAGTAAGTCGATGAGTTATATTCCTCCGCTGCTACTGGATTTATCCAAGGGGGATTCACGCGACAAAATTATCTCGCGTGAAATGGCCAGTAAGTGGGGCTTTAAAAATATCGATGCCTACTGGCTGGGTGAAGCCGGTGCCAAATTCGGCGCCTGAGGATATTTATCGCTGACCATGGAATTCGGGAAGCGGCTTCTAAGAATGGCGCATGATGAGGCCAGCTGCCAGAAACGCGAGTAATAAACCAATCACAAATATCGGTATTGCCACAGGGATTCCAAAGCCAGTAGCCGATAAGGTTGCTCCGCTGGCGACTAACGCCAGACCGACGATGGCGCAAACTGGGGCCACCACTTTCCATAAAGGTATGTTTGCAATTTTCTGGGTAAACGTTGAGTAAACACTCATTTTTGTTAATTCACGCCGGCGCGGATATAAGTGGCTAGTCTCGGTTGATCTTTCGACGGGAAATATCCTGGTTGGCTGTGCCCGGTTATTGGGAGCATTGGCAACGTGCCTGAGTTGGTTGTTACGGATAGATGTCATGATTTTCCAGTGGTAGTTATAAAATTGTTACATGCAATGGCCATGCAAAACAGCGTAACTGTTAACCAGTGTATTTTTTAACTGTGGAAAATGAATTGTGGTTACTACTTACTCGCAGCCGACTAATCAGCCGTGATGCGGTTTGGCAATGTCGTGGCAATGTACCTGAATGCCCGGCTGAGCAGTTTTTACATCGGCAAAGAAAAATTTCAAGGTATGGCTGATGGTTTGAAAGGCAATCTCTTCCCAGGGAATTTCCGACTCGCTAAACAAAGCCACTTCCAGACTTTCAGTGCCGGCGGAATAAGTCAAATCGTTCAGTGTGGCCAGATAAAACAAATGCACCTGATCGACATGGGCTACGTTGAGCATGGAAAAGAGTCCGTGCAATTCAATATTGGCACCGGCTTCTTCGATCGTTTCGCGCATGGCTGCAGCGCTCGTCGTTTCACCATTTTCCATAAATCCAGCCGGCAGAGTCCAATAACCGTAGCGCGGTTCGATGGCGCGACGGCAAAGCAGCACCTTGATTTCACTGTCCTGTTTCCATACTGGAATAGAGCCGACCACAAGTTTGGGATTTTGATAATGGATGGCCTTACAGTGAGTGCAAACGAAACGCAGCCGATTGTCATCAGGGGGGATTTGCAGGGAAACTGGATGAGCGCATTCAGAACAAAATTTCATCATAATGTGGAGGACAGGGGGTAGGGAGCAGGCAAGCCAACACAGGCATTGAATGCAGGAATGGTTAAGATGGCTTATTTTATGACTGTTTTGAGCTTCCGGGGATAAAATAAGCGCTAGCTCCACAAAATCTGGCATGAATTTTGCTGATTTTTTGCAGATTCCTCCTGCTAAAGCAGTTTACTTTGCGAAATGCCTTGCGTTAAAACGGTCGTTCGATTATAGTGTGACCCTCAGACGCGGGGTGGAGCAGTCTGGCAGCTCGTCGGGCTCATAACCCGAAGGTCATAGGTTCAAATCCTGTCCCCGCAACCAGTTAAAAGGCCACGAATTTCGTGGCCTTTTTGTTATAAATAGTTTTTCATTGATTTGGATAAGTTATTTTGCTTGTGATCTTAAAATAATCGTTTACAATTTCACGTAAATTGTACGGGCTAAATAACGAAACACTTGTCCAGCTACACAGTCTGTTGATTATCCAGCCATGCCGTAACTGGTTCCGGATTAAATTCGGTCTTTCCGAATTGGGGGGTGCTGCTGGCTCTCCTCCTTCCCACTATTTCGTGTTAAAGAGTTGCAAATGAATACTGCTGAGGCGAAAACAGTCCTCGAAACCGCTCTGTTATGTGCACATGAGCCGCTGACCCTGCATTCCATGAAAAAACTTTTTGTGGATGAGTCTTCCTCGGAGGATGTTATCGGCAATGATGCGCTCAAGCTGATGCTGGGGATGTTGCGCAATGAATGGCAAGATCGCGGCGTAGAGCTGACTAGTCTGTCGACCGGTTGGCGTTTTCAGAGTCGTCCGGCCATGCGTAAATATCTGGACCGAATGAATCCGGAAAAGCCGCCTAAATATTCGCGTGCGGCGCTGGAAACACTGGCTATTATTGTTTACAAGCAGCCGGTGACTCGCGGTGATATTGAAGAAATCCGTGGCGTGACAGTCAATGCGCAAACCATACGCATGCTCGAAGAGCGCGGCTGGATTGAAACCATAGGTCATCGCGATGTTCCGGGGCGACCGGCTTTGTTTGCTTCGACCAGGCAGTTTCTCGATGATCTGGGGCTGGCTGCACTCGACCAGTTGCCGCCGCTGCAGGCCGTGTCACAAGAAATGATGCAGGAAAGCGACCATGCCCACCTGCAGGTGCTGGAAGCACATTTGCAGGAAAACCTGTTGCAAACCAGTATGGATTTTGCTGTTGAAGTGGAACTTCCAGCGGCTGGTTCTGAATTACCTGCTGAACAAGAACAAACCGGGGTGGCTGTCGAGTCCCCTGAAGATTACCCCTTACATGATCCGTTGACGGTATCAGTTGATACAGTCACTCTGGATCAAGCTAACCAAGAATGATAAAGATGTCCAATATACCTGATGTAATTCCGACTGAAGCTGTTGTTGAAACCACCGGCGACAAGCCCAAGAAGCACGGCGTTCGCGGTCCGCGTACCCTGCGGCGTGCGCGCAGTGAGCGGGTAGAGGTGGCAGTCGCGACTGATGCTGCTGCACCTGCTGCAGGAAGACCCGTCAGAGAGCCGCGTGCACCGCGCGAAGGCGCACCGGTCAGAGAGCCGCGCGTACCGCGTGAAGGCGCTCCCGCCAGAGAGCCGCGTGCTCCGCGTGAAGGTGCTCAAGCCAGAGATGCACGCCCGCCACGGGATGCCCGTGGCGCGCGTCCCGGCAAGCCAGGCAGCGCTTCCCGTTCATCATCGAAAGCCATGCCGGCCGACGATGTGTTTTCTTTTGTGACCTCGGAAGCCTTTGATCAGGCACATGCAGACAGCAAGCCTGGTTCGCGTCACGCTGCGCCTGCGCGCCGCGATCTGACGTCGGATGATGATGCGCCTAAGTTGCATAAAGTGCTGGCCGAAGCCGGTCTGGGTTCGCGTCGCGACATGGAAGACTTGATTGTTGCCGGACGGGTATCTGTCAATGGCGAACCGGCACATATCGGCCAACGGATTTTGCCGACCGATTTTGTGCGTATTAATGGCAAGCTGATTCAACGCAAAGTAAGCAAAAAACCGCCACGGATTCTGGTGTATCACAAGCCAGCCGGGCAAATTGTCAGCACCAATGATCCGGAAGGACGCGAATCTGTGTTCTCCAGTCTGCCGACCATGAAAAATGGTAAATGGCTGGCCGTAGGACGGCTGGATTTTAATACCGAAGGTTTGTTGTTGTTTACGACTTCCGGCGATCTGGCCAACCGGCTCATGCATCCGCGGTACGGTATCGAACGTGAATATGCCGTGCGTACTCTGGGAACTCTGGAAGAGGGCATGCGTCAGAAACTTCTCAGCGGTGTTGAGCTTGACGATGGCATGGCACAATTTTCCAAAATCGCCGACGGTGGCGGTGATGGTGTAAATAAATGGTATCGGGTGGTGATTGGTGAGGGTCGTAATCGTGAAGTGCGCCGCATGTTTGAAGCTGTGGGTCTGACGGTATCGCGCCTGATCCGGACCCGGTATGGCGTGATGACGTTGCCGCCCAATCTCAAACGCGGTCGTTGGGAAGAGCTGGAAGAAAATGCGGCACGTGATCTGCTGAAGTTGTGTGGACTGGAAAAAGAAGCCAATGTTGGTCGGGATGATCGCGGACCGCGTTCGGCCAAGCCGGGCGGGAATTCACGTTTTTCTGCCAATGGCAATAGTTCGGCGCCTTCCGGAAATACGCATTCTGGTCATGGTAACAGTACAGGAAATAGCTCGCGGTTTGCAAAAAGCGCGGATTCTGCCGGCAAGCCGCAGCGCAGCCGTCAGCCTGATCCGATGCAAACCGCACTGGGATTTCCGGCCAGCGCACCACGTCGTCCCCGCACCGGTACGTCTGCGAGTGCGCCGGCACATAATTATCAGGGAATCCCGCGCAAGCGCGCCCGGGGGTAATGGTGTGTGGCAGTAATCTGTACCCACTTAATTTTTGCATTGTCAGTGAATAGCTTTTCGTTTATAATCTGATAGTTAGTGAGCTTTCCCCCCTGCCGCACAGACTCGTGAGCATGGGAAAGTTGCAAAAAACAGAAGATGGGCTAATGCCCATTTTTTTTTTGCTGTACTTCTGGAATGCGCTAAAAGATTTACTAAGTATTAATAACTGTGTCGGAGAATTGTTTTGTATTTGCACGCCTTGATTGAAAAAACTGTTGCCGGTCTGGGGTATGAACTTGTCGAGTTTGAGCTGGCAACACGCGGCTTGCTGCGGGTGTATATCGATTTTACTGCCGAGCAGGCTGACCGTGGTCAGATTACGGTCGAGGATTGTGCGTTGGTAAGTCATCAGTTGAGTCATGTGCTGACGGTGGAAAATGCCAATTACGAACGACTCGAAGTGTCCTCGCCCGGTCTGGATCGGGCCTTGACCAAGTTGTCTGATTATGTGCGCTTTGCTGGTCGGGATGCGGTGATTAAATTGCGTCTGCCGATGGCGGGTACACCGAATCGCAAAACGTATCAGGGTGTGATACATGAACCCGTCGGGGAGACACTGATGTTGGAATTTGAAAATAAAGAGGGGGCGGCAATGCTGGAGTTTGCACTTGCCGATGTGGAAAAGGCCCGTTTGGTGCCACAAGTCGATTTTAGGAGTCGCAAAGCATGAGTCGCGAAGTTTTATTGTTAGTTGATGCCTTAGCGCGTGAAAAAAACGTCGATAAGGAAATTGTCTATGGCGCCCTGGAGCATGCGTTAGCGCAGGCGACGAAAAAACGTTACGAGGGTGACGTCGATATTCGTGTAACGATAGACCGTGAGAGCGGTGTATTCGAATCCTTCCGTCGCTGGCATGTGGTTCCTGACGAGGCTGGTCTGCAATTGCCAGACCAGGAAATTTTACATTTCGAAGCGCTGGAGCAATATCCGGACATCGAAGTCGATGAGTATATTGAAGAAGCGATTGAGTCGGTCGATTTTGGTCGCCGTTTTGCCCAGGACGCCAAGCAGGTCATGCTGCAGCGGGTACGGGATGCAGAACGTGAACAGATATTGGCTGATTTTCTTGAGCGTGGTGACTCACTCGTTACCGGCACTATCAAACGGATGGAGCGCGGCGAAGCTGTGGTTGAATCCGGTAAAATCGAAGCCCGTTTGCCACGTGATCAGATGATCCCTAAGGAAAATCTGCGCATTGGTGACCGTGTACGTGCTTATATTTTGCGTATTGACCGCAATGCTCGTGGACCTCAGGTAATTTTGTCGCGTACTGCGCCAGAATTTATCATGAAGTTGTTTGAGCTCGAAGTGCCGGAAATTGAACAAGGTTCTCTGGAAGTCAAATCGGCTGCCCGTGATCCTGGTGTACGTGCAAAAATTGCCGTGCATACTCACGATCCGCGCATCGATCCTATTGGCACCTGTGTTGGTATGCGTGGTTCACGTGTTCAGGCAGTTACCGGTGAATTGGGCGGCGAACGTGTGGATATCGTATTGTGGTCAGAAGATCCGGCGCAATTCGTCATCGGCGCTCTGGCACCGGCCAATGTATCTTCTATCGTGGTTGATGAAGAAAAGCATGCCATGGATGTGGTGGTGGATGATGAAAATCTGGCCATTGCCATCGGCCGCAGCGGACAGAACGTACGTCTGGCGGCAGAGTTGACTGGCTGGCAGATCAATATCATGACGGCAGAGCAGTCTGCCAATAAATCTGAGCAGGAAACATCGGCCATTCGTGCGCTGTTTATGCAAAAGCTCGATGTGGATCAGGAAGTGGCCGACATTCTGGTGGATGAAGGTTTTGCCAGTCTGGAAGAAATCGCTTACGTACCGATCAGTGAAATGCTTGAAATCGAAGCGTTGGATGAAGAAACCGTCAAGGAATTGCGCACTCGTGCACGTGACGCGATTGTTTCGGAAGCCATTGCCTCTGAAGAGGGTGTGGATGGTGTAGAGGAAGAATTGATCAGTCTGCCAGGTATGGACCGCGTTACTGCGGGTAAACTCGGTCTGGCCGATATCAAGACACTCGCCGCTTTTGCTGCACTGGCTTATGACGAATTTGGTGCGATTCTGGCCTTGTCGACAGAACGCGCCCGTGAGCTGATTAAAAACGAGTTTGATGATGTCAGCGATGATGAAATGAAACTCATCGATGCAAAGTATGATGACCATGCGAAAGCCATTCTGGCCAAAGCCTGGAGTATCACGGAAACAAAATAGGGATGGCATTGCCGGCGGCTGCTGCAGATAATGACTGCCACAGCCGGCCTCATTGCTTCATCCTGAGTATTGGTTGAACAGCGCGAATAGTCTGCGTCAGCCACCGCGTCACATAGAAAAAGAGGACTGAATGGCGAGTAATAATGTAGCCCAATTTGCCACCGAGCTTAAGATGTCAGCCGATGTGCTGCTCACTCAATTGCGCTCGGCAGGGGTGGTCAAGAGTTCGACTTTGGATGATTTGTCGAAAGAAGACAAAGATCGTCTGCTTGAGCATTTGCGCCGTACCCACGGTGTGGAAGCAGATGGCGATACCAAAAAAATTACCCTGACTCGTAAAGAGACCACGGAAATCAAGCAAGCCGATGCCACCGGTAAATCACGTACCATTCAGGTGGAAGTGCGCAAAAAGCGCACCTTTGTCAAACGCGATGAATCCCAGCCGGAAACTCCGGTTGCGGCTGTTAATCCGGCTGAATTGGCACGTCAGGTTGAAGAAGATCGTCTCGCTGATGAATTGCGTGTCAGACAGGAAGCAGAATTAATCGCCAAGCAAACGCATTTAGCCCAGCTGGAAGCGGAAAAAGAAGCGCAAACCAAAGCAGTGCAGGATGCTGAACTGGCCGCGGCCAAAGAAGCCGAGCTCGCAGCCAGTGCGGCTGCCCGACGCGCCTCTGCCCAGGAAGAAGCTGCCCAGTTGCAGGCAGTTCAGAGCAAGAAAAAATCCCCGGCGGCCAAAGCCGTGGCGGCGACTGCCGTCGCAGACGCAGTTTCAGCCCCGGTTGTCGCTGCTGAAGAAGTCAAAATCGACAAGGGCGAAGTGGCCAAACGTCTGGCTGCCGAAGCCGAAGCGACTGAACAGCACAAGGTCGCCGCAGGTGTTGTAGCCGCTCAGGAAGCGACCAAAATCGCTACCGAGCGTGCAGCAGCAACCGAAATTGCCCGCAAGGTAGTTGCTGATGAAGTCGCCCAGATCAAGGCGATGATGAGTACCCAGCGCAAGCCGGTAAAACCAGTCGTCGCGGCTCCGGCCGAAGTGGTGGCCAAAGCAGCTCCGGAAGGCACCTTGCATAAATCAACCGAGAAAAAACCGGTTGAGAAAAAGGACGAGAAAAAACCGGTTGTGGCCGATAAAAAATCGATCAAGTCAGCCAATGTTTCTTCGACCTGGCAAGATGATGCAGCCAAGAAAAAAGGACTCAAGACACGCGGCAATACCGCGCCGACACCGGGTGGCCGTGATGGCTGGCGCGCTGGTGGCAAGAATTCCCGTCGCGGTTCGCATTCCGATGACCGTGAAAGCAATTTCCAGGCACCGGTTGAAGCCGTGGTCAAGGATGTCTACGTTCCTGAAACCATTACCGTTGCTGAACTGGCTCACAAGATGTCGGTGAAAGCCTCTGAAGTCATCAAGCAATTGATGAAGCTCGGACAGATGGTCACCATCAATCAGGTGCTCGATCAGGAAACAGCGTTGATTCTGGTCGAAGAAATGGGCCATAAAGCGTTTGCTGCCAAGCTCGATGATCCCGAAGCCATGCTCGCCGATGGTGGCGTGCAGGTCGAATATCAGGCTTTCCCGCGCGCTCCGGTGGTGACAGTCATGGGTCACGTCGATCATGGTAAAACCAGTTTGCTCGATTATATTCGTCGCGCCAAAGTAGCCTCAGGCGAAGCGGGTGGCATTACTCAGCATATCGGTGCCTATCACGTGGAAACTCCACGCGGTATGATTACCTTCCTTGATACCCCGGGTCATGAAGCCTTTACGGCAATGCGTGCCCGTGGTGCCAAGGCAACCGATATCGTGATTCTGGTGGTAGCGGCTGACGATGGCGTGATGCCGCAAACCAAAGAAGCGATTGCGCATGCCAAAGCAGCCGGCGTTCCTCTGGTGGTGGCCGTCAACAAGATCGACAAGCCGGGTGCCAATCTGGATCGCGTCAAGCAGGAATTGATTGCTGAAAACGTTTTGCCGGAAGAATACGGTGGCGATTCTCCTTTCGTTTCTGTCTCGGCCAAAACCGGCCAGGGTATCGATGAATTGCTCGAGCAGGTATTGCTGCAGGCTGAAGTTCTGGAACTCAAAGCAGCCAAAGATGCTCCGGCACGTGGCCTGGTGGTTGAAGCCCGTCTGGATAAAGGTCGCGGTCCGGTGGCCACGATTCTGGTGCAGTCAGGTACGCTCAAGCGTGGTGACGTGGTGCTCGCAGGTTCTGCTTATGGACGTGTACGCGCCATGCTGGATGAAAACGGTGTCTCGATTGCCGAAGCCGGTCCGTCGATTCCGGTAGAAATTCAGGGTCTGACCGAAGTGCCGAATGCCGGTGAAGAAGTCATGGTCATGGCCGATGAACGTAAAGCACGTGAAATCGGACAGTTCCGTCAGGGTAAATACCGTGACGTCAAACTGGCTAAACAGCAGGCGGCGAAACTGGAAAATATGTTTGAAAACATGGGTGAGGGCGAAGTCAAAACTCTGGCCATGATTATCAAAACCGACGTTCAGGGTTCACAGGAAGCGTTGGTGCATTCGATGCAAAAACTGTCGACTTCCGAAGTCCGCGTGCAGGTGGTACATGCTGCCGTGGGTGGTATTTCCGAATCCGACGTCAATCTGGCTGTGGCATCAAAAGCCGTTCTGATCGGCTTTAACACCCGTGCCGATGCATCAGCACGCAAACTGGCTGAAGCCAATGGCATTGATATCCGTTACTACAACATTATTTACGATGCAGTCGATGATGTGAAAGCGGCGCTGTCAGGTATGCTGGCTCCGGAGAAACGCGAACATGCTCTGGGTCTGGTGGAAATCCGTCAGGTTATTACCATCAGCAAAGTCGGCGCGATTGCCGGTTGTTATGTGCTCGAAGGTTTGGTCAAACGCGGCTCCTCCATCCGTCTGTTGCGCGACAATGTGGTTATCTGGACAGGCGAGCTGGATTCGCTCAAACGCTTTAAAGATGACGTAAAAGAAGTTAAGTCTGGTTTTGAATGCGGTTTGTCACTGAAGAATTTCAATGACATCCAGGTAGGTGATCAGCTCGAAGTATTTGAAGTTCAAGAGGTTGCCCGTACTCTGTAATCAATCCGGCATCATTTCTCTGGAAATGATGCCGATATTGTTTCAGTGTGGAGTGCAAGGAAGACAGTAATGGCAAAAAACAGTAAATCCATCCCCGGTCGCGGATTGCGGGTGGCAGATCAGATTCAACGCGACTTATCCGTGATCATCACGGCCGAATTAAAAGACCCGCGTGTGGGCATGATTACGCTTACGGAAGTGCAGGTCACTCCTGATTATGCGCATGCCAAGGTGTATTTCACCACGCTGCGCGACACTCCGGAACAAATCAAGGTAACGCTGACGTGCTTAAATAATGCGGCTGGTTTTTTGCGCATGCATTTGGGTAAGCGACTGCATATCCATACCTTACCGCAACTGCACTTTGTGCATGATACCTCGACCATGTATGGCATGGCCATGTCCAGGCTGATCGATGAGGCGATTGAAACCAATGCAGACTATGTCAAGCCGGTGCCAGTCGAGCCTGAAGCTGATTCCACCGAATCCACCGATTCCGACGAATAAGCGGTATGACCCTGCTCAAACCGGTCAAACGTGTACGTGATGCGCTCAATGGCGTGCTGTTATTCGATAAGCCGGTCGGTCTGTCGAGCAATGATGCGTTAATTCAGGCCAAGCGTTTGCTGAATGCCAAAAAAGCCGGTCATACCGGTACCCTCGATCCGTTTGCCACCGGTTTGTTACCGTTGTGCTTTGGTGAGGCGACCAAGTTTTCACACGATTTACTCGATGCCGATAAAACCTATGAAACCGTGGTGCATCTCGGTATTCGTACTGAAACCGGTGACACCGAAGGCGCGGTGCTGGAAACCTTGCCGGTCGTGGTCAGTGTGGAGCAGATTGAAGCCGTGCTGGCGCAGTTCCGCGGGCCTATCGCACAGGTGCCGCCGATGTATTCTGCTCTCAAGCGCGATGGCAAACCGCTGTACGAATATGCCCGTGCCGGCATCACTCTGGAGCGTGAAGCGCGTCCGGTGGTGATTCATGAGCTCGGTTTGCTGGAGTATCAGGCTCCTTTTCTGCATTTGCATGTGAAATGCTCCAAAGGAACGTATATTCGTGTGCTGGGCGAAGATATCGGCCGCATGTTAGGCTGTGGGGCGCATTTGAATGCCTTGCGTCGGATTCAGGTTGGTAATTTAACCATTGCCGGTGCCGTGACGCTGGAGTTATTACAGCAGCAAACCAGCGAGCAGCGGTTAGCAGCTTTGCAGCCGGTAGATACGTTGTTGTCTGATTTTTCCGCAATACAGTTGTCCGATGTACTGGCGAGTCGATTTTTACATGGGCAGCGGATTTCGCTGGCCAAAGAAGGCATTACCCCGTCTGCAGAGCCTGGCCGGCTGCGGGTTTATCGGCAAAGTGACGGTAGCTTGCTGGGTTCAGGTCTGTTGCAGGAGTTTTCGGTGCTCGCACCGGAACGTTTAATTTCCACTACCAGTTCTTAGGCACTGTGCCTATACTGCCGGAAGCTCGTCATAAGATAGACTGTTTATCTTTTTTGACTGTGCTACCTATTCGTATTGCCCCGTTTGAAATTGTTGCGAAATTTTTGCAGCGCAACATGTTATAATTACGGGTTACCAGAAACCACCATTTACATCCATAGCCATTATGTCAAATTCTAAACGCGCAATACGCAACATCGCGATCATCGCCCACGTTGATCACGGTAAAACTACATTGGTTGATCAGTTGTTACGTCAATCAGGTACCTTCCGGGACAACCAGCAAGTTGATTCTCGCGTCATGGATTCTAATGACATTGAAAAAGAACGTGGTATTACGATTCTGGCAAAGAACTGCGCCGTAGAATACAAAGGCACGCACATCAATATCGTCGATACTCCTGGTCATGCCGATTTCGGTGGTGAAGTGGAACGTGTACTGTCGATGGTTGACAGTGTGCTGCTGCTCGTGGATGCGGTTGATGGCCCTATGCCACAGACCCGTTTCGTAACCCGTAAAGCACTGGCTCTGGGTTTGAAGCCTATCGTTGTGGTCAATAAAGTCGATCGTCCGAGTGCCCGTACTGAATGGGTTGTTAATCAGACGTTTGAATTGTTTGACAAACTCGGCGCAACTGACGAACAACTCGATTTCCCGGTCGTGTTTGCTTCTGCCCTGAATGGTTATGCCAGCCTCGACCCAGAAGCACGCGAAGGCGACATGGATCCGTTGTTTGATGCAATTCTGCGTCACGTACCAGTGCGTGAAGACAATCCGGATGGTCCGCTGCAATTACAAATTTCTTCCCTGGATTACAACTCCTACGTCGGTAAAATCGGTATTGGCCGTGTGACCCGTGGTCGTGTTAAAGCGTTGCAGGACGTGATCATCATGGACGGTCCGGATGGCACACCAAAACGTGCACGTATTAATCAGGTGCTCAACTTTAAAGGTTTGGAGCGCGTATTGGTTGATGAAGCCGTTGCTGGCGACATCGTGCTGGTGAATGGTATTGAAGACCTCGGTATCGGTACCACCATCTGCGCGATTGATACGCCGGATGCTCTGCCGATGTTAAAGGTAGATGAACCAACCCTGAACATGAACTTCATGGTGAATAACTCGCCATTGGCCGGTCGTGAAGGCAAGTTTGTCACCAGCCGTCAGATTCGTGACCGTCTGGATCGCGAACTCAAAGCCAACGTGGCTCTGCGTGTGACCGATACCGGTGACGATACAACATTTGAAGTCGCTGGTCGCGGTGAATTACATCTGACCATTCTGATTGAAAACATGCGTCGTGAAGGTTATGAATTAGCCGTTTCACGTCCGCGCGTGGTGTTTAAAATGGTCGGTGATGTACGTCACGAACCGTTTGAAATGTTGTCGGTTGACGTAGAAGAAACCAACCAGGGTGGCGTGATGGAAGAACTCGGTCGCCGCCGTGGTGATCTGCAAGATATGCAGCCGGATGGTAAAGGTCGTGTGCGTCTGGAATACCGTATTCCAGCACGTGGTCTGATCGGTTTCCAGGGCGAATTCATGACCTTGACGCGCGGTACAGGTTTGATGAGTCACGTGTTTGATGAATACGCACCGGTGGATAATTCCCGTGGTGAAATGGCCGGTCGTCGTAACGGCGTGCTGATTTCCCAGGACGATGGTCAGGCTGTTGCTTATGCGATCTGGAAACTGCAAGATCGCGGCCGTATGTTTGTATCCCACAATGATCCAGTGTATGAAGGCATGATCATTGGTATCCATTCACGCGACAATGATCTGGTAGTGAATCCGATCAAAGGTAAGCAATTGACCAACGTGCGTTCTTCCGGAACCGATGAAGCGGTGCGCCTGGTGCCACCAATTCAGATGTCGCTGGAATATGCGGTTGAATTTATTGATGACGATGAACTGGTGGAAATTACTCCTAAGAGTATCCGTCTGCGTAAGCGTTATCTGAAAGAACACGAACGCAAAAAGGCGTCGCGCGATTCTTGATCTGACGTAGTCGTCACCTCACAAAAAAACCCGTTCAATGCAGATTGAGCGGGTTTTTTGTTTGTATGCTCAGAGAGCTTATTTATGTCAACATCCTCAAGACTGAGAATTAAAGACTGATAGTCAGTTTTTGGAGGGAGATTTACATTCTTTTCTGCTCACGCAAACTCATTAAGGTCAGCCAGCGATCCACGCCGTTGACATCGCTGCGGCAGGAGGCGTAATCGGAGACGGTGCGGGCGGCGCGATCCAATAACTGAATATCGGCTTCGTGCTGACGGGCTACGTGAGGATCTTCTAAAAACAATACCCGACGACACTGGCGTCTGAGGATCAGTTCGGCAATCTGGGCATCGCCACCGAGTGGGCCACTGCGGTAGGGCGTGCCCCAGTTTTTACCCGCTTCTTCGCCCTTGATTTTTTGCGCCAGTTGATTGAGCAGGCCGCCGGTGGTGCCGGTGGCGCAGCGCGATTTGAAACGGTCTAATAAATCAAAATGTTTTTCGGCTAAGGCCAGCATGCGGTCTTTGAAGGCATCGTGGGCAATCAGGGCGATACTTTCATTGGCAAAGTCAAATAAATCATGCATTGCCGGATCAGGTGCGGTACCGCGCGCCACGGCTTCGAGCTCTAACCATTCGCGTGCACCGGCCAAGGTCGATAAAAACGGTTTGCCGTGGATGATGCACTGACGTTTTAAGGCCAACGCTTCAGGGAAGTTGGAGGAAGGATCCACCGGGTCGATCAGATAAATGACGGCGTCGAGGGCTTTGGCGGGGTCGGTTTCGACCACGCGTGAAACCAGCATCATCAGACCGCCTTCGCGGCCATAGGGGAAGCGTTCGATAAACGGATAGCCGGGCAGTAAGCCGTGAGTTTGAATGGCATCCATGGTGCGGCCAACGATAATGAAGTGCGGTTGCAGTTGTTCAATGGCGGCATGGCCACCAGCGAGCAGTTGAACCAGCGCCGAGTTGGCGGCATCCTGATGGGCGCGGTTGGCAGCGAGGCCAATTCTGATCGGAGCGATAGTTGTAGTCATGGTGTAGTGGATATAAGATTTTTTGCGTTTAAATTGCCTGGTCTGCCGTTAATGCCAGTTGTGCACGCACCCAATCAAAGGCGGCGTCTTCCTGGTCAAATGCACTGACAGTCAATCCATTGCTGGTGTAGGCTTGCAGCAGGCTGGCCTGCATGGACTTGCTGCCGACGACGTCAGGTGGCAAGACCAGGGCGGTGAAGCAGGCCGCAACCTTGTTGTTGACCAGTACGCTCAGATAATGCTGAAACGTGGCCATCACTTGTGCAGGTACCGTGGCGTTTTTATGGAAAATAATGACATCACCCCACGGACCCTGCGATGCCAGTTCGCTGACGAGTCCAAATTGAACCCCGGCGATGGCTTCAACAATACCTTCGCTGAACGGACCGGTTGCATCGATGATAAGCAGATTATCTTCGCGCCGGAAATTGATCTGACCATGTTGAGTGATTTTTTTCGGCTCGAAATCATCTGTGTTGCGGGCGTTGTGATTGGCCATGAAACAGTCTCCGGAGTGATTGATTTTTACAGGCCATTATATGTCATAAGCGACAGCCACCTGCGGGCTATGTTGATTATGGAGCCGTAATCAGTCGTCGCGCTACGTCCAGGCAGGCGGCTTCGGCTTCCTGCTGACTGAAGCCTTTGGGGTCCAGGCACCAGTCCAGCCATAAGCCGTCGGTGAGCGCAATCAGGGTGATGGCGGCATTGCGGGTATCGATGCTGATGCCACGCTGGTCGGCGATCTCAGCAAAGATCTGTTGATATGTGCTGCGATCCAGACCATACATGGCGCGATTGATTTTTTTCAGAGCCGGGGATTTGCCGATGATGCTCCAGAATCCTATCCAGATGCCGAGGTATTCCTGTTTGAACAGCCTGGGGTGAAAACTCAGGTGGATCATGGACCTGAGTTTGTCTTCCGGTTGCTGGTAGCTGTCCTGCAGCATGCCGTGGGTCTGGCTTTCCCATTCATCGCACAGGGTTTTATAGGATTGATGTATCAACTCTTCCTTGGATTGGAAGTGATGATTGATCAGCCCACGGGAAATCTTAGCTTCTGCGCAGATGGTAGCAATGGTAGTGCCGGCATAGCCAAATTTGGCGATCGCGCGCATGGTCGCCTGTATCAGCGAATGGCGGCGGTTTTCCGGGGTTTCACGACTGCTGCGTGCTTTGTCGGCGGCGCTCGCTGTCATGCTGCGACGGCACCGATGTGAATTCCGCATTCCAGTTCAAGATCCTGCATGGTCAGCAGAATGGCTTGTTTGAGAATGGCGATCATCTGATCGATTTGCTCCACGGTGATAATGAGGGGTGGAGAAAACACACATTTGTTGACGATCGGGCGCACCATTAATCCGAGTTGCTGACAGTGGGCGTCTATGCGTGCGCCCAGATCCATGTCGAATTCGAGTGAGGCTGCCCCACCGACAGTGCATTCAACACAGCCGACGAGTCCCAGGCCGCGCACTTCAGCTACCAGAGGAATGCTGGCCAGTTCTTGCAGGCGTTGCTGGAAATAGGGGCTGATAGCGCGCACGTGCTCGAGTATCTGTTCCCGTTCGATGATATCCATGCTGGTCAGGGCAGCCCTGCTTGCCACCGGATGGCCGGAATAGGTATAGCCGTGCGCAAAAGTGGCGCCGTTGGCATGTTCGCCGGAGACTTCGGCAAAAATTCTGGCCGAAATCAGGCAGGCACCCATAGGCAGATAGCCGGAGGTGAGTCCTTTGGCACAGGTAATCATGTCAGGCTCGATGCCGAAAACCTCTTTGGAGGCAAACCAGTGACCCAGACGGCCGAAGGCGGTGACGACTTCATCGGCAATAAACAGCACATCGTACTGACGGCAAATTTCCCGACAGCGCCGCAGGTAACCATCAGGTGGCACGATCACGCCGCCGGAAGCCTGTATTGGTTCAGCGATGAAGGCAGCGACATTGTCGGCGCCGAGTTGCAGGATTTTTTGTTCCAGTTCGTTGACTCTGGCGTCGCAGAATTGTTCTGCAGTCGTGCCGGACGGCCGCTTGCTGGCATTGACCTGAGATAAAAAATGCACGTTAGGGGAGTCGACATCAAACCAGTTTTTATCGCGGTCCTTGCCGGTTACCTGAGCGCACAGATAAGTGCTGCCGTGGTAGGCGTCGGCACGCGAGATCAGCTGTTTTTTATGGGGACGGCCTTTGACATTGTTATAGAACTGCACGAAGCGCAGTGCGGTATCGACCGCGGTTGAGCCACAGGTGGTCAGGAAGACGTGGTTTAAATCACCCGGTGCTTTTTCCGCCAGTCGGGCAGCCAGTTGCGCGGACGGGGCGCTGGTTAAGGCGAATGGATTCATGTAGGGCATGGCCATGACCTGATCAGCAATCGCATCTGCCATTTCCTGACGACCGTAGCCGATCTGCATGCACCACATGCCGCCGGGACCGTCGATGAGTTGGCGGTTGTGTTCATCATAGACATAGATGCCTTCGGCACGGGTAATGACGCTGCGGTCATTTTTACCGGCATCGGCCATGCTTTCCCATGGATGGATAAAATGGCTGCGGTCCTGCAATTGGGTTAAACGGATGGCATCGTTAGTCATGACGGGTCCTGAAACAGGGTTTTGGTTGTTGGTTTAATTTTCCTTGTTGAACGATCATATAGTAACGGATTTGGAATGACAAGCTTCTTGTAGTGAACTGTTCTTATTTGGTGGATTAGTGCAGTGATGTCAGTGGGGAGGGCGGGTGATAATTAGACGATGTTTTTTTGGTGAGCATTGCAGAGAAAACGCACGCTCGTGCTGGTTTTCGTGGGTTTTGCACCACAGGGAAAATACAAACATGACAGTGAGTACGTCAAATTGTAATTGTCTGTAAATGACTGTATCGATAACTGGTTATAATGCGAAATTTGTGAAACACTTGGCCGCAAGAAATAAATTTCCTGTAACTAGTTCATGTCACAGGGCTGTCGCATGCTGCCGTTACAGTGTTCAACCGGCGATCGGAATCCATGTCAGTTTTTGCGTCACCACCTGTTGAGTCGCACCGTGTTGCCAGGGATGCAGGCTGGTTTTCGCTTGAGCAGGCGATCATGGGAACCGCGATCAAGGTGGAGTTGTGGAATGATGAGCGTGCTGCCGGTGAAGCGGCCATGGCGGCGGTGATGGAGGAGATGCACCGGATTGATCGTCAGTTCAGTCCGCATAAGCCGGATTCGGAACTCTCGCGCATTAATGAACTCGCGGCCACCCAGGCCGTGCCGGTGACGGCGGAGATGTTTCGTTTGCTGGCGGCGGCCGGACATTTTTCCCGCCTCTCTGGCGGTGCTTTTGATATTACGTATGCGGCGGTGGGGCGTTTGTATGATTACCGCCTGCAGCTGCGTCCGCAGGCAGCGCAGCTCGAAGAGGCGCGTGCGGCGGTTGGTTACCGTTTTGTTGAGCTCGATCGGGTCAGTCAGAGTGTGCGCTTTACACGTCCCGGAGTGTGTATTGATCTGGGTGGTTTCGCCAAAGGTCATGCGGTGGATAATGCGGTGGCATTGTTGCGTGCGCGGGGTATTGTGCATGCCAATGTCAGTGCGGGTGGCGACAGTCGGGTAATGGGAGACCGTCGCGGTCGTCCCTGGATGATCGGTGTACGTGATCCGCGCCGCGCAGGTGAAATTGTTGCCGTGCTGCCGCTGGAAGACACCTCGATTTCGACCTCGGGTGATTATGAGCGTTACTTTATTGCCGATGGAACCCGGTTTCATCATTTGATTGATCCGGCCACAGGATGTTCGCCTGACAGTGTGCGCAGTGTCACGGTGCTGGCTGAGGATGGGTTGACCACGGAGGCATTTTCAAAAATTATTTTTGTACTGGGTGTCGACAAAGGCATGCAGCTCATTGAATCACAGCAGGGTATTGATGCCATTGTCATTGATGCCGCAGGCGCACTGCATTACTCCTCTGGCCTGTTGCGTCCGACTATGTAGACGCGCAGGGCAGTCAATCTCTTGGTAACAGGGTGGTGATTATGAATAAGCAAATGACTCGTCTGCTCGGACTGATCGTGCTGATGTTGACGCTGGCCGGTTGCGGCGCCAGTAAAACCAGCGATTCTGCTTCGGTGGTGGTGTCTGGTGATGTACCGATTGCCTACGCCAAGCGTGCCAATACGATTATGGCTAATCCGACCAATGGTGCGCCTTCCGCGCCGGGTGGAGATTTGCTGGTGCGGGAAAAATCGTCTGCCAGCGCGATCGAACATAATCTGACGGCGCAATTTACTCAGGGGCAGGGTGATGCTTCCGGACCGGATGTGTCTTATGACGGCAAGAAAATCATTTTTTCAATGCGCTGCCCGACGTCCAATACCTCGACCATCGGAGGTGTGCCCGCCTGTACCGGACGCTGGAATATCTGGGAATACGACATGACCAGCGGTGGCCTGACAGCAGGTACTTTCCGTCGGGTGACCAGCGCAACCGATTCCGATGACGTCGATCCGACCTATTTGCCAGGTGGCGCCGGTTATGTGTTTACGTCAAACCGGCAAACCAAATCGAGTGTTAATCAGGCACTCGGCCATACGTATTACGCACTCGATGAATATGAACGTGAGCGGGTATTTAATCTGCACACCATGGCGTCCGATGGCAGCAATATTACCCAGATCACGTTTAATCAGAGTCATGACCGCAGTCCGGTGGTGCGTCCGAATGGCGACATTATGTTTTCGCACTGGGATCATGTGGGTGGACGTAATCATTTTAAAATTTTCACTGTTAAACCGGATGGCACCAATCTGTTCGTCCTTTATGGCGCACACAGTGATGGCAACAGTTTCCTGCATCCACGCGACATGGACCCGGCTGGCAAGCATGCCGGCAAGCTGACTACCGATCTGATGCCGCTGTCGCGTACCCATGAGGGTGGTGCGCTGATGTTGATTGATGTGGCCAATTATTCCGACCAGAATTCACCGATCAGTCCGGCGGTACCCGCGACCGGCGGTCAGGTCATGGCGACGGCTCAGGCGCTCAATTACGATACCGGACTGTCGCCACTGGGACGGGTGAATGCACCGTATCCACTGTGGGATGGCACTGACCGGGTACTGCTCGGTTATACGCCCTGTGAAGTCCTCAAGGCTGGTGCGGTGGTGTCCTGTTCTACGCTGACGGCGGCGGAAATTACCCGCCTGTCTGATCCTAATCGCCTGGTCACCGATATTGCGGCTGATCCGTTGCAGGCGACCGTACCACCTTCGTATGGTATTTACATGTTTGATACGGCGCAGCAAACCATGCTGATCATTGCCGCACCGCCGTCTGGTTTTATGTTGACCCATCCGGTGGCGTTGATGGCGCGTACCGAACCAAGTGTCAGTGCACCCACCAGTCCGGATGCCGCGCTGGCGCAACAGGGATTGGGTTTGCTGGATGTGCGCAGTGTGTATGATACCGATGGCCAGGGACGTATGGGTGATCCGGTACTGTCTCCTGCAGATCTGGTTTCGGGTTGCACCACGGCGATCGCCAAGATTGCACCATCTGATCCGCTCGATACCCGGCCGTTGATCGCTGATTTGATTCACATGAAAGATCCGGCCAGTCTGGCGTATCGATGTGGCCCGGCACGCTTTATCCGTGCCGTGCGTGCCGTGGCACCACCGTCGAATATGACGGGTATGCGCTCAGCCATAGGCGAGACTGAATTTGAAATGCAGCAAATCCTCGGTTATGCACAAATTGAACCGGATGGTTCGTTTAAACTGACGGTGCCGGCGGATACGCCGATTGCACTGGCGGTGATAGATTCACAGGGACGTGCATTTCAGACTCATACCAACTGGATACAGGTGCGTCCCGGCGAGCGTCGTACCTGTGACGGTTGTCACAGCCCACGCCGTGGTGGCGCGATCAATTCCGGTGCCGTCGTCAACAGTGTGCCCGCAGCCTGGCTGGCGCCGATGGCGAGTGCGCATCAGTCGGGTGAAACCATGGCCGATACCCGTACCCGTTTGTATTCCAGCACCTTGTTGCTTGCTGCTGATCCGGTGTATACCGATTTCTGGGCCGATACTGTTCAGGCTGGCGTGGTTGCCCGTCCTGCGCTGGCCATCCGTTATACCGGCAACACTAATCCACTCAATGATCTGGCCACCACGGTGCCGGTGAATGGGATTATTAATTACCCGGATCATATTCAGCCGATCTGGTCGCGCAGCCGGATCAATGGCAGTGTCAATAATACCTGCATCAACTGCCATACCAACAGTTCGACCGTCGATCTGGGTGCGACAGTCGGTGGCAGTGGCCGGCTGGCTTCGTATGATCAGCTGTTAATTGGGAATCCGCTGCTCGATCCGGTGACTGGTCAGCCACAAATGATGGTCAAAGAGGGCGTGCTGGTGGTGGCCCGTGGCGATGCGTTAGTCGATACCGCTGCCAGTGAAGGCATGGCACTGGGACTGGCACGCAAGAGCCGTCTGATCGAGATTATGTCCGGGCAGAGTTTAATGTCGTCGAGTACGGCCAAACTGGCGCAGCCGAGCCCGCCATTGTCGGCTCCGGATCATTCCACGCTGCTCAATCCGGCTGAATTGCGTCTGCTGGCAGAGTGGATCGACACCGGCGGAAAATATTATAATGATCCGTTCAATGCCGCCAGCGGAATAAAAAATGTGGTCGGTCTGGATCAGGCGTCGTTTGAAGCCCAAGTCTATCCCATCCTGCGCACCACTTGTGCGGCTCTGTGTCATCAGGCCATCGGCAGCAGCACCAGTGCAGTGCCAGCAGGGTCTTCATTCCGCAGTAACCGCTTTGTGCTTACAGGTGACCCGGTGGGAGATTACAATGTGACGCTGACCATGATTACCAATGCCTGCGTTCCGGCGTCGAATTATCTGCTCAGCAAACCATCGACCGTGCCGCATCCGGTGGGGGCAGTAGGTTCCACGAGCGCCGTTCTGCCGTTGGGCAGTGCTAATTACAACACGATCGCGGCCTGGATCGCGCAAGGATGTCATTAATGGTCAAACAGTTTTGGCAGTCCGGGGTCACCTTGCTGGCACTTGCAGGTCTGCTCGCAGCTTGCGGCGGCAACAGCGCCAATCCGCTGGCCAACCCACCGGCAATCAGTAATCCTGGTGTGCTGGCGAATCAGATTTTGTCGTTTGCCTATTTTCAGAAATGTATTAATCCGGTTTTTCTGGCGCAGCTGCAAAGTCAGCAAAGCGGATTGACCAACACCTGTGCCGGTTCTGGCTGTCATGCCGATGCCACCGGTGCTGGCGGGGCGTTGCGGATTGTGGCCGATGCCGCGCTGCTTGATCTGAGTGATCCGGCCAATACTGCGGCGGTGATTCGCGCCAGTGCGATGTATAAAAACTTTTATTCTGCCAAAGGGGAAGTGATTATCGGAGCTCCGACACAAAGCCGCCTGCTCAACAAGCCCTTGCTGCGCGGCGTGCTGCATGGCGGCGGATTGATTTTCAGCAGTGCCAGTGATCCGAACGCATTATTGTTCAGTTACTGGATCAGTCATCCGATGCCAGTCGGGCAGGATGAGTTCAGTACCGCGGGCAACAGTATGTTTACTCCGGCAGATCCTAAGGTGGGTACATGCAATACACAATAAGTTTGCTGCTGTCGCTGATCTTGCTGTTACCTGCAGCCAGAGCCGAGCAGGTGGACGTTGATCAACGACTGCAGGTCAGTGATCCGTATCTGGAAATGCATACCGGTCCGGGTCGTGGTTATCCGGTATTTTTTGTAGTGCCGCGCGGTCAGGGTGTGTGGATAGAATTGCGCCATACCGACTGGTTTAAAGTGCGTTCCGAAGCAGGAAAAATCGGCTGGGTACAGCGTGAGCAACTTGAATCTACTCTGACGGCGGCAGGTGGCAAGAACACCTTCAAAGATACCTTGATCGATGATTATTTAAAGCGCCGGGTGCAAATGGGTGTTGGCGTCGGGCAGTTTGATTCTGAGCCGATGATCAAGCTCTGGGGCAGTTACCGCATGTCGGATACGCTCAGTGTCGAAGGCACGCTCGGGCAGGTGCAGGGGGTGTTTTCCGGCACCGATTTCTGGCACATGAATTTGCTGATTGAGCCCTGGTCGGATCATCGTCTTTCGCCGTTTTTTGGTATCGGCCTGGGTAAGTTTAAAAATTTCCCCAACCAGAGTCTGGTTGGCGCTACCACCACCAATGCCCAGTTGACTAACGCGACCGCCGGCGTGCGTTATTACATCAATGAACGCTTTGTGCTGAGCACCGATTATTCCATCTATACTGCTTACGTGGCCGATACCCATTCGCTGGAGTTTCATGCCGTGAGTGTCGGACTTTCCTTTTTCTTTTGAAAATGCATACTATGAATCTGACTTTACTTCGCGCTTTATTCTGGCTCAGTCTGGCAGCACTGCCAGTCACTGGGTATACAGCTGATCTGGTTGAGTCCAAAAGCGAACCGGTTGTGGTTCCTGAAGTGGCCCGTCGTGATATTGAGTTGCCACGTTTTCCCTCGAATGATTTCAATCTGGGCTTGTTTGCCGGTAGCTTTGCCACGCAAAACTTTGGCACCAGTGCCGTCGAAGGTGTGCGCGTGGGCTATGACATCACAGAAGACTTTTTTGTCCAGAGTGTGCTCGCTCAAACCAAGGTCAGTGATGCCAATTTCCGCCAAATTCTGCCGGGAGGAGTATTTCCTAAGCAGACTGAGCCGCTGCGTTATTATAATTTTTCCGTTGGTTACAACCTCTTGCCGGGTGAAGTGTTTGTCGGCAGTAAATATGCCCGCCCATTTCAGTTTTATCTGATTGCTGGCGCAGGAAGTACCTCGTTAGATAGTCAAAAACACGCTACCTTCAACTTTGGTTCGGGCATGCGCTTGTTTTATAACGATTACCTGTCGCTGCAGATGGATGCGCGCGATCATATTTTTTCCATGGATTTACTCGGTACCAGACAGCGCACTCAGAATCTGGAATTGTCGGTTGGCGCAACGGTCTCATTTTAAGAACGGGTATTTGGCATGCGATCGAGTTTTTTTGTTTTTTGTAAATTTGCTGCGACTGGCGTGTTGCTGCTCTTGACTGGCGGATCTGCTGTGGCAGGAGTGAGTGTGTCGACAGCGGCGCCGGATTTTACTCTGCAGAGCATGAATGGTCCGAACCTGCGTCTGCAGGAGCAGCGTGGCCGGGTAGTGCTGATTAATTTCTGGGCTACCTGGTGTGGTCCGTGTCAGCAGGAAATGCCGCAACTCAATAAGTTGTATGACAAATACCGTGCCGCCGGTTTCGTTTTGCTCGGCGTGAATGTTGATGACGATGCCCGTCATGCGACCGACGTCGCCGGTAAACTGGGTTTGAAGTTTCCGGTGTTGCTCGATACCGATAAGACTGTAAGTCACCTGTACAGTCTGGCGACCATGCCATCGACGGTGCTGATCGACCGGAGTGGCCAAATTCGTTATATTCATCAGGGCTATCGTGCCGGGGTGGAAGCGGACTACAATAAACAGATCCGGGAGTTGCTTAAATGATGGCCAAACTGCTGATCACGCTGTGTTTCTTTGCCCTGCTGGGTGGATGCACCATTGAGCCCTGGGTTAAACCGTATGAGCGCTAACGGCTGGCCGATCCGATCATGCAGTTTTCCCGTGACGCGCTGTCGGACAAACATCAGGAGCATACCCGCGTAGTGCGCGAAGCCGCCCGTGGTGCAACCGGCTCAGAAGGAGGCGGCTGTGGCTGTAATTAATTATTCTCAGCACAAGGCCAAAGCCAGCTGGAATCTGCTCTGGCGACTCGCAACTCTGTTAGGTGGTGTGTTTGCCGTCCATGGAGCCCGCGCCACGGATGTGCCTGAGGATTCGGCTGAAGCGATGTTCCATTATTACAGCGGTGGTGGTATGACTGCTTCCGGTCCGGCGCTGCTGGTACGTAAAAAAGTGGCTGATAATTTTTCGCTCAGTGCCGGCTATTATCTTGACGCTGTCACCAATGCCTCGATCGATGTGGTCACCACAGCCAGTCCGTTTCGTGAAAATCGTTCTGAATACAGTTTCGGCACCGATTACGTTTATCGGGACTCGCATCTGAATTTTTCTGCTTCGACCAGTCGCGAACCGGATTACATTGCCGACAGTCTGGGTATGGATATTGCGCAGGAAGTCTTTGGCGGAATGACCACGGTGAATATGGGTTTCACCCGTTCCAAGGACCAGATTTCCAAACATCATGCACCCGAATTTCATGATCAGGCCGAACACTGGCAATACCGTGTTGGTGTGGCACAGATTCTGACGCCGAGCTGGATCATGAGTGCCAATACCGAAATCGTGGCCGATGACGGTTATCTCGGTAGCCCTTACCGGATTGCCCGGGTATTTGGTGCTGCCGTGCCGGAAAATGTGCCGCGCACGCGTGCCTCGCGGGCGCTGGAATTGCGCCTGATCGGCGACCTGGGGAATCACGATGCCATGCATGTCAATTATCGCCAGTTCTGGGATAACTGGAGTATCCGCGCGCACACCATGGAAGCTGGTTACAGCCGCTATTTCGGCAGCAATTGGCTGGCAGACACCACACTGCGTTATTACAGCCAGGGCAAGGCGCTGTTTTACAGTGATAATGCCACCGCAGATACCCTGTATGTGTCACGCAACCGTCAGTTGAGCCAGTTCCATGATGTCAGTCTGGGTGCCAAAGTGGCGTATACCCTGAATAAAGTCTCTGGCCAATATGATGTGAAACTCAATGCCGCCTATGAATTGACGAGTTTCAAGTTTGATGATTTTACCGATATCCGTACCGGCTCGCTTTATTCTTACCACGCCAGTTTGCTTCAGTTGTACGTTTCTGCCACCTTTTAACGAGATTATCCATGAGCCATGTTTATCGCAAACTGATCGCCAGCCTGCTGCTGATGCTGGCATGCACCTGTGGGGCCCAGGAAGTTACAGCGCCTGCTGAACCGCTGTCACTCGACAGCCAAATTCAGGAAGTCAAAGGCGATGTGATCCAGCTCAACCGTGATCTGCTGGTGCTGGAAGAAGAATTGCTGTTTCCTGCTAATACCCAGGTAGTGCTGTTCGTGTCTATGGATGTGGGTAAAATGTTTGACCTCGATTCTGTGCAGGTCAATCTCGATGGCAAGTCGGTAGCCAATTACTTATATACCCCGCTCGAAGTGCAGGCGCTGCATCGTGGTGGTGTACAGCGTTTGTATCTGGGAAATCTGCGTGCCGGTGATCACGAACTGGTGGCTTTTTTCACCGGTGGCGGTCCGCATGCACGTGATTACAAACGCGGCGCGACTATTCATTTTGCCAAAGATACTCAGGCCAAATTTGTAGAGTTGCGGATTCAGGATTCCAGCAACAAACTCCAGCCAGAGTTCGACATTAAAGTGTGGGAGTAGTGTTTATGTCGGGTTACTTCCGGATCAGAAACAGTTTGCTGCTTGCGGCATTCTCTTGCGTGCTGAATCTTCCGGCCATGGCGGAAACCACCCATGTCATTAACGATCCGTATTACGGTGACACCTTATTCCAGTTTTATCAGCAACACTATTTCACCTCACTTACCGGATTGATGGTGTCGCAACATTTTTCCCGGGTTGAGCATCACTCGGAAGAGGCCGAACTGTTGCGTGCCGGTTGGTTGTTGTCCTATGGTTTGCATACCGAAGCCGGGGTTATTTTTAATCGTCTCATTGAACAGGGTGCGACCCCGGCAACCCGTGACCGCGCCTGGTTTTATCTGGCCAAAATCCGCTATCAACGTGGCTATGATACCCAGGCCGAACAGGCGCTGGGCCAGACTGGCAACACGCTGTCGCCTGAGTTGCAACAGGAACGCGGCTTGATGCTGGCCAACCTGCTGATGAAACGGCAGGCTTACACACAGGCAGCGCAGGTGCTGGGGGCATTGGAAAATAAAGATGCCGACGCACGTTACGTTAACTTTAATCTGGGCATTGCTCAGATTAAAGCCGGAAATACTCTTGCTGGCAGCGCGCTGCTGGATAAACTGGGACAGACCCCGGCCGAAGATGAAGAATATCGCAGCCTGCGTGACCGTGCCAATCTGGCGTTGGGGTTTGCGGCGCTGGCAGATAAACAACCGCAGGTCGCGCGTGGCTACCTGGAACGGGTGCGTCTGAATGGCCCGCAGGCCAGCAAGGCGCTGCTGGGTTTGGGCTGGAGCGCTGATGCCCAGAACGATGCCAGACTGGCGCTTATTCCATGGCTGGAACTGGCACAGCGCGATGTCAGCGACACAGCCGTGCTGGAAGCTAAAATAGCCGTACCCTATGCCTATGCCCGACTGGGTGCTTTTGGTCAGTCGGCACAATTATATAATCAGGCGATTGCTGGCTTTGCCCGCGAAGACAGTCAACTCAGCGAAACCATCGCAGCCATCGAATCAGGCAAGCTGATTGACGAACTCATTGCCAGTAACCCCGGCGAACAAATGGGCTGGTTCTGGAATTTGCGCGCCATCCCATCGATGCCACATGCCACTCATCTGAGTTATGTGCTGGCACAAAATGAATTTCAGGAAGCCTTTAAAAATTATCGTGACCTGCAATTTTTACTCGTCAATTTGCAAGACTGGCGCGACAAGCTGGGCGTGTACGACGATATGCTCGCCAATCGGAGACTGGCGTTTGCCAGCCGGGTTCCACAAGTGACCGAACAAACCAGAAAACTCGGTATCGATGCACTGCAGCGCCATTATGACAACAATCTCAGACTGGTGGATGCTGCTGAAACCGCAGCAGATGGCGTTGCCCTGGCCGACAGCAAACAACTGATTTTACTTGAGCGTGCCAACAGCGCACAACAATTGCTCGCTACCGGCAACCTCGATTTAAGTCCGGAGGAAATCGCCGCAGCACGCCAGCGTGTCAGGCTGGCGCAGGGTGGGGTGACGTGGCAGCTGGCGCAGGACTATCCGGCACGGTTGTGGAATGTCAGACAGCAATTGCAGCTGATTGCCCGGCAACTTGAACAAGCCAGAAACATCGAAGCAGCACTGCGACAGGCACAACACGATGAACCGGCGCGCTTTGATGTTTTTGCCCAACGTATTGCTGCTATCGCTCCGCGTCTGGACAGCCTGATTCCGCGCGTGCAGCAACTCGCCTCACAGCAACAGCAGCAATTGCAGGAGCTGGCCATCGCCGAGCTTAAAACTCAACAACAACGTCTGAGCGAATATGCCACTCAGGCCAAATTTGCCGTCGCCCAGTTGTACGATCAGGGCAATGTACACTCCGCCATCAAACCGGAGGCCGAGCATGCGCACACGCCTTAAGCTACCCTTGCTGCCCTTATTCTGCCTGTCACTGCTGTTGGCCGCCTGTGCCAGCAAACATGGCAAACCCGGCACGCCAGACAATGAACCCACCCTGAAATCCCTGTCCGGACGCACACTCAGTGTGGCACCTGACCAGGGTGTCAACGTGGACGAAGCCCAGGCCATTGATGCCTATAAAAGTTTTCTGCAAGTGGCTCCGAATGCGCCGCAACGCGCTCAGGCCATGCGTCGGATTGGCGACCTGGAAATGGATCATGCCGATGTCGTCAGCGCCGATCCGCAAGCCAGCAGCGATCCGGATTTCAGTGCGGCTATACGCAGTTATCAAACCTATCTGCACACTTATCCGGCCGATCCGGGCAATGATCAGGTACTGTATCAGTTAGCCCGGGCGCAAGAGCAGGGCGGGAATCTGGACGCGGCACTCGGCACCCTCAATGCGCTGGTCAGCCAATTTCCGGACAGCAGTTCCGGTGTTGAAGCACAGTTCCGGCGCGGTGAATTACTGTTTGCTGCGCGTGATTATCACAAAGCGGAAACCGCCTACGCCACCGTACTGGCTGTCGGCAAGCAGGGGCGATATTATGATCGTGCACTGTATATGCGCGGCTGGTCACAATTTAAACTCGGCCAGCTCGAAGATGGTTTGCACTCTTTTCTGGGTGTACTCGATCTGAAAGTCGCCGGACGTGACGGTGACGCCTCACTGGAATCGATAGCAGGACTCAGTCGCGCTGACCGCGAACTGGTGGAAGATACTTTCCGCGTGACCAGTTTAAGTCTGGCCAATCTGCAGGGTGCCGAATCCATTGCCGCGTACATGACCACTCCAGAACGCCTGAGTTATGAATTCCGTGTGTATCAGCAACTCGGTGAGCTGTACCTCAAACAGGAACGCATCAAAGATGCGGCTGATACCTTCAGCCTGTTTGCGCGCCAAAAACCGCTCGATGCACAGGCTCCTGTATTGCAGGCACGGGTGATCGATACTTATGCTGATAATGGCTTTGCCACCCTGGCGCTGGAAGCGACCAAAGAATACGTGCAACGCTATGGCCGCAGCAGTGAATTCCGCACGACCAACCCGCAGGGTTGGGACAAGGCCCAGCCACTGGTGAAAATCCATCTGGCTGAACTGGCGCAGCATTACCATGCCAGTGCGCAAAAAAGTAAGCAAAGCGCGGATTATCAGCAGGCAATTTACTGGTACCGTGAATATCTGGCTTCGTTCCCGACCGATCCGGCAGCTGCACAAACCAACTTCCTGCTCGCAGAACTGTTATTTGAAGACCAGCACTTTGCCGAAGCCCGCATCGAATACGAAAAGACTGCCTACGATTATCCGTTACATGCCAGCAGTGCGGATGCTGCCTATGCGGCCCTGCTCAGCTATGCAAAACAGAATGTCGACGCCACGGAGTTACCGGCGCTGCAGCAAAGCAGTGTCGCCAGTGCGCTGCGATTTGCCAATACCTTTAAAGGCGATGTTCGTGCAGCCCCGGTATTGGCTAATGCGGCAGAAAAACTGTTTAACCTCAAAGACCCGGTCCAGGCTGCCGTCGTGGCACAATCGGTACTGGACCTGCAACCACCAGCCCAGGCAGAACAGCGCCGCATCGCCTGGAGTGTGCTGGCATATACCAGTTTTGATCAGGGCTCCTATGCCGCAGCTGAGCAAGCTTTTGCCCAGGTGCTCAATCTGACTGGGGCCACCAGCGCGAATGCCACTGTGCGCTCTGACCTGATTGAACGCCAGGCTGCGGCCATCTACCGTCAGGGTGAGCAAGCCCGCAATGACGGTCAGCTCGATGCGGCGGTCGCTCACTTTGATCGTATCGCACAAGTGGCACCGGATTCGCCGGTGCGTGCCAATGCACAGTACGATGCGGCAGCGGCACTGATCGCCCTCAAACAGTGGGACCGCGCAGCCTCTGCGCTGGAAGATTTCCGTCGCCGCTATCCCAAGCATGCCCTGCAGCCGGAAGTCAGCAACAAACTCGCTGCTGTGTATCTTGAACAGGGACACTGGAGTAACGCCGCGCTGGAACTCGAACATCTGGCTGCAGCCAGCAGCGACAGCAAAACTGCCAGCGCCATGCTGTGGCAGGCTGCCGGACTGTATCGTCAGGCCGGTGCCTTGCCAGCGGCCGCCAAAACCTATGAAAATTTCCTGACCAAAAACAGTCAGTTGTTGGAACCCGCCATCGAAGCCCGTTACCAACTGGCGCTGATTGCGCACGAATCGGCCAATCCGACCCGTGAACTGGCGCTGATGAAAGAAATTGTTCAGGCCGACCGTAACGGCGGCAGCGCACGTACTGAACGCAGCCGCTATCTGGGTGCCACCGCGGCGTTGGCACTGGCCGAACCGGTGCTGCAGGGGTATCGTAAAATCACCCTGGTCGAGCCGTTGAAAAAAAATCTCAAACTGAAAAAAGCCCGGATGGAAGAGGCCCTCAAAGCCTATGCTCAGGTCACCGACTATGGCGTTGCCGATGTCAGTACCGCAGCCACTTTCCAGATCGCCGGTATTTATCGCGACTTTGGTCATGCGCTGATGACTTCCGAACGCCCCGGCAAACTCAGCAAAATCGAACTCGAACAGTACAATGTGCTGCTGGAAGAACAGGCTTTCCCGTTCGAAGAAAAAGCCATCGAAGTCCATCAGATCAATACCCGTCTGGCGGCCAGAGGTATCTACGATCAGTGGGTCAAAAACAGCTTTGCTGCCTTGCGTGAGTTACAGCCAGTTCGGTATGGTAAAACCGAAAAGCCCGATGCCGCAGCATTGACCCCGGGCCAGCCGGAAAGTCTGAATCAGCAGGGTATTACTCTGCGCCAGCAGGGACAGTTTGACAAAGCTGGCGCCGCTTACCAGCAAGCCATAGAACAAGATGCCAACAATGCCGAAGCCACACTCAACCTCGGCATTCTGTATGATCTGTATCTGGGCAACAATAGCCGTGCGCTGGAACTGTATCAGCGCTACCTGACGCTCAAACCCGAAAGCAGTGCCGACGTAAAAAAATGGGTAGCTGAACTCAGCAACCGCAAACCCTTACCGGAGAAACCATGATGCGCACTCTGTTATTGCCAGTCGCGCTTGCCTGCAGCGCTACGGCTTTCGCCCAGGATCATGCCAATATCGACCGATCGCAAATTATCGGTAATCGCGAATTGCCCAAAGTGCTCTACATCGTGCCGTGGAAAAAACCACTGCCTGGCGACCTTTCCGGACGGCCTTTGGTGAGCGTCCTCGATGAAGTCATGGCACCGGTCGATCGTGACGTTTTTCGCCGTCAGGTCGATTACCGCACCCAGACCCTGACGCCAGAAAAAAATGCAGTGACCAGTAAAACCGATGCCAGTGTAGTCAAACCGGCAGCCACCAACCCGAATGTTAAATAACGTCTAACCTAACCACTGGAGTTTTAATTCATGGATACCCTCAATCTGGCCATCAAATTTTTCCGTGACTGCGGATTTTTTATTTACCCAAGTCTGCTCATCATGTGTCTGGGGGTGACGATCGCGATTGAACGCTTTATTTTTCTCAGCAAAGCACGCAACCAGAACCGTCAACTGTGGGCACAGGTATTGCCGATGCTGCAAAAAGCCCAGTTCAAGGAAGTGCTCAATCTGACCAATGATTCCGATGCTGCCGTCGGTAAAATCGTCAACTACGGCCTGCTGCGCATGCAAAGTCCGGGACGGCGTGAAGACTACGATGCCGCCATGGAAGAAGGCATGATGGAAATCGTCCCCCGTCTGGAAAAACGCACCCACTACATCGCCACTTTTGCCAACGTGATTACCTTAGTTGGTTTGCTGGGTACCATTATCGGTCTGATCAAAGGCTTTACCGCCGTCGCTCAGGTCAACCCGGCAGAAAAAGCTGAAATGCTTTCCGCCAGTATTTCAATTGCCATGAACAACACCGCCTTTGCGCTGATGGTGGCGATTCCCTTTTTGCTGATCCACGCCTTCCTGCAAGCCAAAACCGGTGAAATCGTCGATGGTCTGGAATCCGCCAAAATGAGCTTTTTGAATCTGGTACAACGCATCCGTTCCGAGCAGGCTGCTGCTGCCGGCACTACACCACGCTGAGACGCCATGAGAATCCGACGTCTGCGCAAAGAAACTGCGCATCTGGAAATCACTGCCTTCATTAATCTGATTGTGGTGCTGGTTCCGTTTCTGCTCTCGACCGCGGTATTCACTCGTCTGGCGGTGCTCGATCTGACGCTGCCGGCGCAAAATGCCCCCGGACTGGAACAGCTCAAAGTCGACAATCTGCAACTTGAAATCGTTGTGCGTCCCGAAGCACTCGAAGTCGGTGACCGCATCGGTGGATTGATTGCGCGCATTCCGTCCACCGACAAGGGACCTGACATCAAGGCACTGTCCGAACTGATGGGGCAGCTGAAAACCCGTTTCCCGGATAAAAATGACGCCACCGTGTTAGCTGAACCCGATACCGCCTACGACACCATTGTGCAAGTCATGGATGCCGTGCGTTCCGGCCATATGGTCCAGGGGAACACACTGATGCATGCCGAATTATTTCCCAACATTTCGATCGGTGATGCACCGATACGCACACAGGCGGGCAAGTCATGAAACTCACACCGCTGCAAAAACGCGCCGAACGCCGCAGCCGCAACCAAACCATGGTCGACATGAATCTGGTTTCGCTCATCGACGTGTTTACCATTTTGATTTTTTTCCTGCTGTCGAATTCAGTCGGGGTTGATTCCCTGCCGAATGCGAAATCGGTACAGTTGCCGCTGTCGGTAGCAGAACAGGCGCCGCGCGAAACCATCGTGGTGGTAGTCAGCGGTACGGAAATCGTGGTTGATGGCCGTAAAATCGCCGCGGTTGCCGATGTGCTGGCTATGCAGGGCGACGTCATCGGACCACTCAAAGACGAGCTAGAACTGTTGCAGGTCAATCGCAAAGTGATCCGTAAAGAAAACGAAGCCCTGAGCAAACGCCTCACCATCATGGGCGACAAACAAATTCCTTACCGCTTGTTGCGCAAAATCATGGTCACCTGCGCACGCGCCAATTTCAGCGATGTCTCGTTCGCGGTTCAGCAAAGGAGCGACTCATGAGTGCGGCCATGCCCGTTTCCTTCCGTGCCCCGGTGTTGCCGTGGGCAGGTTCACTGGAAGATGATACCCGCTTCCAGCGCGTGCTGCGCAGTGTACTGATCATTCTGGCGCTGTTGTGTCTGCTGGAATTGCTCATGCCGGTCGTAGTGCCGGATCGCAGCAAATCGGCAGAAATCCCCGAACGGCTCACAGCCATGATTCTGGATAACGTCAAACTCGCCCCACCTCCGAAACCGGAAGTGCAGGCCGATTTACCCAAAACCGAAATCAACAATACCGAAGCCAAAAAAATCGCTCCTAAGGAACGACCCGCTCCGGACGCACGTGTGCCATTGCCCAACAAGCCGGCCGGTGAACTCGATGCTGCACGTCACAAGGCAGCTGGTGTCGGTCTGCTGGCCATGGCCAGTGATCTGGCCGAACTGCGCGGAGCACCGGTAGCGGTGCAGATTGCACCGGTCAAACCGGGCCCGGGCGTGGGTAGCGGTGTGGGCGTCGGTGTCGGTGCCGGTAATCAGGCCGGTGTGCCGGTGCGTTCCATGATTACCTCCAACGCCACCGGTGGCAGCGGCGGCATTAACACCTCCGGTTACAGCAGTAATACCGGTGGCGGCGGACTGGCCGGACGTTCTACTACTCTGGTCGAAGGTGCCCTCGGCGGCGGTGGCGGTGGTGCCGGTAGCGGCAATGGCCGCGCTTCCGGCAGCGGTGCACGAGCTGGAGCTGGTGGCAATCTGCAAAAAGGTGCCAGCGGCAAAGCATCGCGTTCGATAGAAGAAATCAAGCTGGTGTTTGAAAAAAACAAAGGCGCGATTTATGCCATCTATAACCGCGCCCTGCGTGAAGAACCCGGACTGCAGGGCAAAGTCGTACTGGAATTAAAAATCGCTCCCGGCGGCAATGTGCTCGACTGCCGCATCGTGTCGAGTGAACTGAAAACTCCGGAACTCGAAGCCAAACTGCTGGCCCGCATTCGTCAGTTTGATTTCGGTGCCAAAGACGTCGACCAGATGATCGTCACCTGGCCGGTCGATTTCCTGCCGTCGTAGGCAGGTTGGGCCAGTGACCCAAACTACGAAATCATGAAAAGACTAAACCAATCCATCAAATTGTTGACGAAGGAAAAGAGCAGGTAATGGCTAATTGATGATTTCGAGTTTCAAAATTTAAGTGACAGTTTGCGGCACTTAGCATACGGTCGCAATTAGTCGTCATCCTCCGCGAAGGCGGGGGATCCAGTGCGCGACAGCGCTTTCGGTGTCAAATAAATGTGAGCCATTATTCGAAGTTGAAGGCGCTTATGCGCCACTGGATTCCCGCCTTCGCGGGAATGACGGTGCAGAGGTTCGATTAAATTTAAATGCCCGCTTCCGAGCACATCATCTGTCGCTTAAGGGCACAAAGTGAGCATTGGAAAAATGTTTGCCAATGACCTGTCGTACATACCATACCAGCCAGTCAATTTCAGTAAGTTAAGAGTGTGAAAACTTGTTTATTGCAGGGTTTTTAAACCAGTCTATGGATAACTAAACGCACGCCGGGCGCCGTACAAACTCCACTGACACTAAATCCACTTCCATGGTGTATTACGCCTGCGGCTAATACCCCCTACATGTTATAAGATTGGATCACCTAAGACCTGATCAAATAATCAAACGCTGCCAGTGCAGCCTTGGCACCTTCACCCACGGCAATCACGATTTGCTTGAACGGCACCGTGGTGACATCACCGGCAGCAAAAATGCCCGGCACCGAAGTCTGACCGCGGGCGTCGACGATGATTTCACCGTGCCGTGACAGTTCCAGCGTACCCTTGAGCCATTCCGTATTCGGCACCAGCCCGATCTGAATAAATACGCCATCCAGAACCACTTCGTTGGCAACACCCGTGAGCAAATCCTTGAACGTAATGCTGGTGACTTTTTTGCCGTCGCCATTGATGGTGCTGGTTTGCGCGCTGGTGTGCACCGTGACATTGGCAAGACTGCGCAATTTACGTTGCAGCACTTCGTCAGCGCGCAATTCGGCACCGAATTCCAGCAGCGTCACATGACTGACAATACCGGCCAGATCAATTGCCGCTTCCACTCCGGAATTGCCGCCGCCGATCACGGCCACGTGCTTGCCCTTAAACAGCGGCCCATCACAATGCGGACAGTAAGCCACGCCATGATTGCGATATTCGCGCTCACCCGGAACGTTGATTTCGCGCCAGCGTGCGCCGGTGGCAAGGACGATGGTTTTGGCTTTTAAGGTCGCACCACTGGCCAGCCGGATTTGATTGAAAGCCGATTCGGCACTGGCCGGAATCAGTTGTTCGGCACGCTGCAGATTCATGATGTCGACATCATAGGTCTTGACGTGCTGCTCGAGTGCGGCGGCAAATTTAGGCCCTTCGGTTTCCGTGACCGAAATAAAATTTTCAATTGACATGGTGTCGAGTACCTGACCGCCAAAACGGTCAGCCACGACGCCGGTGCTGATACCTTTGCGGGCCGAATATATTGCCGCTGCAGCACCTGCCGGACCACCGCCGACCACCAGCAAATCAAAAACCGGTTTGCTGTCGAGTTTTTCGGCACTGCGTTTTTCCTGACCGCTGTCGAGTTTGGCGAGAATTTCTTCCAGACTCAGGCGTCCCTGATCAAACAGTTTGCCATTTAAAAAAATACTCGGTACGGCCATGATTTCGCGCTGCGCCACTTCACCCTGAAACAGTGCACCATCAATCACTACCGAGCGCACGCGCGGATTGAGCACCGCCATCAGGTTAAGCGACTGCACCACTTCCGGACAGTTCTGGCAAGTCAGGGAAATATAGGTTTCAAACAGGCAGTCACCGTCGAGCTGTTTAATTTGTTCTATCACCGCCGCATCTACTTTGGGCGGATGACCGCCAGTCTGCAGCAATGCGAGTACGAGTGAGGTAAATTCATGTCCCATCGGAATGCCGGCAAATTCAATCCCCACCGGCTCGGCCTGTGGATTCTTGCGACGGATCTGGAACGATGGTGTGCGCTGACTTGTGTCTGTGCTCAGCTTCAGGGTAATCTTATCGGACAGGCTGACAATATCGTCGAGCAGGGAACGCATATCGCGCGCAATCTCACTGTCGTCGAGTGAGGCGACCAGCTCAATGGGCTGGGTGACTTTTTCCAGATATGCGGCTAACTGGGTTTTAAGAGTACTGTCTAACATGGTGAAACTCCTTGCCAGGGCGGACAAACTTTGTCCGCCCTGATTTATGACTGATGGTATTGCTGATGGATTAAATTTTGCCGATCAAATCCAGCGATGGTGTCAGCGTGTGTGCGCCTGGCGTCCATTTGGCCGGGCAAACTTCATTTGGATGGCTCGCTACATATTGAGCTGCCTGAACCTTGCGCAACAATTCTTTGGCATCGCGACCGATACCGTTGTCATGCACTTCCAGAACCTTGATTTCACCAGCCGGATTGATGACGAAAGTACCGCGCAGAGCCAGACCTTCTTCTTCGATCAGCACTTCAAAATTGCGTGACAGCGTCAGTGTCGGATCAGCCAGCATCGGGTAAGTGATTTTGCCAATGGTGTCTGAAGTATCGTGCCAGGCTTTGTGCGCGAAATGCGTGTCGGTCGAGACGCTGTAAATTTCTACGCCCAGTTTCTGGAATTCAGCATATTGTTCGGCCAGATCACCTAATTCGGTCGGGCAGACAAAGGTAAAGTCAGCTGGGTAGAACACAAACACCGACCATTTACCTTTTAATGTTTCATTGGTCACCGGTACAAATTTGCCATTATGGAAAGCTGTTGCGCTGAATGGTTTGATGACGGTATTGATAAGAGACATAGTGATTTCCTTTTCAGAGTGGTGGGAGAACTTGTATAGTAGGTCATTTCAGAATCATTAGTAAAATTGATTAACTAAATGAAGTTAATCAATTTTAACTATCGTAAAGTAATTTATGAAAGAAATTTGCAAAAATGATGAAAAGTGTTAAATAGTTGTTGGTAAGAAAATTATATCTAGTATGATATGGCCTGAACAACAGTCCTGACCGCATCGCATTGTAACGCCCTGCAGCCAGTTGAAAAGCCAGAAGGACAATTCATGTTTGCGAATCTGGATGTGCGAACAATTTATCTCGTATTGGCGGTACTGAGTATAACTCAGGCACTGCTGATGTTTTACGTCCGTCAGGTACATTACAACTCGCCCTATGTGGCAGAGTGGGCGCGTGGCAACATGCTCATCGCAGCCGGCCTGTGTCTGACCCTCTTCTCCGATCTGACTTCTTCCGGAGTGATTTTTTCTTTGATGTTTATGCTCCTCATCTGGGGCAATATGCATATTGCCTTTGGCGTGGCGCTGGTCGCCGGTCGTCGCCCGATGCTGCGCAGTGGCACCGTGGCGTGCGGTGCCTTTATGCTGGCTTATCTGACGGCGTACTTTGTCGGTATAGAAGGTTTTGGCCGCATGGTGATGTTTGCCCTGGCGTCGAGCGTGTTTCTGGGTTATTCGATCTATTGCTGTTTCGCTGCAGCGCGCGATGAATTGCGCAGCAGTCTGCGACTTGTGGCTGTGATGAATGCTGCCTATCTGTGCAGTCTGTATATTCATCTGGCCGGCGTGTATTTCAGCGGCACGATTGATCCGGGAAAATATTCCGCCTGGTACAGCGGTTTGCTGATCACTAATATTGTGCTCAATTATGCGCAAACCATCATGCTCATCATTATCACCAGCCACCGTCTGCAAATGGAATTGCAGCAGCAGGCGACCCATGATCCGCTGACCAACGTTTTTAACCGCCGCGGCTTAACCACGCTGGCCGAACGCGACATCGCCCGCAGTAATCGTCGTGGCACCTTGATCAGTGTATTGATGATCGATGCCGATCATTTTAAAAACATTAACGACAGCTTTGGTCATGGTGTCGGAGATATTGTGCTCAAAGTCATGGCCACCAAAATTCAGAGCTGTCTGCGGATAGAAGATGTACTGGCGCGCCTCGGTGGTGAAGAATTTCTGGTGATGTTACCTGACACCAGTTTGCCGAACGCCTGCGAAGTTGCCGACCGTATCCGCCTGTCGATAGCCCAGCTGAGTTTGCCGGAATTGTCCGACGGCCGCCGCTTTACCGTCAGCATCGGTGTGGCCGAGCGTCAGGGTGTGCAGCAAAATTTTGATGAACTCGTGGATCGCGCCGATCAAGCCTTGTATCAGGCCAAGAAAAACGGCCGCAATCAAGTCTTTGCGCATCAGCTCATCAAAGAGCCCATCAAAGAAGCCATCAAAGAACCGCTCAGGGAACCCGGCTTAGAGCCAGCGACTCGCAAGCACGTTGCGATTGCCTGAGTTTGAAGCTACTGAGATAACTTTGTAAAACAGTAATTTACTTAAATTTCTGCTGACCCGCTTGGCGTCTACCTGCCCATCTGCTACAGTTCGGCACATGAATAAATCCACCCGTTTAAGCTTAGACCGCATTCTGCAATCTCAGGGCTTTGGTACCCGTAAATGGTGCCGCAGCCTGATTGCCGATGGTGAAGTGCGCGTCCACGGCGACGTCGTCACCGATTACCGTGCCAGTTTTGCCACTGAAGGACTCGAATTCACCCTCTTTGATGAAGTCTGGCCTTATCGTGAGCATGTCTATATTGCACTCAACAAGCCAGCCAATTTTGAATGCTCGCGCAAACCCAGTCACCACCCAGGGGTGCTGACCTTATTGTCCGAACAATGCGAATGGCGCGATGTGCAGCCGGTAGGGCGGCTCGATCACGACACCACCGGACTGCTGCTGATGTCCGATGACGGCGCTTTTATCCATGCGCAGTCGTCACCCAAGCGGCATGTGCCCAAAGTATATCTGGCCACCACTCAGGAACCGGTCAGCGATGAACTGATTGCGCAATTGCTCTCAGGTGTGCAGTTGCACGATGAGCCGGCACCGCTGGCGGCGCTGGTTTGTCGCCGTGTCGCTGAGCGGCAGGTTGAAATTGTGTTGGAGCAGGGTAAATACCATCAGGTCAAGCGCATGCTGGCGGCCGCAGGTAATCACTGTGTCGCCCTGCAGCGTATTGCCGTTGGCGAGCTGTTGTTGTCGCAACTGGGGCTGGAGGAGGGCGAATGGTGTTATCTGGAAGCGCATCATCTGGCTTTGCTGGCCGGACAGTTGACGTAATTCACCGCAGGGGTTATTATTAGCTCATTAGTTATTTAACTCAATAGTTAATTGGTTGATTATGTTGAATGAAGCCAAGCCACGCTGGACCCGCCGCAAAGATGCCCGACCGCAGGAATTGCTCTCGGCAGCACTGGCGTTGTTTGTCGAGCATGGCTTTGCAGCTACCCGGCTCGACGAAGTTGCGCGTCGCGCCGGTGTGTCCAAGGGAACCCTGTATTTGTACTTTGAAAACAAGGAAGAACTGTTCAAAGCAGTCATACGCGCCACCATTGTTCCGAATATTGAACAGTCCGAACAGCTCATGAGCAGCTTTAAGGGGTCCACGGCCGAGTTGTTCAGAGAAGTGATCGGTCGCTGGTGTGAGCAAATCAATACCGCCAATATGGCCGGAATTTGCAAGCTGATGTTTGCTGAAGCCAGCAACTTCCCCGAACTGGCACAGTTTTATCACACCGAAGTGATCGCCCGCAATGAACAGATGCTGATTAAGTTATTGCAGCGCGGTGTGGATGAGGGCGAATTCCGCGAGCTCGATCTGACGGTGATGCCCAAAATCATTACTGCACCCATCGTGATGTTTATGCTGTGGTGTAATTCGTTCAATGCCTGCGAATCCCATCCTGTTGTGTTTGCCGACTATGTGGATTCGTACCTGTCAACCATGCTGACCGGGTTGATGAAGAATAAGTAAATCAACAAAAGTGCGCCAAGTGCACCCCTGTTTGCTAAAATAGCCTTTTTGCCTAACGCGAGACCTCAAATGAAAACTGAACAAGCCCGTTTTAACATGATTGAGCAACAAATTCGTCCATGGAATGTGCTCGACAACGGTGTTCTGGAATTGCTGGGCGTAGTCAAACGCGAAAAATTTCTGCCGCCGGAGCAGCAGGAGCTGGCATTCATGGATACCCAATTGCCTCTGGCTGATGGCAGCCTGATGCTCAGCCCCAAGATGGAAGCCCGCATCGTTCAGGAAGTCGCAATCAAAAAACATGAAAATGCCCTCGTTGTTGGTGCCGGCACCGGTTACCTGTCGGCCTTGCTGGCTTATCACGGACGCCACATTACCTGTGTAGAAGCGAATCCGGGCGTGTTTGCGGCGGCAGAAAAAACCTTGTTGCGCGAAGGCGTGGTGAATGTCACGCTCGAACTCGGTGATGCCAGTCACGGCTGGTGTTCGGAAGCGGATTATGATGTGATCGTGCTCACCGGTTCCATGCAGGCATTGCCGGAAAAACTTAAACAACAGCTCAAAATTGGTGGCCGCCTGTTTGTCGTGCTCGGTTCGGCCCCGTCCATGACGGCGTATTTGTATAACCGTCAAAGTGAGGCTGACTTTAGCGTCAAGCCACTCTTTGACACCAGCATTGCGGCGGATGTGCATGCTGAGCATGTTTCTGCCTTCAGCTTCTGAGTCCAGCCATGAACCAGATCAGCGCCCCGGAATTAGCCGCCTGGCTGTCAGATGAGCAGCGTCCCCAGCCAGTGTTGCTGGATGTGCGCGAAGTGTCCGAATTGCAGATATGCCAGATACCCGGCAGTGTGCACATGGCCATGCACACTGTGCCATTGCGCCACGCCGAACTCGACCCGCAGACGCCCATCGTTTGCATCTGTCACCATGGCGGACGCAGCATGCAGGTAGCCAACTACCTGCTGCAAAACGGCTTTGACCAGATCATCAATCTGACCGGTGGTGTGCATGCCTGGGCGACGCTGGTCGATACCAGTATGGCCAGATATTGAAATACAGACTAGTAGGGTGTATTAGCCGCAGGCGTAATACACCAGATGGTGGATTCACATCCAGTGGTGGATTCACATCCAGTGGTGTATTGCGCTGCGCGTGACACCCTACGCAGTCAATTTGGCATTTCGCCCCCCCAATCCGGTAACTGGTCGCATTTTGCTGTCAGGTGGCGACGTCTGGCTTTACAGTGGCGTCAGCGATTTTTAATTCAATCACGTTTTATTCATTAAAACTATTTCCAGCGGAGCCGTGCGATGAACAGATCATCAATGAACCATTTTACTTCTGACCGTGGGCCAGGCGCCCGCTTGGTGCCACGTCGCATCGCAACACTGGTTTGCGCAGCCTTGCTCACCGCCGGCCTGAGCGCGTCAGCCAGTGCGACGGATTTACTGCAAACCTATCAGGAAGCGCTGCAAAACGATGCCCAGTTTGCCAGTGCCCGTGCCGCCCAAGTGGCCGGGGAAGAAAAGTCCGTACAGGGACGCGCCGGCCTGTTACCGAAAGTGAATTTCACCGGTTCCGATATGCGCACCACCAGCGATTATTCGATGAACTCGGTGTCGATGAGTGGCGGCAATGCCTTCAACAGTAGCTATACCCTGCAATTGACCCAGCCACTGCTGCATTGGGAAAACTGGCAGCAGTTTGAACAAAGCAAACTGATGGTGCTGGCCAGCGATGCTCAATTTGCTCAGGCAAAGCTCGATTTGATGCTGCGCGTGGCGCAATCGTATTTTGATGTGCTCTCGGCGCAGGATACGCTCGAATCGGTTCAGGCCAACAAAACCGCGATTACCGAACAGCTGGCCATTGCTAAACGCAATTTTGAAGTCGGCACCACCACCATCACCGATCAACATGAAACTCAGGCGCGTTACGATCTGGCCGTGGCGCAGGAATTTGCTGCACTCAATGATCTGGAAATCAAACGCAGCGTGCTGCAGCAGATTGTTGGTCATGTGCCTGCTGGTTTGGCCGCTCTGCAGAAAGGCGTGCAGTTATCCGCACCCCAACCGGCGGTATTGAGTGACTGGGTCAGTGCTGCTGAAGTCAATAATTACAACGTGGTCGGTGCTCAGGTCAATCAGGAAATCGCCAGGCGCAGTATCTCGGCCAATCGTGCCGGACATTTGCCTACCCTCGATCTGGTGGCCAATGCCAATCGCTCCAATTCGTCGGCGGTGGCAATATTGAATCAACCGGCTTTCAGCCAGAATTCCCATGCCATCGGCCTGCAACTCAATGTGCCGTTATTTTCCGGCTTTGCCGTGACCAGCAAAGTGCGCGAAGCCATTGCCCTGGAAGATAAGGCGGGTAATGATCTGGAAGTTGCCAAACGTAGCGCTGCACTGGCTGCCCGTCAGGCCTTTTTGGGTGTCAATAGCGGGCTGGCGCAAGTCAAAGCGTATGAGGCAGCAGAGATTTCTTCGCAATCAGCATTGGCGTCGAACGTGCTCGGTTATCAGGTAGGTGTGCGCATCAATATCGATGTGCTCAATGCCCAGCAGCAGCTCTATACCACGCAGCAAAATCTGGCCAAGGCACGCTATGACACTCTCATGAATGGTTTGCGCCTCAAAGCAGCTTCGGCGGCCCTTAAGGAAGACGATCTGGCGCAGGTAAATGCGCTGCTGCATTAAACTGGTTTTCAGCTAATCCATTGTTGCAGCAACGCCATGGTGCGCGCCGTTGCGCCGCGGTGCTGTTGCGCAAAGGCCAGGGCATGGTCGCTCATCTGTTGACGCTGTGTCTGGTTAGCCAGCAGTGAGACGGTCAGGCTCATCAGTTCGCCAGCGCTTTGTATTCGCAGCGCAGCACCGGCCTGAATCGCATCTTCGCTGATGGCGGCAAAGTTAAAGGTGTGCGGACCAAGAATCACTGGCGTTGCCACTGCACAGGCTTCAATCAGATTCTGACCGCCTAAGGGCAACAGACTGCCGCCGATATACGCCAGATCAGCACTGGCAAAATAGCAGGTCATTTCTCCCATACTGTCACCCAGAAGTACCCGCGTTTCTGCCGGCAGGTCAGCTACTCCGAGGGTACTGCGTCGCTGCATGCTTAAGCCCTGTTGTTCAATTAAACGGGCAACCTCATCAAAGCGTTGCGGATGGCGCGGCACTATCACCAGCAGCATATTCCCCAGAGCGGCCTGCGTGAAGGCCGATAAAATCAGCGCTTCTTCACCTTCACGGGTCGAGGCGCACAGCAACACCGCGCGCTGGCCGAATTGTCGGCGCAGAGCTTTTCCGGCACGGATTTGTTCCGGCTGCTGCTGCACATCAAATTTGCTGTTGCCGGTGACTTGCACATTCACGGCACCAAGCTGGCGTATGCGTTCGGCATCGGCTTCGGTTTGTGCGGCAATACAGCTGATGGAGGCACTGGCCGGACGTATCAGTGGTGCGAGTCGTTCGGCTTTGTGCAGCGATTTAAGTGACAGGCGCGCATTCACCAGTGCCACCGGCACCGCTCGCTGCCTGCAGGCGTAGATCAGATTGGGCCAGACTTCGGTTTCCATCAAAATACAGATAGCTGGCTGAAAATGACGGATCAGGCGTCCCACCAGATACGGAATGTCGTAGGGTAAATAGCATTGCTGCAGTTGATCGTCCGGGAACAGCTGGGCACCGGTGGCGCGGCCGGTCGGCGTCATGTGGCTGAGTAAAATGCGGTGATTGGGGTAGGCTTGCATCAGTTGTCGGATCAGCGGTTCAGCCGCACGGGTTTCTCCGACCGAGACTGCATGTACCCAGATGACTGGTTGGCTGGCCCGGGTGCTGGCATAGAGGCCAAAACGTTCGCCGATATGCTGGCGGTAACCCGGCTCTTTGCGTCCGCGCCAGAAGAGTCTGGCGACCACCAAAGGTAAGGCAACAATCCAGAGCAGGGTATACAAAATGCGCATGAGTAAGTTGAAAGCGACAGCGAAGCCGCATTATCACCGATTTTCTTGGTGGTTTGGGTGCGAAATCGCCGCAAAAGTTGTTTTTGAGAACTAAAAAACCTGTATCACTGTTGTTGCAGGGGAATTTTCAGGTACACGCTGCCGTTGCTTTCGGCTGCCGGCAACTGCCCGGCGCGCATATTGATCTGGATCGCGGGCAGGATCAGTGCTGGCATGCCGAGTGTGGCGTCGCGGGCGCGGCGGCGCTCAATATAACTGACTTCATCGATGCCATCGTGGACATGAATGTTGTGTTCACGCTGCTCCCGCACGCTCGATTGCCAAAGCGGCGCCCGCTCGGAAGGGGGATAGTCGTGGCACATGAACAGCCGGGTCTGGTCGGGGAAGGACAGCAGTTTTTGTATCGACTGGTACAGCAAATGGGCGTCGCCACCTGGAAAATCACAGCGCGCGGTCCCGACATCGGGCATAAACAGGGTGTCACCAACAAAAATGGCATCCTCAATCTGAAAGGCCATATCGGCTGGCGTATGACCGGGCACAAGCAGGGCATGCACTTTGAGCTGGCCGATGTAAAACACCTCATTGTCGGCCAGTAAATGATCAAACTGCGAACCATCGGTAGCAAATTCGGTCCCGAGGTTGAATTTTTTCTTGAAGACCTGTTGCACCTCAGTGATATGGGCTCCGATAGCGATTTTTCCACCCAGTTGCTGCTGTAGAAAAGGTGCGGCGCTGAGGTGGTCGGCGTGGGCGTGGGTTTCCAGGATCCAGTCTACGCACAGCCCTTGCTGACGCACGAACTGCACGATCAGCCCGGCCGACTGAGTACTGGTGGTGGCCGAGTTGGCCTGATAATTGAGTACCGGATCAATAATGGCAGCATGCCCGTGCGGCTGATCAAACACCACATAGCTGAACGTCGAAGTGTCGGCATCGTAGAACGGATGGATTTGTGGTTTCATGGTCAGGATGGGGAAAGTGACCATTGATTTTAGAGGATAAGCACCGTTGCCGGCGGTTTTTTTTGCTAGTCTGCACGCAAATTCTATAGCAGTGATAAGCTCTCACATCATTTCTGTTATTCAACCCGGAAAAGGACTCCCTATGTACCTGATTAAACGACTCGGTTTCTTGCTGCTGCTGTGCCTGTCGCTGAATGCTGCGGCGCAAACCACACCGGCCACCAGCCCTGCCAGCACTACAGCGGCAGCCTGCCCGGCGATTTTACATTACACCTTTAACCGCCTGCAGGACGACAGCAAACAGGATTTATGCCAGTACAGCGGTAAAGTGGTGTTGATCGTCAATACCGCCAGTTTTTGCGGCTTTACCAAACAATATGAAGGTCTGGAAGCCATGTATGCCAAATATGCCGATCAGGGACTGGTTGTGCTGGGTTTCCCGTCGAATGATTTCGGTCAGCAGGAACCCGGCAGTTCCAAAGAAATCGCCGATTTTTGCTACAACACTTATGGCGTGAAATTCCCGATGTTTGCCAAATCGTCGGTTAAGGGTGATGAAGCCAATCCGCTGTATCAAGCCCTGATCAAGGCCACAGGCACAACACCGAAATGGAATTTCTACAAATACCTCATCGATCGCCACGGCAATATTGTCGACAGTTATACCAGTGTGACCACGCCTGAAAGTGGTGTGCTGGTCGACGCGGTTGAAAAAGCGCTGAAACAGAAATAATCTTCTCTCCCTGATTGTGCCGGATATTACCGGTGTAGGGTGGGTTAGCCAAAGGCGTAACCTACCAACTTCCTGATCGACTCATAAAATCGCTGTTTAATGGCATTTTATGCATGTACTTCTTTCTGTAATGAAAGTTTTTTTGATTTGCATCAATCTAACTTTGACTTTCGAATAACTCCTTCCTAGACTAAAAAGTCATCTGCGGCGGTTCTGCGTACGCGTTTAAAAAAGATGAACAAACAATAATATAAAAATGTCTTTACTGGAGAATGACATGTCGATCGCTAAGCGAATGTACTTACTGATTTTGGTGGCTGCCCTGGGTCTGGGTGGTCTGACCATTCTTGGTGTGGTGCAGATTAACCGGGTGTTTACTTCAGCCAATTATGCCACGGTGAATGTGGTGCCCAGCCTGATTGCTCTTGATGAAACCTCAGTCGCCTTTGGTCGCCTGCGCGTGCAGCTGTGGCAATACATCGAAATCACTGATGCCGAAAAACGCACTCAGTTGAATGCGTTGATGAAGGAGCAGCGCAGCAAGGCAATAGAACAAATCGATCTGTATGAAAAAGAATATCTCGATGACGATACCGATCGCGCCATGCTTAAAGATGACCGCAGCACGCTACTGGCATTTTTTGACCTGGCTGATAAGACAATTGCAATGGTTAACGAAGCAAAACAGACCGAGGCGCGCGAATGGTTGCTTAGCAAACAGGATGTTGCAGTTAACGCCCTCAAAGCCTTAAAAACACATAATGAATATAACGTGGCCATTGCCAAACGGGTCGAAAAAGAAGCCAGTAGCATGTTGAGTAGCGCAATCTGGCAGTTGGTGCTCATTGCCTTGCTTGTCACCGGCGCTGTGGCCGGTATGGGTCTCATCATTGCGCGCCGCCTGATCGGCTCTCTCGAAGAAGCCGTTCAGATCGCCCAGACCGTGGCCTCAGGGGACCTGACCCATCGCATCACGGTGACGTCCAATGATGAACTCGGTCAGTTGCTGCAGGCGTTAAAGGAAATGAACGACAGTCTGATCGGTATCGTCGGACAGGTGCGTACCGGTACCGACACCATCACCAGTGCCTCGGCTGAAATTGCCCACGGCAATATGGAACTGTCTTCACGTACCGAATCGCAAGCCAGCTCGCTCGAAGAAACGGCCGCCTCGATGGAAGAATTGACCTCCACAGTTAAACAGAATGCCGATAATGCCCGTCAGGCCAACAAGCTTGCACAGACCGCGTCAGAAGTGGCACTCAGAGGTGGGAGTGTGGTCTCTGAAGTGGTGCAAACCATGGGCGCGATTAACGAATCCTCACGTCGGATTGTCGACATTATCAGTGTCATTGATGGGATTGCTTTTCAAACCAATATTCTGGCCTTGAATGCCGCCGTGGAAGCGGCCCGTGCGGGTGAGCAGGGACGCGGTTTTGCGGTGGTGGCGTCGGAAGTGCGTAATCTGGCACAACGCTCGGCTGCTGCCGCCAAAGAAATCAAGGAACTGATTAATAACTCGGTAGAAAATGTCGACATGGGCAGTAAACTGGTCGATCAGGCCGGTACCACCATGGATGAAGTGGTCAACAGTATCCGTCTGGTGAATGACATCATGGCAGAAATTACCGCCGCCAGTCAGGAACAGTCTCTCGGCATTGCCCAGGTCAATGATGCCGTGATCCAGATGGATAACGTCACCCAGCAAAATGCCGCGCTGGTGGAAGAAGCCGCTGCTGCTGCTGGTTCAATGCAGGATCAGGCCAAGAAGCTTACCCAGGTGGTGAGTGTGTTTAAAATCAATTTCTCGGATCAGTCCGTAGCCGAACCGACACGTTCACGCCCGGCGGCCACCGTCAAGCCAGCTCTCAAGTCTAAACCGAAGCCAGCATTAAAAATTGCCGCCAGACCTACCCCTCAGTCCAGTCCGGCAGCCAAACCTGCGGCGCCAGCCGCGGATGCGGGTGATGGCTGGGAAGAGTTTTAATTCTTCCTCTTTCACGTGGTCTTAAAAATAGTGTAGGGTGATTCTGTCACAGGTGTATTACGCTACGCTAATACACCCTACAGAATCTCCGTGATCAATAAAATCGATATTTAACCACGATGCCAAAAGAACGCAGGCGCGCCTGACCGATACGGGCATCCCAACCGGCACCGGCAACGTTATCGACATTGTGGGCGGAAAACGGTGGGTTGATGTCAAACAGATTTTTGATCACCGAGTTGATGGTGAAACCATTAAAGCCGGTATACGCCACCCCCAGATTGACCACGCTGTAACCCGGAACATTCGGATTGTAGCCAGCGGGAACAACTCCGACCGGTGCCTGATCCAGATAACCACTGCTGTACTGTTCACTCAGGGTACTGCTCCAGACATTGTGTTTCCAGGTCAGGCTGACACTCTGACGCCAGCGCAGATACAGATCGGCATAGCCGTTATTCGGATCGCCAAACTGGCCGACATAATTGACCGCCGCCGACTGTGGCGACTCCTGCACTGCATGACTGATCAAATAAGTGCCATCGAGTGTGAGCATGAACTGTTCACCCCAGAGTTTGTTATCGAGTCGTATCCCCAGATCGATACCCTTGGTATTGTCCTGAGCGATATTCATCAGATCGGCATTGATATGGTTAATGCTGCCATCGGCATTACGGATCACATCGCCCGGATAATTGGCCAACACCAGTGCCGGGTCGGGTGACGCAATCCGGTTGTTGCGTTTGATATCCCAATAATCTATCGAGGTACTCCATTGCGATGAAGGCGCAAGCACCATACCGGCCGACCATTGATGCGAGGTTTCCGGTTTCAATTGCCGGTTACCACCTGACAGGTAGGCCCAGTCCTGACTGCAATAGCTTGCATTGCCCGGGTGCTGTGGACAGAGCAGCGGGTCTGGTGCAGGATTGTTCAGGGTGCTTGCCGACTGTCCGGAATACATTTGTTCCACATCCGGGGCATGAAAACCGCTGTTCCAGGACGCGCGCAACATCAGTGAATTGCTGGGTTGAAAACGCAGGGAAATTTTTGGATTGGTGGTGCCCCCAAAGTCACTGTAGTGATCGTGTCGTACAGCCAGATCGGCCTGCAGTAGCTTGGTCAGCGGAATCAATGCCTCGACATACACGGCAGCAATATCGCGATTCACCTCACTGAGTGACGGGTCGGAAGTGGCGAATAACACCTGACTGGCGGCAAAACTGTTGGCATTGAATTGATAGGATTCGCGTCGCACATCAAAGCCGGCGGCGCTCGATACCCAACCGGCGGGCAACTTAAACCATTCACGACTGGCGCTGCCGTCAGCCTGAATCAGACGTGAATTGCCACCATACACTCGCCCGGTATACTCGGCCCCATGGATGAGTGCCTGAGCCGCAGGGGTCTGCGGCTGTCCGGGTAAGGCCCAGGGATTGATCAGGCCGGTATTGAGGGCAGATTCAAACGCTGACGTAATGATGTAGCCCTGTACCAGATCAGTATGGACCAGGCTGCCCGCCATCGATATCCCGGTTTTGTAATCCCAGCCCTGCAGTACACCATCCAGAGAGAGCAGGGCACGGTATGTGTTGCTGACGGTAGTTTCTTCACGATTGCCGCAGGCACTGCAACGCCAGCGCAAATTGATCGGCTGGGTGTTGTCGTAGCCGGGAATATAAGCAGACAGACTTTGATAATACGGGCCACCGGCAGGATAGTTAAAGCCGCTGCCATAAATTTGCAGTGGCGTGTACTGGTCGGTGGCGCTGGTGTGCGAGGCCAGCAGTTCGGCATGCAGGGTATGATTCTGATCGAGCTTGACACTGACGCGGCTCACCAGATTGAGGTGTTCTACCGGCTGCATCAGCGCCCAGTCGGCACCGTAATCGTAAGAACAACTCTGTGAGCGGTACGGATTGGCCCACAGCGTCGTTGGATAACTGACCATCTGCGGATAACTGGCGCATTTGCTCTGCAGTCCGAGTAAATTGGCGTAATTGTATTGCTGACTGCTGCCAGGCAGCGTGAAGCCGTTGGGAAATACCTGAGTCGCATACGGTGTGCCGACGGTATCCGGCGCCAGACCCCGTGCGGGCTGATTGCCGTTGACAAAACCACGTTGGTTGCCCGCGAGCAGAGTGCTTTTATCGGCGGCCAGCGACAGCATGAGATTGTAATCATCACTCTCAAGCACACCCTGACCAAACAGCAGCGCGGCGCTGTACATATTGCCGCCACCATGCTGGGTGACATCCGCCGAGGTTTGTACTTCCAGTCCGGTGAAATCGGAGCGTAAAATAAAATTAATCACGCCGCCAATGGCATCGGTGCCGTAAAGCGCCGATGCACCATCTTTGAGAATTTCCACCCGTTCGATGGCATTAAACGGAATCGAATTCAGATCGGCTGAACTGCCATTCAAACCATGATCAGCAATGCGTCGGCCATTGAGTAAAATCAGCGTGCTGTCGGGGCCGAGTCCGCGCAAATTGGCGGAGGAGGCACCGGCATTGTGAGAGCCCGTGGCAGCGGTAAACCCTTCGGCCTGATTGGCACTCAGATTGTAAGCGCCGGGGACATTGGCGCTGATGGAATTCATTAACTGTTCGGTGGAGGTAATGCCTGCGCGTTCGAAATCCTGGTGGCGGATAATTTGCAGCGGCAACGCGCTGGCAGATTCAATTTGTGGAATACTTGACCCGGTGATTTCCACTCTGGCCGCTGCCTGCTCCTCAGCCTGCGCCAGCGTGCAAGTGAAAGCGAGACTGAGAACTGGCAGAGTTAACTTCATGTGAGGCTCCGGTCTATTCCATCATCAGGGCTTAAAAGCTAAGCCAGCTGCATGTCGGTTCCACGCTTCTTCGGCTTTGCCGCTGCGGATCAATTCGACAATGGCCAGATTAAGTTGCTTGAGCAGGCCGGAATTTCGGCCATTTTTGGCCGTGAGCAAATATTTTGCCGGAGCTGATGCACCCGGTACCGGTCCATGGGCAATATCGGCATCATCCAGATAATGTTTGCCGATCAGGTTGTAACCGGCAATGACTTCGAGTTCTTCCACAAAATAGTCGCAACGTTTGGCATGCAGTTTGCGATACAGCGAATCGTGCCCGGCACCCAGATCGAGATCGCGAAGTGACAACCCATAATGCACATAACTGAAACCGTTTATGCCGCAACCGCGATATTTTTTTAAATCGTTCACGCTGGTGATGCTTACTGGAGTGCTTTTAAGATAAAAAATCTGCGGCGTGAGTGTATTGTAATGCACGGAATAATCAAATGTTTTGGCACGCTCGGTATCAAAATAAGCATCCATGGCAAAGTCGATGGTTTGTTCTTCGACTTCATACAGACAGCGTTTCCACGGCAGTTCACCACTGAAAACCACGGTTTTGCCGATAAGTGCAAACGCGGCCGTGACCAGTTCAACGGAAGAACCGATCACTTCACGGGTTTTTTTACCTTCGCCATCGAGTTTCCAGTAAGTCCAGGGAGGCGGATCAGCATCGGCGCAAACGGTGATGGGTTTATCCTGAGCGCTCACTGCTGAAAACCAGCAACATGCCAAAATGAAAATCAAGCCGGATAAAGCGCGCATGCCTGTCTTTCATGTTAATTGTGGAAAATTCATCGATTTCATTAGGTTTGAGTGTAGTGGATACTTTAACTTTTTCAAGCGCTGAAACGCTCAATGTCAAAAAAAACGCACAATTTTCCAGACAGAAAGAGTTCCTCAATGTTTGCACAATAAAATTGATTTTATGTGTTTATAAAGCATTTTTTTTGGTTATGATTGCCATGTTTGCAAAGGCTAATAAGGGTACCTTTTGTGATATTTTTGATAATTAAATCAATGGCGACAAGCAATCTGCCGAATTTATCTTGCCCGACAACCAAACCGCCTGCAAAAATACCTTAGAATACTGCCCATGCAAAACAGTACCGAACTCCCCGACAGCCACGAGCCAGAAGACCAGGGCAATTCGCTGCAAGCCTACTTTAAACCTGAGATTGCCTTTGATGACATCGAACAGGTTTATCAGTTAAAACGCGCTCAACCCTTGCTGCAATCGTTTACTGCCCTGTTTCACGGTGGTTTTGACAGCGTGCTGGTGCGTTTATTGGTGTTGCGCGAATTGGCCGGTGATACCCAGTCGTCCAGTTTCAGCCGTGCTGATATCAATGCCAGACTGGCGTATTTGCAACCAGACAGTTTAGATACGGTGCTGGCGCGTTTGCGCGCCCACCACCTGCTGATCTGGGAAGCAGCCAATTCGCTCTATCGGGTGGCACCGATGGCGCGCAATGTGTTGTCCGCACTCGACAGTTTGCTCGTCACCCAGCAAGATGCCGAACAGGGTGGTGACCCGGCCGACATGGGTTTTCTGCTCACGCAGGTCGCCGGTGCTCAGGCCCTCGGCGGTGTGGCGGTGGAGCAGTTGCAGCATTTGCTCGGACGACTGGTCGATCTGACCGAAGAATTCCGCGATGCGATTGCCTCGGGTTCCGAATACCGGCTGCGCGCTTCGCAAAGCAAATGGAACAATGCCTGCGACTGGGTGGAAAAAGGCACCAAAATTATTTATGCCATCACTCAGGATGGCAATGCCGACGCTGCCACGCAGCGCGCCGCCCAGGCTATCGGCCGCGCTCAGAGTGCTCTGCTCAATATGCAGGGTATGTTTTCGCGTGCGCTCAATCAGATGGAGCGCCAGCGCGTACATCTGGGCCAGTCTGGCCTGTCAACCTCTGACATCAAGAGTTGGCTGATGGCGCAGGAAGATCTGGCCGCGCTCGCCGATGACGCCATTGATTTACCTGTGATCCCACTGTTTGCCACTCCGGCAGAAATGATCGACGTGGCCGAAGCTGAATTGCTCGCTATCCGTCTGCAACCAGACACCGCCTTGCCGGCCGGTACCCAGACCGAATTTCAGGTGCAGGATAAAGCTGCCTTATATACCCAGCTCGATGAATGGATTTCCAGTCTGAATCAACTCGAACGAGACGCTCATCCGCTTGATGGCGTGGCAGTGCAGAAAATTTTATTGCCCGGCAGTTTTGCCGTGGCGTCTTACCGGGCTTCGCTCATGCCACTTATTGGCGACCAGAGTCACAGTGCCGGACAGGGTGCAGCCACACGGCTAGCCGATTTGCCGCTGCAATTTGTCCTCACCGATGAAATGATAGCCATTGATGATCCGCAGGTAGCCGGTATTTCGGCGGCCCAGCTGGTTTTTCATGCTGAACTAAAAACACTCCCTGAATCACCCGATCACCAGGAATGAAATGAATCAAGAATCACAAATACTGATTGCGCGCCTGCTGACGCATCAAACCCTGCGACGCGAAGACAAACTGGTCAAGCGTGCGCTCACCGATGAACTGTTCCGTGCCGATGTCGATGCCCGTTTGCTGGCCTGCGGCATGAAATTTGTCGACAATGTGTATGCTGATCATGTGACGTTAGCGCTGATCCGCAATGTCGAAGCCAAAGTCTTTGGTGCACGGGAAAACTGGCAAAACAATAATTTCGGTCTGGCGCGCGATGGCGTGGCGTTGCTGGTGGTGCTGTGGGCACTGATTATTTTACCCAAACGCGAACGCCAGTCGGCCCATGTCTCGCTCGAAGAGGATCAGAACGATATGTTCGGCAAAGAAAAAGCCATGCCACGGGCGGCGGAAACTTCAATCGGGATTTCTTACAAGGCACTGCTGAGTGACTTCGGCGATAAGCTGGGTAAAAAAACCAAAATGGACATGAACCTCGGCTCGTTGAACCGTCTGGGTTTTATCGAACGCAAAGGCGACCTGATCTGTGAAGGTCCGCTGCTCGATCTGATGATGGATACCGACATGCTCAAAGAACGCATCGTCAACGGTGCCCTGACCGATATTTTTAAACTCAAACCAGAAGTGGAATAGAAGACGATGTTTCATATCAAATCACTTGAGCTGGTGCACTGGGATTACTGGCAGCGCATCAAAAATATTCCACTCGACGCTAAAATTATTACCATCGCCGGGCAAAATGGTTCCGGTAAAACCACCTTGCTCGATGCTCTGCGCACCCTGTTTGGTCTGGACTGCTCCATGGGTCGCACTTATAAACACTATGCACGCCATTCCGGTCAGCCGGTGGCCTGGCTGCGCGCAGTGGTGGACAATAAACCGGTCGGGCGGCAACTCTCCAACCGGCCGTTTCGTTCGTCCGGATTTTTCAGCGATGATGAAGTCACGCTGTTCTGTCAGATCCAAAAAAACGGCGGTGATTGGAAACGCCAGTATCTGATGCGTGGCGGCAGTGTGACGATCGAAGAAGTGCTCGATGCCACTGACTGGCTGGGAGTGGAAACTTACCGCAAACGTCTGGCCAATGCCGGCCTGTCACCCGCCATGGCCAAAGTGCTGGCGCTGGAGCAGGGTGAAACCGATAAGCTGTGTGAATACGCACCGCGCCAGTTGCTCGATCTGGTGTTCCAGGTGTTTGGCGATAAAGAAGTCCTCGACGCCTACGATGAAGCCAAACGCCATCAGCACGATACCGAACTCGAACTGCAACAATTTGAAGCCGAGCTCGAAGTGGCCAAAGCCAATCTGGAAGGCTTGCGCCTGCGGGTGGCCAATTACCACCAGTGGGATAATAAAAACCGCGAAAAACGCGATTTGCAGGAACAAATTTTACCCAGCCTGCAATACCTGGAAAGCAAACAGCAGCACGCCGCGATCAGCCAGACTTTGCGCTCTGCCAAATTCAATGCCCGTCAACAAGATCAGCAACTCAGTGCACAACGCATGGCGCTGGCCGACAAAGCCCGTCAGTTCAGCACTGATCTGCAATACGAAGGTACGTTGGAGCAGGAAGAAAAAAGCCTGCAAAAACGATTGGGTGAAATCAACAGCCAGTTAAAGCCGCAGGAAAATTTGCTGGAGCAAAAACAGCGACTGGAAAAACTGGCCGCCGAATCGGGCAGCGATATCGCCGCCACCACGCGTGAACTGGAACAGCAGGAACTGCTGCTGACGCAGCAAAAACAGCAACGTAGCCAGCTGGCGGAAAAAATCGCCGAACAGCAAACACTGATTTCTGGCCTGCAAAGTAAAACCGGTCTGCCCGATCCGGAAAACGTCCGTAGCATGCGTCGTGCCATGACCGATGCCGGCATTGCTCATGTTATGCTTGCCGATGTGGTGGAAGTGACCGATGCACGCTGGCAGGGCGCTGTAGAAGGCGTACTGAAGAGCTTTTCGTATGTGATGCTGCTCGAGCATGCCAGCGATGCACCTGCTGCCTTTAAACTGGCCGAGCAGTCACGCTATCCGCATTTCATTGTGCCTGACCGTATCAAAGCCCCCAAAGTCAGTCAGAGCAAAGACGACAGTCTGTTGGCCGTGGTGCAGTTCAGCGAGGCCGTACCGGGCTGGCTGATTGAACAGTTAAAACGCATACGTAGAGTAGACGATGTCAGCGTCGGTATGCAATCCGGTGCCGAAGAATGGATTACCCCGGAAGCCTTCCATCGTGAACGCCGCGGTGGCCGTTCACTGTTTGTCGATGTGGCGCGCTATCGTTTCGGTCAGGGCGGTCGCTCGCAGCGACTGTCGTCACTGCAGGGCAGTCTCCCCAGACTGGAACAGCAGGAAGATCAGCTGACGCTGGAAATCAGCCGGTTAGCCGGTGTCGTCAGTCACCTCAAATCCCGTCTGGCCGGTGTTGACGCCGCCAAAGAACTGCATTCCCGTCTGGATGAATTTGCCGAAGCTGCCAGAAATGTCGCGCCCTTAAAACAGGCACGCAATGAAGTCGGCAGTCGTCTGGGAGAACTGGGTGAATTGTTAAAACAGGCTACCGTGAGCAAAACCCGGGCTGAAATCGCCTGGCAGGAAGCGCAAAAACAACTCGCCAGTGCCGAACAGTACCGGCGCGAACATGAACAGAAACTGCTACAGGAACGCAGTGCCCAGGCGCAACTGCTCAAAGATAGCCGTCACAGCTGGAGCAAATTGCCAGCCGGTTGGCGCGTGGGCAGTTACTTAACCAGTCTGGTCGAAAAATACGACAATGTCCGTCAGGTGGAGTTGCGGGTAAAAAGTCTGTTGCAGGATCTCGGCAGCGAGGAATGGGAAACCGACATCACCGTCGTCGATCAGCATCATCGCCTGCACCATCAGTTAGCTGGTCAGCAGGCGGAAACCGAAGAGCGCCGTTATCAGAATAACCGCGCCATGGAAGCCACCTCGAATGCCCGCGGTGCGTATATCGAACGACTGCGCTACACGATTAAAATTTACGCCAAAAACATCAAGCAGTTGGGTGAGTTGGCCGGTATTGAAGTACATGCCGATCCGGTACGGTTGGAAAACGACGACGTACAGCTGGCTCAGGCGGGTCTGCACGTCAAATTCAAGTTTGACGGCAAGAGCGCGATCGGTATGAATGATGGCGAAGCTTCCGGCGGACAGCAGGTGATGAAATCACTGATTCTGTTAATCGGCTTGCTGAAATCGGAAGAGGGTAGTGGCGGCTTTGTGTTTATCGATGAACCCTTTGCCCACCTGGATATCCGCAACATTCAGCTCGTCGGTGAGTTCCTCAAAAACACCGATGCGCAATATCTGATGACTACACCATTGACGCACAATACCGATGTATATGATCCGTCCGAGCTGACCTTAATCACCAGTAAAAAGAAAAAAGAAGCCGAATGGGCGCAACCGATTTTTGTGTTGCAGCGCCGGGCCTGACGGACGCAGACGTCTGGCGACAATTTGCAGTATGATGAGCAGTCCCTTGAGCAGTATATAAATAAATGATAAAAACTCTGCCACCCGATCAGCCGTCGTTTGATGCACAGCACTTTAAAAGCGCGCTGTCGCAATTCGCCACCGGCGTGACCGTCATTACCACCCGGCTCGAAGATGGCAGCTTTCTGGGTCTCACCGCGAGCTCCTTCAATTCGGTGTCGCTGTCTCCACCGTTGGTGTTATGGAGTCTGTCGGAGCGCGCCAGAAGTCTGCCGGCCTTTTCCGTCAACAGCCATTATGTGATAAATGTACTCTCTGCCGGACAGAGCGCGCTGGCGGAACAGTTTTCCAAACCGGCCGCTGACCGCTTTGCCGGGGTAGAATTCACCCTGTCTTCCACCGGTTTGCCAATTCTGGCTGGTGCTGTCGCCTGGTTTGAATGCCACAACCGCAGCCGCTATCCGGAAGGCGATCATGTGATTTTTGTCGGCGAAGTTGAACACTGCGCCTTTACTCCCCAGGCTCCGCTGATTTTTCATGGTGGCCAGTTACTCTCTGCCGGAAAGTAGGGCACTCTTGATTCACTCAGATCTGGTCGGTTATTTTGCCGCCGCATTAACTACCATCGCTTTTATTCCGCAAGCGGTGCTAACCTGGAAAAACAAGCATGCTCAGGGAGTTTCGCTGGGCATGTATATGATTTTCACTGTTGGTATCGCGCTGTGGTTGGTCTATGGCATGTTGATTGCCGTCTGGCCCATCATCATCGCCAATGCGATCACCTTAATGCTGGCAGGGTTTATTCTGACGATGAAAATTATTTATAAATAAGCACACCGGTGCGTACTCAATAAAAAAGCCAACCTGCAGGTTGGCTTTTTTGCTTATCGGCGATCGTCGTCGCGACGTTCTTCCCGACGGTCATGATCTTGATGATGTTCGTGTTCTTCATAACGTTCGCGGTGTTCGCCACGTTCATCGTAACGCTGTTCCTGCGGAGCGCTGTAGACTACGCGCGGCACAAATTCTGGACGACCCTGCGGGTAATGCTGGCGATAATGCGGCGCATATTCGTTGGCATACCAGTCCTCGCGCACAAAATACACCGGATGACGGCAGGCATTGTACATGCTGCAATAACGTGGCCAGTGGCGATGATATTCTTCCGGTACGCGCAGATATAGTGGCTGAGTGTATTCGCCACCCTGTTCAACTACCATCGGGGTGGAATAGATTACCTGCGGTGGTGGTGCATTTTCCAGATCAATCTGACCATAAAATTCTGGGTGACCTACATTCAGATTAAGGCCGATACGGATTTGCGCCATGGAAAGCAATGGTGTCAGTAACAGCATGCTGCAAAGAATTAAACGTTTCATTGAAGTCTTTCAGTTCTTGGTAATGATACTTAAACGTAATTTTAGCCGTGGCGTTGACAATAAATTGTTGCGCCTTAGAAAATAAGAATGGATTATCCCTCAAATCGCATCCTGGGGTAGTATTTGGATGTAAAAATTAGTAAAAAGCATCAAGATAATGCTACTCCTACTCAAACGCACTGAAAGCATTTTATGACTTATGAAACCTTAACCGTTACGCTGGAAAATAACATCGCTCTGATTTGCCTCAATCGTCCTGATAAGGCCAATGCGATGAATATGACCATGTGGCAGGAAATTCGTGCCGCCTTTGAATGGGTGGATCAGACTCCGGAAGCACGGGTGGCGATTCTCGAAGGCGAAGGCAAAATTTTTACTTCGGGTATTGATTTACAGATGATGATGGGACTCGGGGCTCAAATTCAAAATGATTGTGACGGCCGCAAGCGCGAATCCCTGCGCAGCGTCATTTTAAATTTGCAGGACACCCTCAGTAGCCTGGAGCGCTGTCGCAAACCGGTATTGGCCGCGGTGCATGGTGCCTGCATTGGCGGCGGTATCGATTTGATTACCTGTGCCGATATGCGCTATTGCTCAAGTGATGCTTATTTTACGATCAAGGAAATCGACATCGGCATGACAGCCGATGTCGGTACCCTGCAGCGCTTACCTAAGCTGATAGGCGAAGGCATGGCACGTGAGTTAGCCTACACGGCGCGCAAAGTTGACGCTGCCGAAGCGCGCGAAATTCGTCTGGTCAACCGCGTATTTGACACCCGCGAAGCGCTGCGCGCAGGCGTGTTGGAGATTGCTGCTGCCATCGCCGCCAAGTCGCCTCTGGCCATTCGTGGCATCAAAGAAATGATCACCTATGCACGCGACCATACGGTGGCAGACGGGCTGAAATACATCGCCACCTGGAACGCGGCCATGTTGATGTCCAACGATCTGCAAGAAGCAATGATGGCCAACATGGGCAAGCGTGCTGCGCAATTCAAGGACTGATCAGGGGCATCAGCGTCTTTCATCATGATGCTCGTGCCGGTGATCTTCATGCCGCTGGTCACGATCCTCATGGCGCTCTTCTGACCAGCCGTGATCACGACGATATCCGGGCACATAGCTGTTGCGGTACCAGTCATCCCTGACAAAATACACCGGACGATCGCAGGCGTGGTAGCGACCACAATAATGACGCCAGTTGCGGTAATGACTCGATGGTACCCGCAGATACAACGGTGGGTAAGCCACCGGCCCAGGCAGAATAATCTGTGGTTGTGCATACAGGACAGGTGGTGGTCCCATATTGCCTAATTCAAGCTGTCCATAAAAACCTGGTTGCCCGACGGAAATGGAGACACTGGTCGAGGCCTGAGCCAGCAATGGTGAAGTAATGAGCGCAAAAGAAATCAGCAGGCGGTTCATAAATGACTTTCAAAAAGTGCAATAACTCTTTAACGGACTCGCAGTCTGCTGCGTTGACTTTAAAATGGTGACAGTCTGTAACTGAAAAGTTGCCCTGATGTACGTCTGGAGCGCGCAAACTGGCGCTTGTTATCCGAAGTATAATGATGCTTTACTATGCTGGAGCCGCCCAATGAATGACGTTCAGTCAGCACCCCTGTTTCAGGGTGTTTTTTTTGAAAATTTTTTAGCCATTACCCATTTTCAGACACTGATTTCTTTGGCGTTATTGTTGCTGTGTTTCTATGGTCTGCGGGTGTTGCAAAACCGCAAAACTGAATTTTCTGTGCGTATGCTCGCCGCGCTGTTTGCCGGTGCGCTGCTCGGTCTGGGTATTCAGGCTGTAGCCGGTTTTCCGGCGCAGGCCAGTGCCTGGATGCAGGAAGCCGCCATCTGGTACGGACTGGTAGGGCGCGCCTTTATCGCCTTCATCCGCATGCTGGTGATTCCACTGATTTTTGTTTCCATCGTCAAAGTGGTGCTTGATTTTTCCGGCAAAAAGGATTTGCCAAAAATTGCCCTGCACGGCATTTTCTGGTTGCTGCTGACCACCGCGATTGCCTGCCTGCTCGGCATCGTGCTGGCGAATCTGTTTCATCTCGGGCAGGGAGTGCAAGCTCAGGCGCCAGCCAAAATGACGGAATATACCAATCTGGTGGATACCCTGATACGACTCATTCCCAATAATATTATCAGCGCCATGAGCACTGAAAACATCGTCGGACTGGTGATTTTTTCCGCGCTCATCGGCATGGCTGCCAACCGCATGGAACACAAGCATTCACAGAATATCGCGATCTTCAAACAACTCATGCAGGCGCTGCATCACATCGTCATGTCGCTGGCCATGACGATCATCAAATACATGCCGTATGCTGTTGTGGCGCTGCTGTCCCGTACCATTATTTCCAATGGCATTCCGGCCATTATTGAAGTCTCCAGTTTTGTCGCCGCCATTTATATCGCGACGGCCGTGATGCTGTTGCTGCATCTGCTGATTTTGCTGCTGCACGGTGTGGCACCCGGCATGTATCTCAAAAAAGCGGCCGGTACCTGGCTGCTGGCGTTTACCAGCCGCTCTTCGGTCGGCACCTTGCCGATGACGATCTCGACCCTGACTACCCGCATGGGTGTCAACAGCGGTACCGCCAATCTGGTCGGCTCGCTGGGCAGCACCATCGGCATGAATGGCTGCGCCGGCTTTTTTCCGGCCATGATTGTGGTCATGGTGGCGCACATGCTGGGCATGACTGTCGACATTCAGTTTTACCTCATGCTGCTCATCGTGGTTACGATCGGTTCCATCGGCATTGCCGGGATTCCTGGTACCGCCACCGTCGCGGCCACCATTGCCCTGAGCGGCATGGGAATGGGTGAACATTTTGCCCTCATCGGTATGGTGCTGGCGATTGATCCGATTATCGATATGGCGCGCACCCTGGCGAATGTGTCCGGTACGATGACAGCTGCTGTGGCTACGGATCGTGAAATGGGCACCATGGATATGGATATCTTTCATAATCCGCATGCTACCCTCGAACATGAGACCGAATAAAATCCACTGAAAGGCTGACATGAATTATCTGATTCTGGGCGCGAATGCCGCCGGTTTATCGGCCGCGATGCGCATTATCAAAGCCGATAAACAGGCACGCATTACCGTGCTCGAAAAGGGCACTGTTGTGTCATTCGGCGCCTGTGGTATTCCGTATTATGTGGGTGGCGAATTTGACGATATCGAGACCATGACCTCGAAGCCGCTGGAAGAACTGCTTGAGCTTGGTATCGATATCCGTCTGCAACACAGCGCCACGGCGCTCGATCCGCAGACGAAGCAGGTAACTGCGCTCAACAGCCTCACCAACCAAAGCATCAGCCTGTCTTACGACAAGTTACTCATTGCAGTCGGTGCCGCACCACAGCAGCTGGCCATACCCGGCATTGGCTTAGCCCACAGCATGCATTCCAAAGCCGATGCGTTGGCGTTGCGGGCATTACTGCCACAGGTGCAAAAGGTGGTGATTATTGGTGGCGGTTTCATCGGCGTGGAAGCGGCCGAGGCGTTGATCGGTCAGGGAAAACAACTCACCCTGATTGAATACGCCCCACGGATTCTTGCGCGTACCTTTGATGCTGAAATTACCGCGCACCTTGAAAATGCACTGCAGCGCCACGGTGTTGACCTGCAGTTGCATCAACAGGTGTGCGAAATTACCGGGACACAGGGCAGGGTCACGGCGGTGGCCACGGAAGTGGCCAGTTATCCGGCCGATCTGGTGATTGCGGCCACCGGCTTTAAACCCAACACCGCCTTTCTGGCTGACAGCGGTATCCGCTTAAGCCGTGAAGGTGCGATCCTGATCAATGATCAGTGCCAGACCAGTCTGGCCGATGTGTACGCCGCCGGTGACTGTGCCACAGTGCCTCATCGGATTAGTGGTGATGAGTATATTCCGCTGGCCACGACCGCCAACAAACTCGGCCGCATTGCCGGTGAAGTCATGAGTGGCAAAGCCAGCCGCTTTATCGGCACGCTGGGCTCGAGCGGCATCCGCGCTTTTGATATGGAAGCGGGCCGTACCGGCATCACCGAACAACAGGCTCGCGACCGTGGCCTCAATTACGCCACGGTTTTTATTCAGGATATGAATCGCACCGATTACATTCCCGGTCAGACGCCTTTGTGGGTGAAACTGATTGTCGATAAATCCTCGCGCCGCTTGTTGGGTGGTCAGCTGTGTGGCAGCTATGGTGGCGGTGCGGTGCATCGGGTGGATGCGCTGGCTGTGGCCATCTACAGCGGCCTGACGGTGGATGAACTGGGTTATATGGATTTCGTGTATGCGCCCCCATTTGCCCGCACCTGGGATGCGCTCAATATTGCCGGCAATGTCGCCAAATAGTTTGTCTGACTGGAAGCTTATGAAAATCGATTTTATTTCCGATATTGCCTGCCCCTGGTGTGCCGTTGGCTTGAACTCATTGGAACAGGCACTGGCCAGCTTGCCAGCCGATATGCCGGTGGAGCTGCATTTTCAGCCGTTTGAACTCAATCCCGCCATGGCAGCCGGTGGCGAAGACAGCAGTGAGCATCTGATGGCCAAATACGGCATGAGTGCTGAACAGTTGGAACAAAACCGTCAGGGACTGCGCGCCCGTGGCGAAGAAGTGGGTTTTCATTTTGGTGCCATGAAACACATCTGGAATACCTTTGCCGCGCACCGTTTGCTGTACTGGGCTGGCTTGCAGTCGGCGGAGGCACAGCGCAAACTCAAACATGGCTTGCTGACGGCTTACCATGGCGAAGGCAGCAATCCGGGTGATGCCGCGGTATTGCTGGCCCTGGCTGAAGCAGCCGGACTGGAACGCGCTGCAGCACTCGGGGTGATCAACAGCGAGCGTTATGCCGATGAAGTCCGCGCCGCCGAGCAATACTGGCAGCAGGCCGGCATCCGTTCGGTGCCTTCCATGGTCATTAACGATCGTCACTTGATTACCGGAGGGCAGCCACCGGATGTGTTTGAACGGGCGCTGCGGGAGATTGCTGCCGGGACTGTCGGCTAATACACACTACCTGCTGGCGATTTAAGCTGCATTAGTTCGTTGATAGTAATAACAGGCACGTTATGTTTTTGAGCGAAGAATCGGATGTCGTCACCTTTTGCCATCGTACCGTTTGAATTCATGAGTTCACACAATACGGCGACCGGCTTAAGTCCGGCCAGCCGAACAAGTTCAACCGCACCCTCGGTATGTCCCTGCCGTCCCAGAAGACCTTGGTCATGTGCACGCAATGGAAACACATGACCTGGCCGCACCAAATCATCCGCTTTGGCATTATCAGCAATCGCGGCATGAATCGTTGTCACGCGGTCTTGTGCCGACACACCGGTACTGACGCCGTGGCGTGCTTCAATGGAAACAGTAAACGCCGTGCCATACCGGCATTCATTATGCGCCACCATAGGAGGCAAGCTGAGCTTGTCGGCATCCGCTGAAGTAATGCACAGACACACGATTCCGCTACATTCCCTGATTAGCAATGCCATCGTTGGCACCGTTATTTTTTCCGCCGATACAATAAGATCAGCTTCGTTTTCCCGATGTTCATCGTCCATCAAGATGACGGGAAGTCCCGCTCGCAGAGCTTCGATAACATGGGTGAGTTTTAACTCAATTCCGACATCCCTATATGTCGCTGACAATTTTTGCTTTAACACAAACATGTCAAACAGCGTGCAATACTTACCAGATTAGAGGTGGAAACAGCGCCCAAAAGTTTCCACCTTAGTGTGTCACCATCCGGTGTTTTAGCCGGGGGTATCTGGAGTGATTTATATGGACATC
>CAIOYD010000076.1 GCA_903862415.1 uncultured Oxalobacteraceae bacterium | reverse complement strand
TCTTCTTATTTCGTAAATGATGTCCATATAAATCACTCCAGATACCTCCGGCTAAAACACCGGATGGTGACACACTAGGGTGGAAACTTTTGGACGCTGTTTCCACCCCTAATCTGGTAAGTATTGCACGCTGTTTGACAATTTCCTAACGGCTAAGACACTCATCCACCGCCTCAATAACGTCACGGTCGAGCGCGCCCACCGATCTTGCCAGCCTGAGGCGATTGAGTAAAAAATCAATCCGGCTTTTAGATAAATTCAATTGCGCCACATACACGCGTTGTTGCGCATCGAGTACGTCGAGTTGTACGCGCAGACCGGCGTCGCGACCGATGATGGTGGCGGCCAGGGCCGACTGGGCTGACTGCAAGGACTTTTCCAGTGCTTTGATACGCAGGGTGCCATTTTTCATCGACAAAAAGGCCTCCTGCACCTGTATAAGCGCATCGCGCTGCATGGTCTCGACATCTTGTTCATCCTGCAGATGTTTGGCCACCGCTTCACGTTGCCTGGAATTGAGCATGCCACCGGTGAATAAGGGAATCGTAAGTTGCAGGCCGATGGAGGCGTTGCGTTCATGTTCGGCTGAAATCAAAATAGGCAGATCGCCCGTGGCTGACTTGGTGGTGTAACCTGCTACCAGATCGAGTGTAGGCCGGGCTTGTAAGCTGAATTTATTCAATTCATCCGCGCTGATCTGATATTGAATTTTTCTGATCTGCAAAGTCGGATTATTTTTGATCGCCTGTTGTTGCCATGCACTTAAATTCTCTGCCTGGGTAAAATGGCTCAGCGAGCTGGCATTGATGGCAGACAAATTACTGGCATTAAGATTGGTCAGTGCTGTGAATTGTGCGCTGCGCAAGTCGAGCTCATTTTGAGCATCTGCCAGTTGTGCCAAGGCTTCATCCTGTTTGGCCTGCGAGGTTTCGACATCGATGATCTGGGCTTTACCAACCTCAAATCTGGCCTGGGCACGCTGGCGCTGCAAGTCATACGCATCGACCGCCGCCTGCGCTACACTGACAGCTTCCTGCGCATACAGGACAGAAAAATACGCTTCGCTGACATGCAGTTTTACATCCTGAACCGAGGCACTCCACATCAGTTCAGCGATTTCTGATCCGTGATGCAACTGGTTTTTGCTGGCCAATAAACTGGCGTTATACAACGGTTGGGAAAGCTGCAAGCCGGCCTGTCTGACACTGCCCGAAGTATCCGGCTGCAAAAAACTTGCAAACTGGGCAGGAAGCTGGGCCTCGGCATGGGCGTGGATTTGCGTTACACCGGCCGTCAGGGCGACTTGCGGATACAACAGCGCGTCGCCCTGATTGCCTTTTTCCCGCCCCGCCTGCTGGGCATAACGGGCACTTTGCATGGCTGAGCTGCTTTCCATGGTTTGCGCTATGGCGTCAGATAAATTGGTGGCGTCGGCATGAAAGGCTGTGCAGGCAAGCACCAGTGCCAATGCCAGCACCAGGCCAGAGTTTACGCTCAGAGTCGTGGTGGATGTCATCTTACGCTTTCAAAGAAGGTGACGCATCTGTATCGGGCAGGACACCATAACAACTGGCATACAGAGCCGGAAGGAACAGCAGCGTGAGTACGGTCGCAACGAACAGGCCGCCCATAATCGCCCAGGCCATCGGCCCCCAGAACACACTGCGGGTCAACGGAATCATGGCTAAAATGGCCGCTAATGCAGTCAGAGAAATCGGACGCATGCGACGAACCGCCGATTCGATGATGGCATGCCACAGGGTGTGCCCGTTGGCGACGTCGTGGTCAATCTGCACCACCAGAATTACCGAGTTACGGATAATCATTCCCGCCAAAGCAATGACGCCGAGCATGGCGACAAAGCCAAACGGAATCTGAAAGGTCAGCAACAGCAAATTCACCCCTATCATACCCAGCGGTGCGGTCAGTAAAACGATGGCCATTTTTTTGATGTCCTGCAACTGCCACATCAACAGCACCAGCACCAGCAACAGGGCCACCGGCATGACCGCAAAGATGGATGCCTGGGCTTTTTCACTCGACTCCTGGGTGCCACCCATTTCAATGCCGTAACCTGTGGGCAGTGTGGCGGCGATTTTTGCAATGTCAGGCTGCAGCAGCTTATTAATATCCGGTGCTTCTGCACCCACAATATCGGCCCGCACAGTGATGGTGGGAATACGGTTGCGGCGCCAGAGTATGCTTTCTTCGCTGGTCAGGGTTAAGGTCGCTAATTGCGAGAGCGCGACAAATTTACCATTTTGCAGATGAATTTTCACATCCTTGAGTTTTTCCAGATCGGTTCGTTCGGATTCGATCAGACGGGCAACTACATCAACGGTCTGATCTTTTTCGCGGTATTGCGTGACCGTGGTACCGGACAGAGTGGCCTGCAAAGATTCCTGTATCTGACGTGAAGTGATGCCCAACGCTCGGGCCTTATCCTGGTCAACATCGACACGGATGCGTTTGATGTATTCACCCCAATCCTGATTAATTCTGCGCAAATGCTTTTCAGCGCGCAGCACCGCTTTGATCTGGTCAGCAATCAGCTGGATCTTGACATTATCCTGCCCAAACACGCGATACTGAATCGGATAGCCGACCGGTGGTCCATTTTCGAGCCGTTTAACACTGCCGCGTATCATGGGAAAGTCTTTTTCAAACAACTGGGAAACCAGCGTGAGCACACGTTCGCGCGCCTCTCCACCGCGAGTCATGATCATCACCTGTCCCAGATTAATGTTTGGCGTCTGTACGTCAAGCGGCAGGTAAAAGCGCGGACTGCCTTCGCCGAGATAACTGGTCACGGCAATCACATCCGGATTGTTTTTGAGACGACGTTCAAACTCCACCACTTCACGCTGGGTGGCATTCAATGTGGCCGCCTGCGGCAACCACAAATCGACAATCAGTTCCGGCCGGTCCGAGGCCGGAAAAAACTGTTGCGGCACAAATTGAAACAGCAACAACGAAGCCACAAACACCAGCAAGGTGCCACCGATGACCCAGCGTCGCTGAAGAAGACATAGTTTGACCAGTCGGCGAAACCATTCATACAGTGGCGTTTTATACACCGCGTCTTCATCGTGATGTGCGGCGCTGGCGGGTTGAACTTTTAGAATATAAAAACCAATAAAAGGGGTAAATAACACCGCCACTATCCATGACAGCAGCAAGGAAATCCCCACCACCTGAAACAACGAAAAAACATATTCGCCGGAACTCGATTTGGCCAGACCCACGGGCAGGAATCCAACGGCGGTAATCAGGGTGCCGGTCAACATCGGGAAAGCGGTCACGGTGTAGGCATAGGTGGCAGCGCGGAGTTTATCCCAGCCCTGCTCCAATTTAAGCACCATCATTTCCACCGCAATAATGGCATCATCCACCAGCAGTCCAAGCGCAATGATCAAGGCACCGAGTGAGATGCGCTGTAACTCAATGCCAAGCACATACATGATCAGAAACGTCAGCATCAATACCAGCGGTATCGACAACGCCACCACCAGTCCGGGACGCACGCCCAGAGACAGGAAGCTGACCATCAATACAATCACCACGGCTTCAAATAAACTTTTTTTGAATTCATGCACCGATTCTTCCACCACATGGGGCTGATCTGAGATGGCATGAATTTCTACCCCGACGGGCAATTGACTCTCGGTTTGATGAATCGCGACCGCAATCAGTTTTCCCAGACGCAGAACATCGCCGCCTTTACGCATACTGACGGCCAGACCAACCGCCTCGGCACCGTTAAAACGCAATTTACTGACTGCCGGATCAATCAGTCCGCGATGGATTTCAGCGATGTCACCCAGACGAAATGTGCGTCCACCGTAACGGATGCCGACATTGCGCAAACTCTCCAGCGATTCAAATTCGCCCGTCACCGACATCCTTATCTGCTCTGCACTGGTTTCCACGATACCGGCCGCTTTGACGCTGTTGGTGGTGGCCAGGGTTTGCGCAATAATCGATGGATCCAGACCGAGTGTGGCCATTTTGGTGTTGGACATTTCGACGTAAATTTTTTGATCCTGCACGCCCAACAGATCGACTTTATTCACGTCCGGAATACGCAACAATTCATTTCTTACGCTGTCGGAAAATTCGCGCAATTGGGTATTGGTAAAGCCATCGCCGGTAAGGGCAAACATATTGCCGAAGGTGTCGCCAAATTCATCATTGAAGAATGGGCCCTGCACACCTTCAGGTAATTTATAGTGAATATCACTGAGTTTTTTTCTGACCTGATACCAGATTTGGTGGACATCAGCAGCAGGAGTCGTCTCACGCAAACTCACCCGGATTTGGGTAACTCCCGGTTTGATATAGCTGGAGGTGTAATCAATTTCCGGAATTTCCTGCAATTTTTTTTCCAACCGGTCGGTGACCTGATCCGCCATTTGCTGGGCTGATGCGCCCGGCCAGCGGGCTTCGACGATCATTAGTTTGAAGGTAAAGTCGGGATCTTCTTTTTGCCCCAGATGCATGTAGGCGAACAGCCCGAAGACGACCGATAAGATGCCCAGAAAAATAATCATTTGCCGATGATTTAAGGCCCACTCTGACAAATTGATATTTTTCATGGCGCAATCTCTGGCATTAACACTTTCTGGCCTTCATGCAGCAAATGCACACCCGCGATGATGATGATCTCACCGGCAGTGAGTCCTTTGGTCACCAGCACCGATTCGCCCTGTGCCGGGGCGATTTCTACGGCGCGATTAGTTACCTGTGAGGTTTTGCGGTTCAACACCCACACGGTGGCATGCCCGCTATTGTCATAGATGGCCGTCATCGGAATGCGGATGGCATTGTCTGCCAGCGTATTTTTTGTTTGTACCGAAGCTGTCATCCCCAGACGGATTTGTTCATCCGGATGGTTGATGGCGATTTTAGCCTGATAGGTTCGGGTAGCACTTTCGGTGTCGGGTGCGAGTTCGCGCAGAGAGCCTTCGAATTGTTTGCCCGGCAGCGCCCAGAGCGTAATCGTCATTGATCTGGCATGACGAATTTCATCGATACGCGATTCGGGAACACTGACGATCACATCGCGTTCACCATCGGCGGCCACCACCACGACAGGCTGTCCGGCGGCCACCACCTGCCCGGCTTCGACCAGCAGTTCTGAAACCACACCGCTGCGCTCGGCCTTCAATTCTGCAAATGCCTGCTGATTTTGATTCATGTCATAACGCGCCGTGGCTGCCTGCAAGCCCGCCCTGGCTTCGACCAGCGCCAGTTTTTGTTGATCAACTTCGGCCTGGGAAGCAAAATTTTTGGCCAACAGCTGCTGGGTTCTGCTCAAATCCAACTCAAGTTGTTCCTGCCTTTTTTTGGCTGCCACCAGATCGGCGCTGGCCGCACTGAGCTGCAATGCTTCCTGAATGACATCCAATTTCAGCAAGGTCTGACCGCGCAGGACATGGCTGCCCAGTTCTACGTTGCGTGCCAATATCTTCCCTGCGACACGGAAACTCAATTTATTTTCATGCCGCGCTTTGACTTCGCCGGAAAACGCCGAGGTCGAGGCATTGGTGCCACTAGTCACCACACTGGTTCTCACCGGTCTGGGCATTTCGGTAGCGGTCTGATCCTGATTTTTAGAGCAAGAGATTAATGAAACCAGCATCACCGGTATCCAAATCACATTAGGTAGTTTACGCATTACACTGTTCCTGAGAATGAAATGACTGTTTTATGACTATGTTTATACTCTGCTGTTGAGCAATTCAAGAACTATTGAATAATTAGAGATTTAGCGTAATTATGAATTATATTGAACATATGTGTTCAATATTTTTCATTTATGACATTCCGTTTTAAAATAATTGACAATAAATGAACAAAAGTGTTCAATCACCGAATCTGAAGCAACAGGAGTATTTTTTGGACACGATGAATCCGGCACGCAAACGCATACATAAAGCCGCACTGCGACTGTTTGCTGAAAAAGGGGTCAGTCAGGTCAATGTCAGTGATCTGGCTCAGGCGGCATCCGTAGCCCGGGGCACGATTTATAACAACCTGAGTTCACCTGAATTGCTGTTTGAAGAAATCGCCTGTCAGCTGGCTGTTGAAATGCTAACCCGCACGGTTAAATTTTTTGAACCGATTGAGGATCCGGCGGAACGTCTGGCCAATGGTATCCGGCTATTTATCCGACGCGCCCATGACGAACCGGATTGGGGACGGTTTTTAATTCGCTTTTCACTCACCAATGATTCACTGCGCAATATCTGGAACGGGCCGTCGATGCAGGATTTGATTAGTGGTTCAGAGCTCGGTCGTTATCAATTTCGTCCCGAGCAACTCCCCAGCATCGTCGCCATGATAGGCGGCAGCGTCATTGCTTCGATGATGGTCGTGCTGGAAGGTCATAAAACCTGGCGTGATGCGGGTTCGGATACGGCCGAGTTTATTTTGCGCTCTTTGGGAATTTCAGCTGACGAGGCTCAGCGTATTGCCACAGGTGAGCTGCAGCCCTTGCCCGAAGTTGAGGTATTCCAAAAAAAGTGCATCATTGAGCGAGTTAAAGAAAAACTCCTGCCCGCAAAAAAATAAAGGCCTGAACAATGCATGAAGTTATTGTGATTTTGCGTTGAACTGTCTATAGAAACACACGTGACCCCATAGACAGTAAACAACGACCTATGAAAGTGAAAACCGTTACATAAATGTCCTGAAATCATCGTCGCTTGAGGCTCATTTTTTAAGAACTGCAAATTGATTTTTCAATTCTTCCACAGCCTGCCGACTCGCTTCAGACTCCACTGAAAATTCGATTTTAAAATTCCAAACTTGTTTTTCAAACTCCGGGGGGGTTTCAAGTAGCAAATTATTGTGCAAAAGAAGTTTGATTTTACCTACCGTATTGTTACCAACAAAGATACCGCATTTTTGCCAGACTGATTCGATTTGATTCTGCGGAAATTCAACAACAATTACCTCTTGATCATCGATGTCCTTCAACAATTTACTACTGTACAAAATTACCGATCCAAATCCATGGTTTGTATCAAGTTCTGTTTGAAAAAATTTAACGGTTTTAATATCCTCCGCAATAGTTTGTTTCGAATAAGCAAGAGATATTTGATGAGGATACAAATAATTAAACTCTCTTTGGTTTGAATTAAATGATTCTTGTTTAAGTAATTCTTCGTCTGAATCTGTCCAACTGAATTCATCATCTAAAGGCGTTGTTTTGCTCTTGAGGTTAACCTCAGGATCAGAGATCGCACTGTAAGTCTTGGTTTGCGGGTCGTTGCTTTTTGGTTGCTGTAATTTGGATATAGTATTGTCATTGTCCAAAATAATAGAACCAGTTACGTTCTCTTCCCTTATTGGGGGTGCAATTCTTTGCAGCTCACTTTGCAAGTTTTGCACCTTTTCCGGCAGCTCCTGACCGGATTCCTTAAGTCTTTTTACATAAATTTGAAAATCGTTGTTAAAATTTTCTCTTAATTTTTCCATAGAAATATTTATAAGCTGCGCCTCATTAGTATCCAGTTTGGAAAACTCCACATAATTACGATGCCGGGCTATTTTTAAATTACCAAGGATGACTTCATCGTTATCTTTCTGATTAACCAACATTTCCCTGAAAATCGTCGTCAGATCGGTATGCTTGCTGCGGGTGACACTGCCGTGATGTAGTACATACAAAATCAATGATGTAAACGCACTGAATATCGAGGTGCTGGCGGCAATCGTGGCGGAAAGCGATTTATCATAGTCGGCCACGGCATCATAGGCATTCTCATGTTTTTCATAAACTCCCTCACGGGTCGCCGCCCGAATGAGGGTCTTGAGCGAGGTGTTTTCCAACTGAATGTTGCTTGGAGCTGGAGCTGGCAGATTTGACGAAATGGAATGCATTGTATATTCCTTTACACTGAAAAAACAAGCCGGAACAAAACTCACCAGGACAGACCACTCCCACCAAACTTTATTCAGCTCAACATTCTGTCAGCAGGCACTGCGTCACGCCAACAGTCCAGTTTCAATTATGCCGATTCACGGTTCATCATATAATCGTAATAACACGTAAAGTAACTACAGGAATTTTTCTCATTGACGTTAAGGCAACTCATGAGAGGGAGAATTTGACAGCTCAGGCTAATTTATCAGCCAGCTGATTGAGCCACTCAGGCCGTTCACTGGCATCAAGCCAGTATTTGACGGCGACACCGAGTTCGGTATCGCCTTCGATTTTCAGTTTGCGCTGAAAAAACAGCGTATCGGCGTCAGCCATGCCCGAGGCCAGCTGGAAGAAATCGGCTGCCATGGCGGATAAGCGTACGTCCACGTCAACAGCGTTGCTACGGCGCGGTTTGAATTTACCCTGATCGCAGACAAACTGAATCGTCAAGCCCATATCTTCTATCTGAATCTGAAAGCATTTGCCGTACAGCGTCTCGGGTGCCAGCAGCCATTCGCGCCGACGGGCTATGTCAAGCATGATTAACAAGGGTGCACTGGCCAGTGGTGCAGGAATCAACTTGCCCAGACGGCCAAAAAGGGCTGGGAAACGAAAATCAGTCAAATGCATAATCTGCCTCTGTCAACATTATCTTCATCAGGATGCCCATTGCATACCGGCGGTATCAAACCAATAACCATTGCTGCGGGCGGCATTCGGTGGCAGTGCACTGTCAGGCACGTGCGCGGCACTCTTGCTGTTACGGGCAGCCGCAAATACGGCCAAAATTTCTGCCATATGTTGCGACTGCGGCTGCAGGCGCAGAATATCGACCTGCATGGCAGCGAGCTCGGGTAATTGTGCGCCCAGATCCAGACAGGTGGCACTTTGGGTTTGAATACCATTGAGATTCAAAAACTGCTTGCCATCGCGCGTAGCCAGTGCCAGTCCATCCGGATAGGCATCACAGCGGAATTCGCAGCTGTCTTTTTTTAAGCGATGATGGCGCGCAGTAAAGCAGCGGGCCGAAAACGCCAGCGCCATCCGTCCCCAGACCTGCACTTCAGTTTCGATTCCTTCGGGACGGGTTTGCTGCAGGGACGCCAGATCGGCACCGGACATTTCAAACGGCGGCGAAAACCGTTTGGCACCCAGACCGGCGAGCCAGTTCAGTGTATCGGCATGATACACATTCAGATGTGGGCCGGCGATAAACGGATACTGCAGCTGATGCAGTGCGCGCACGGCGCTGAAATCGTTGGCTTCCACCTCGATCTGGGCCGCCTGAGCGCGTTCAATCTGTCGATGCATGCTGCGCCGATCGGATTCATTGTCAATTAAAATCTGACTCGACATGACCACATTTTTACCAGCCGCGGTCAGTTCACCGGCGAGCTCAAACCAGTCATCGGGTTTCATTAAATGGCGCCGCGAACAAACGACTTCACCGAGATAAATAATATCCACCGGCGTGTCGAGCATGGCAATGTAAAAAGCCTGGGTGTCGGCCTTGGACCAGAAAAAGGACAACGGTGCGAGCGATAATTTGGGTAAGGTCATATTATTTCCACGGACGTTCAAAAGCACCCTGGGTTACCTGTGATCCTTCGGCATGTTTGGCCAAGGTGCTCATCCAGTCAGCTCGGGGTGAATAACGCACCGGATCTTTGAGCGCCGCATCGAGCGCCGCTCTGAGAGTGCCCACGACCTGCGAGACATAATTCGGGCTGCGCTGCCGTCCTTCTATCTTGATGGCGGAAATCCCCATATTTACTAACTGCGGCAAAAGTCCGATCGCATTTAAGCTAGTCGGTTCTTCGAGTGCATAGTCGAGCTCGCCTTCGACTTCAAAGCGCCCTTTGCACAGGGTGGGATAGCCAGCCGGTTCTCCCGGCGCATAAATATCGATCAGGGTGCCAGACAGGCGCGCATACATGGTGTGATTTTCTTCCTGCCAGCTCACCGCATGTGCGGGCGAACACACCCCTTTGTTGTTGGGTGAATCGCCGGTGACGTAACTCGACAGCAGACAGCGGCCTTCGGCCATGACACACAGACTGCCAAAGCCAAAGACTTCGATTTCCACCGAAGTTTGGCGGACGATTTTTTCAATTTCCGGCAGAGTCAGCACCCGAGGCAAGACGGCACGTTTGATATTGAACTGTTCGCGCATGAGTTCGATGGCATCGACCGTGGTGGCTGAGCCCTGTACCGACAGATGCAAACGCAGCTCAGGGTGTTTATCGCGCGCATAGGCCATCAGACCCGGATCAGCCAGAATAACTGCATCAGCACCCATTTTGACGGCGGTATCAAGGGCTGAGCGCCATTCCTGCACCGCCCGGGTTTGCGGATAGGTATTAATGGCAAACAAAACCGATCGGTTTCGGGCATGGGCATACTCGACACCGGCGCGAATATCGGCCTCACCAAAATTGAGGCCGCCAAAATTGCGTGCATTAGTGGCATTTTTCAGGCCAAGATAGACCGCATCGGCACCTTTATCGATGGCCGCTTTAAGTGCCACCAGACTGCCGGCCGGGGCTACCAGATCAATAGTTTTCATAAGCAACGATGGTAGTCACATCGGCACCCGGGCGATTTGTTCTCCCTCAATACTTTGGCCGCTGAACAGTGCCAAGAGGAAAATTGTTGCACTTTTCTGAAAAATAAAGCGCCCGTTGACTTTCATCACCGGGCGCTTTTATTTAATGCAGCAGTAAGGCCTTTACTTGCGTTGAGTATTGATCACGATTTTCAGGTTATTGCTGCCTAGTGCAACCGCTTCAATCACGCCTTCAAGATCGCCCGCAGCGGGTGTCGCATTACCAGATTTGGAGATACGCGCACCGACTTTGAGTTGCGGATAATCAGATAACTTGACATTCGGCACCACACCCATGCTGTCGTCGAGCACAAAACTGACTGGTAAATCCTTCACCTGTTTGCGCAACACGGCCAGTGGAAATTGTGGACCCTGAGCTGCTTTGGCATAAATAAACACCACATCGGTATCCGCTACCGCTGCTTTCAACTGCGGCGACAGCGTGACCATACCAGACACCTGAGCACCGATGGCAGCAACGGGCGCTGCCGGAGTCGCCACAGGTGCGGCCTCGGACAATGCTGCCGGAGCAGACGGAGTCGTACCGCTCATCAACGCCTGAGCTTCGCCGATACTGCTCATAATAGAACGTGCCATTTCCGAATCCGGCGGGACCAGAATCAACAGTTTTTTCCAGTAAGCGATGGCACCGTTATAATCCTGACGATCAAACGCGGCACTGCCGATCAAGGCCAGTCCGCGAACGTTTTGCGGATCGAGCTCAAGCGCATGTTTGAGTAATTTTTCCGGTTCACCCTGCAGATTTTTGTTCAGCGTCACTGCCAGAGTGTCGGCATAACTGACCAGATAATCGGCGTTGGTTGGCACCAGCTTCACCAGATGGGCGTAAGCCTGGGTGGCTTCGGTGAATTTACCCAGCGCGTTATACGAGCGCGCCAGCATATTCCAGCCTTCGATATTGTCTGGCTGGGTTTTTAATTTTTCCGCCAAGCCGACCACCATGGCCTGAATCTGTGCTTCCGACACTTCACGACCTTGTTCTGCCAGGGCGACTTTGGCAGGATCCAAGGCGTTAACATTACCGAGCAAGAAATACAACGACACCGCCAACACCGGCACCGCCAGTCCAACGACAACCGCAGCCCAGCGCTGCTTTCCTGCAACCGGAGTAACAGCAGGTTGCAACTCTTCAATCAGACGATGCTCAATTTCACGCTGCGAGCTTTCAAACGAGGCCGCATCGAGCGTGCCGCGATCCAGATCCGCATCGAGCTCCTGCAATTGGTCGCGCAATACGGACAGATTGATCTGATCACGCTCCACATGCTGTTGCGTACTGTCCTGTTTGCGCAGCAGCGCTGGCAACACACAGATCAGGGCAACTGCCACCATGACGACGGCAACTATCGCAAATGCAATCATTTTGTATCCTTTTTATCTGCTGCGGTATGGAGCAATCCTGCAGCACGCTGCATATCGGCGTCCGACAATTCAACGGCGGTTTTGCGTCGGGTCAATTTAAAACCCAATATCAGCAGGCCACCTATCATTAACAAAAATGGTCCGAACCATAACAACCAGGTGGCCGGTTTCAGACGCGGACGATACAAAACAAAATCGCCATAGCGCTGTACCATATAATCCACTACTTCCTGATCGGTCATACCGGTGGCAAGTTTTTCACGTACCTGATTTTTTAAATCGATCGCCAGATCGGCATGCGAATCGGCCAGCGTCTGGTTTTGACATACCAGACAGCGCAATTCTTCCGACAGATTCATGACCCGTTTTTCCAGCACCGGATCAGCGGCCAGCGGTTGCGCCGTATTGGCCTGTGCGCCGGGATTAAACATCAGCAAAGACAACAGTAAAAATAGTTTATGCATGATTCAACTTATTAATCAGTGGGATAAGTTTTTCGGTAATCACGGCTGGCGTAATCGGACCGATGAATTTGTAACGGATGATGCCCTGCTTGTCGATCACAAACGTTTCCGGCACGCCGTAGACGCCATAATTGATGCCGATACGACCATCGGCATCAAACGCCGACAGCAGATACGGGTTACCGGCGTCATTGAGAATTTTCATCCCTTCAGGACGGGTATCCTTGTAATTCAAACCCAAAATCGGCACCACATGTGCGCGCGAAAAATCCATCAGTACCGGATGTTCTTCGCGGCAGGAAACACACCACGAAGCCCAGACATTAAGCAGCCATACCTGCCCTTTCATGTCTTTGGGCGAAATGGTTTTTGACGGATCACCAAGCTGACTGACGGTAAACTCCGGGGCCGGCTTGTCGATGAAGGGCGAGGGAATTTCACGCGGATTGAGCCGCAAACCGATGCCCAGAAACATCAGCAGAATAATAAAGACGCTCAGTGGCAATATAAAACGTTTCATGATTTACCCCGCCACCGTAGTTGCAGCCAGTTTCTTTTTGCGCCCCGCCATGCGATAACGCCGATCCGATGCCGCCAGCAAACCGCCGAAGGCAATCACCAGACAGCCAGTCCAGATCCAGCTGACAAACGGTTTGTGCTGCACACGTACTACCCAGACATCCTGCGCAGTAGAATTGCCCAGCGACACATACAGATCGCGGGTAAAGCCACGGTTAATAGCCGCTTCCGTCATTGGCATCTGCTGTACCGAGAACAGCCGTTTTTCCGGCTTCATCACAGCAATCAACTGGCCGTTACGGGTGACTTCAAAGGTACCTTGAGCAGCGTCATAATTCGGACCCTTCACTGACTTAATATCGGTAAACCGGAAATCATAACCAGCAATACTGGTGGTGTCACCCAGATGCATGCTCAGATCATTGGCGCTTTCCGTACCCTTGATCATGGTCACGCCAATCACAAAAATGGCGATACCGGCGTGAGCCACGATCATGCCCCAGTAACTGCGCGGCTGACTGGCAATCCGCTTCCACAGCGAAGTACCGACCGGCGCATGTTGCAACGTTTGTGCCAGATGCGAACCGGTGGCGAGGAAAATCCAGAGTGCCAGCGTGACGCCGACAAACACCATGACCGATGTCGCTAGCAACAGTGCGATTCCACCACCCAACAAGACCGCACCCAGCGCCACCCATTTCAGACGCAACAGAATTTCTTTCAGGTCAGCCTGCTTCCAACGCACGAACGGCCCTACCGCCATGAGGAGCAGAATAGGCAGCATCAGCGGCACAAACACCGCCTCAAAATACGGTGGTCCGACAGAAATTTTACCCAAATTCAACGCATCCAGAAACAGTGGATAGAGCGTACCCAACAAAACCGTACCGGAAGACGCCAACAGCAGCACATTATTAATCAACAACATGGTTTCGCGAGAAAACAGACTGAACTTGCCACCCAGTCCCACCTGCGGAGCGCGCCATGCATACAGCATTAACGCGCCGCCAATCACGATCGCCAGAAACACCAGAATAAACAAACCACGGCGCGGATCGGTGGCAAAAGCATGTACCGAAGTCAGCACACCGGAACGTACCAGAAAGGTTCCCAACAGCGACAGCGAGAAGGCAATAATGGCCAGCAGCACGGTCCAGTTTTTAAAGCTGCCACGTTTTTCCGTCACCGCCAGCGAATGAATCAGCGCAGTCCCAACCAACCACGGCATGAAGGACGCGTTTTCTACCGCATCCCAGAACCACCAGCCGCCCCAGCCGAGTTCATAATAAGCCCAGAAGCTGCCAACGAAAATTCCCAGGGTCAAAAACATCCAGGCCATCAATGTCCACGGACGTGACCAGCGTGCCCAGGTAGCATCGAGCTGACCACCCATGAGTGCGGCCAGTGCAAACGCGAAGGCAACAGAAAAACCAACATATCCCATGTAGAGTAGCGGCGGATGAATAATCATGCCGAAATCCTGCAGCAGCGGGTTCAGGTCCCGACCATCCATGGCCGCTGGTAACAACCGGTCAAACGGATTGGAGGTGAACAGCATAAAACTCAAAAAGCCCACGCTGATCAAACCCATCACACCCAATACTCGTGCTACAGTTTCATCCGGCAATTGACGGCTGAACAGCGCCACGGCCGACATCCACAACACCAGCATCTGAATCCACAACAATAACGAACCTTCATGTCCGCCCCAAGTACCGGCAATACGGTAATACACCGGCAGTGTGGAATTGGAATTGGCTTCGACATAGGCGACTGAAAAATCATTGGCGATAAACGAATACACCAGACAACCGAAGGCCAGAGAAACAAACAGCAACTGTCCGAAGGAAACCGGTCGTGCCAGCGACATCCAGCGCGAATTACCGGTAAACGAGCCGGCGATCGGGAAAATTCCCTGCACCAGCGCCAGGCAAAATGCCAGCATTAAAGAAAAATTACCAATTTCAGGAATCATTGCGCGCTCTTGGTCGGGTTACTGTTCGGGACGGCAACTGCACCGCCTGATTTATTTGCTTCTTTGGCTTCTTTGGCTTTTTTCATCGCATAAGCAGCATCGGGCGGCATATAGTTTTCATCATGCTTGGCCAGCACTTCTTCGGCTACGAACACATTGTTACTGTCGAGCTTGCCCTGAGCGACCACGCCCTTGCCTTCTTTGAACAAATCCGGCAGCATGCCGCGATACGTCACCGGTATGGTTTTAGCCGTGTCAGTCACTCTGAACTGCATCGTCACGCCATCCGGCTGGCGCACCAGACTGCCGGCTTCCACCATGCCGCCCATGCGAAAACTGCGACCATGCGGTGCTTCACCGGCCAGAATCTGGGTCGGGGTAAAAAAGAACACCAGATTTTTTTGGAACGCCGACAACACCAGCGCGGCGGCCAGGCCCAACGCGGCCAGTCCGGCAAGGATTAAAATTAAACGTTTATAGCGCGGTTTCATGACTTACTCCGGTTGCGTGGTTCACGTACATGGCGAATCTGCTGCAATATGGTTTTTTTTCTCGCACCGACAAGCAGCACTTCACCCGCCATAAATGCAAACACCACCAGCAACGATCCCCAGACATAGAGCGCATAACCGCCCATGGCAAAAAAATCACTCCAGTTTTCCCAAATCATTTGACCTCCGCAAGCTGTTGAACCCAGTCTGTGTGCTGCTCACGTTCGAGCACAATACAGCGCACCCGATACAGAGTCATCGCAATCGTGTAAGCCCAGAAGGCCAGCGCCATGATCAGCATACCCAACAACATCGTCATCGCCATGGTCGGAGCGCTTTTCATATTGATCGAAGAACCCTGATGCAGGGTATTCCACCATTGCACAGAAAAATAAATAATCGGCACGTTGATCACGCCCACCAACGCCAGCACGGCACCGGCTTTATCAGCGCGGCGCGGCTCATCGATGGAGGCCTGCAAAGCCATAAAGCCGATATACAAAAACAATAAAATCAATTCCGACGTCAGACGTGCATCCCACACCCACCAGGCACCCCAGGTCGGCTTACCCCAAAGCGCGCCGGTCCACAGAGCCAGAAAGGTAAACATCGCGCCAGTTGGTGCCAGCGCAGTGGCCATCATCGACGACATACGGGTATTAAACACCAGACCAATACCGGCCCAGAACGCCATGACCATATAAATAAACATCGACATCCAGGCCGCAGGTACATGCAGAAAGATAATCCGGTACGCATCACCCTGTTGCCGGTCGGTCGGCGCAACAAAATAACCGACATACAGACCGAGCACCGTCAGGATTAAAGCAACTGCGGCAAACCAGGGAATCAGTTTACCGGCCAGTGAATAAAACGTCTGTGGTGCGGCGTATTTAAAAAAGTGCAGCCGGTGAGTTTCCCGGGCTTCAGATTTAGCGCTGTTTAAGTTAGCCGTAGACAATTGATCGATCTCCATTAATAACGCAACAAACTATTCCAGTGAAATACGCAGAGCTGCTGCGGTTGACCACGGTGCCAGTGCCAGGGCACCAGCCAGTACACCACCGAGCAACAACAGATGCGCGGCAGCTCCCAGTCCGCTGGCCTGCGCACCCACCGCGCCAGCACCAAAAATCAGGACTGGAATATACAGCGGCAACACCAGCAGCGACACCAACACTCCACCACCTCGGGCACCCAGCGTCAGGGCGGCACCAATCGCACCGATCAGACTCAATACCGGGGTACCAATGAGCAAACTGTAAAACAGCACCAGCACCGCATCCGCAGGCAAACCGTATTGTACAGCCAACAGCGGTGCCAGTAAGACTAAGGGCAAACCTGAAATCATCCAGTGGGCAATCACCTTGCCCAGCACAATCAGGCTCAACGGTTCAGGAGACAACAACATCTGCTCCAGCGTGCCATCGGCAAAATCAAGTGCAAACAAACGTCCGAGTGCCAGCGTTGATGCCAGCAAGGCGGCTACCCAGAGTATTCCGGGTGCCATAGTCAGCAATAACGCTGGCTCAGGACCAACACCCAGAGGAAACAGGGAAACGACGATAATGAAAAAAAACAGTGTGGTAAACACATCAGAGCGACGGCGGAAGGCCAGCAACAAGTCGCGCGCGATGACGCATTTTAAAGCTTTTAACATGGGGCTTCCTGATTCAAATCAAGACACAGAGAACGCTGCGCGCGCAGTTCAATTTCCTGATGGGTGGTAAACACCACCATACCCTGATTTTCCAGATGACGACTGATGGTGTCACTCAGACTGGCTACCGCCGCCACATCGAGGGCAACAAACGGTTCATCAAGTATCCACAGCGGCGTTTTTCCGGCAAACGCCAATCGTGCCAGCGCCACCCGTTTACGCTGCCCCTGTGACAGCACACCGGTTGGCAGATCAGCGGCGCGATCCAGTCCCAGCTGATCAAGCGCGTCATAGGCATCATCGCGGGTTATGGGATTACCTGCGAGCACGGAAGCAATCACGACATTTTCCCAGGCGGTCAAATCATCCTTGACGCCATTGGTATGCCCGAGATAGAGCAACTGTGCACAAAATTCTTCTCGCACGGCCGAGAGCGGCTTGCCCATCCAGCGCACTTCGCCCTCAGCCGGGGACGACAAACCGCACAGCAGCCGCAACATACTGGTTTTACCGCTGCCATTGCTGCCCACAATACGCAAGGCATCACCGGGATGCACATCCACGTTGATTTTTTGAAACAGTTTGCGCTCGCCGCGGGTGCAAGCAAGCTGATGCGCCTGCAAAGTCATGAGAATCTCCTTGAATAGCGATGTTACAACAACTGCGTGTTTTCATAAAGAAACTCTTACGCTGACGCCATGTTTCCTTGCGATAAAGCAAAACCACAAAAAAATGGCCATATTGCTATGGCCATTCCAGTAAAAACGCTCTAACTGCTAATTTAGCGTTGAATTACTCATCTTCAGACGGATCGCGGTACTCTTTTGGCAATAAATGCGCAATCCCTTTATGGCAATCAATACAGGTTTTGCCATCTTTGACTGCCTGAGCATGATTTTTTTGCGCCAGCGGTTTTTGCTTTTGAGAATTCATGGCATCAAAATTATGACAGTTGCGGCATTCACGTGAACCGGTAGCTTTCATCCGATCCCATTCATGCGTCGCCAATTCCATACGCTTGGCTTCAAATTTTTCCTTGGTATCGATGGCGCCTGTGAGCTTACCCCAGACTTCAAACGAAGCTTTGGCCTTACGGATCATTTTGTGGGTCCAGTCTTTCGGAACATGGCAATCCGAACAAATGGCACGCACACCGGTACGATTAGTGTAATGAATGGTTTCCTTGTATTCCTGGTACACGTTATCCTTCATTTCGTGACAGCCGATACAGAATTCCAACTGATTGGTGGCTTCCATTCCGGTGTTAAAGCCACCCCAGAAGAAAATTCCGGAAAAAAATCCGATAACCAGCAATGTTAATATCGAGTATTTAGCGCTCGGTTTCCTTAAAAAATCCACACACTTGCGCACGATGGATTTGCCTGCTGCCTGATCATTCATAATATCTTCCTTGGGTTCGTGAAAACGGGAGCGAATTACTTCGCTCCCTTTTGTTACCTGCTGCAGTTTAACTGCTATCGGCTCAGATTAAGTTAATCAAAAAGAGTAGATATAAGTGGCTGCTACCGCATTGACGCTATAGTTCGGTGACTGCTGGTTGGTTGGCAACATGGTGCTGGAAGAAAAACCATACTGATAGACATTGTAGTAATAGTCATTGGTATTTTCTTTTTGGTACATATAACGCACCGCTATTTTACTGTGCTTGTTGACCTGATACTGACCAGTCAGCTTGAACTGCAGCGTACGGTTAGTTATCGTTGGTGTCGAACCGCAGGACAACACTGCCGAACTAGCACAAGTCGCTGAATTGACCGCTGTCGAAGCTGGTGACAGGTAGTAGTAAGGCACACCGGTGGTGTAATACGTATTACCCAGCGCCAGAGAAACATCGGCAGTCATATCCAACTTACCATCGAGCAGACCCTTTTGCTGCAGATTTAGACCAACCGTGGTGTCTTTATCGTGCAAACTGTTGCTAAAGACATTCGATGGTGCAATCAGCGCAGGGAAAGCTGCGGTGTTGTTGTCGCTGTTCTGACCGACCGCATTCGGAACACTGCCAGCCGATGCGCCAGACAGGGTATAACGATATCTGTCCTGTTCTGTCGCATAGAAGGAAATGGTGCCGTTTTCGGAGAAGTTCAGACTGGTATCAAAATTCACGCTCGACGAATGACCTTTTTGTGCACCCAGTGGTTCATCTTTGTACTGATCCTTGGTGTACTTGCCGGACAGACTCAGACTGAGCACATCCATAGGCTGCCAGTTGGCACCCAGTTTGGCCAGATCCTGATCACGTGAAGCGTCAAAGAACGAAACAAAGCCTGGGAAATTGCCCGAATTAATAAACCCGGTCATATTATTGCCCTTACCATCATTCAATGGTGTGAGCGCATTTTGATCGACAGTTGATTTCCGGCTGGCATGACTGTAGGAGGCATTCAGATTCAGGTCGCCACTGACTTTATAGCGATAAGCCAGAGCCAGTTTATCTTCCTTACTGGAAGGAACAATCACACACTGGGCATTGGCCGGTGAAACACCACCGTTCAAGGTTGGTGAGACTGCGCCAGCCACATTCTGGCACCAGCGTTCAATGCCTTCATTGGTGTACGCCAGACTGAGATTCTGTGCCGAAGTGATGCGATAAGCCGCAGCGAGTTCATATTCGGTTTTGCTGTTGCTGTACGGCGTGTTGATTTCCAGCCGTTGCAAAGCACCCAGATCGTACATCAGATAAACGTGTGAATCAGACAGATTTTCACGTTCGTTGTACTTGAAACCGGCATTCAGAGTCAGATTTTTAACCGAACTATCCGTCACCTTGGCGTTGACGTTCTTGGTAATCACCAGTCCGTTAAGCGCAGTTTCCGGCAAACCGCCAGGCTGCATCATCATCAGGTCACTGGTGTAACCTGCGGCCTGAGTGTTGTGACCGTACGATACGCCACCGGCCACTTTGGTGGTCGGAGTGAACGAATAACCGCCCTTGGCATTGATCTGATTGAAGATATTGTTAGGCGCAGTGCTTAACATATCAGGCTGATAGCCGCCCGCCAGAGTCGTGGTGGTGGCACCAGTAGTGGCGCTGCCTTTACCCATCGGATTCTGCCAGTACAATCCAGCTGTACCATCATTAAACAGCGAGCTGTACAGACTGCCGCTGAAAAATCCCGTTTCACCTGTCCAGTTCAGGGCCAGATTAAAGGTATCGGTCTGATAGTCAGTCGGATTCATCAGTGTGATCATGTCTTCAGCCGCCCAGATACCGGCTGCGCCGATACCTGTTGTCACTGAGGATGATCCACCGGAAATCAGCTTGGCACCCGATTGGTTAAGATGACTATAATCAAACTGCAGATTCCATTGGCGGTTAATGATGTAACCGGCTGAGAACGCGGAGGTTTTACGGGTAGTGCCCACATTATAGGTATTAAAATCACCCAATTGCGCCGCATTCAGATTCCGTGTACCCACCAGCTGACTGTTGTTGTTGGTGATGGCCGTGGTGTTAATGATGCCAAAGTTGCCTGGCAGAGTGAACACATTACCACCCATGACACCAATGAAGGGCGACTGATAAGTATCGGTAATTGCATGGGTAAGTTCATCAAACCGGAAACCGATATTCCATTGTCCCTGACTGGCCGCAGTAGCGCCTAATTCATGCGACTTGGTACCGACATCCACACCAGACACTCCCCAGCGATAGACACCTTCACCGCCATCGTAGGCACTGCCGCCACGGTAGCTGAAGTTACCCACGGCATAACCACCGGAGCGGCTTAAACCGTTGTATTCACCGAATTTGGCGGACGATTCAGACACATTTCCGGCACCGACTTCGATAAAATTCGCAGGATGAACCAAGGCAGCAACTTCATCTGCCTCGGTTGTAGCGGCCGTTTGCGCCTGGGCCAGCAGTGGCATCGAAAACATCACTGCCAGGGCACTTTGCACCGCGATTGCCAACACGCCAACGCTCAATTTTGCATTACAAGTTTTCATATCAAACTCCATTTTTCTTGATTACCGCTGCAGTAAGGCACCTGCAGGACTGTTCGATCCATGAACCATGCTGTGGCAGTTCTGACATCCACGTCCGGCCTGGTTACTACCTGGGTTCACTGGTGTTTTCGTTGGTGTGGCTGAAGTAACGCCGCCTTGAATTCCAGCTACTGAACCTGCATACGGAGTTTTACTGTTATGTGGACCGTCATGGCATTCCTGGCACAGGAATGGCGCACGTGATTTCAACAATGGTGTCTGATTGGAACCGTGTGGTGTGTGGCAATTGGCACAGTTTTCTGACACTGGCTGATGTTCCCACAGGAATGGACCGCGTTTTTCTGCATGACATTGATAGCAAGTTTCAGTCACGGTATTTTTCTTCAACAGAGAAGCCGCAGGGGAACCATGTGGATTATGACAATCAGAGCAGATGACTTTGCCTTCAGCAATCGGATGGGCAGAAATCTTGTGACTATCAGCACGTTGCTCTTTATGGCAGGCGAAGCACACTTCGGTCTGGGTTTTTCTGTTCAACACTTTATCGGCTGGTGCATGATTTTTATGGCAGTCGTTACAGGCCACTTGATTACTTTCATGCTTGCTGCCTTCCCAATGGGTACGGTTGGTACCTTTATGGCAGGCCAGGCATTGTGCGGCACGGGTTTTTTCATCCGAAGCTGCAAACGCGCCTTTGGTAAAGATCACATCCGGAGCCGGACGCTGACCACTGGTGTTACCTTTAAGATGGTTGGCACTGGCACCATGGCAAGTCTGGCAGCCAGGAGTGCGGGCATCACCCTTAACACCATGTTTGGTCTGGTAATAAGAAAGTACCGGTTTATTTTCTGATTCATCATGACAGCGGGTGCAAACTTCATCACCTGCGCGGGTACGGTCTGCAGCGGCTACTGTCGCAGCCGGAGCTGCTGTGGTTGCCTGCGCTAACGCAGAGCCCCCGTAACCGAAAAGTCCGATCAATCCAACTACTGCCAGCATATGTCGCAAATACTTCATGTTATCTCTCCCGAGAACTTGCTTAATCAACACGAGAACAAAAACCAGTTACTCACTTATCTTTATGGCTGATTTTGGTTCCAGTTCCACTTCAATCTTAAAAGCCTGGAAATGTTGTGCATCGCCAGACCGACCCGCCAGCATTACAGCGACAGAATCCATTCAACGACATTTTTGATTTCTGCCGGATCTTTGGTTTTAATCACTTTGTGTTCTTCTTCATGTCCATCAGGGAATTTCGCTTTTTCACCTGAAGTAATATGCGTAGTCAGGCGCGCCACTGCTTCTGGCTTGCCGCGATATTTATCAGCCACTTCATGATAAGCAGGGCCTTCTTTTTTCTTGGTCACTGAGTGGCATTTGAAACAGCCGTTCTGACGCACCATATCTTCAGCGGCTTTGGGGTCCATCGAATACGCTGTTGTTGAAACCAACCCCAGACCGATGACTGTTGCCACTGCGATCAAACTAACTTTAATTTTTGCCATGTCCATTTTTTACCTCTTCGTATGAAAAATTTGTGTGTCATGTATCGAACAATCCCTACATTGCAAGAACGATGCCAGATCATAGGCTCAGGGATAATTCCTCAAAAAATAGCAATAAAACATGAGTAAACAACGACCTTCCAAGTATCCTTATTTTTTAAAAATAAACTCAAAACCAACCAAAAACACAACCCACTTCTGCTCCATTTAAACAAACAACTAATTGATTTAATTGAGAAAAGTTTTTAAATAACGCATTCCACTAAAATCGTATAGTTAATTATTTATTACTTATTGAGTTAGCACTATACTCACTTAATTAGATATAAATAAAGCAATTTCTGACTATGTATCAAACAAACCACACAAGACGAAAATCCATGTTATCAATTCTCAAATTTGAGAATAATTCCGGGGAATAACCGGAAACGAGAAAATGGATCTACATCATTCCCCAAAAAAATTTATCCCTGCTATCCCCTCCCCCATACTCCCGAGCGCACTGAATTCCGACGACCTGTAGAACAGGAATGCAAATTGCTTAATAGACTCACAGAGATTGACTCACGCCTTTGCCTTACCCAATTCGGCCGCATGTTTTTAGATTGACGACCTCATGGAACCGGTTTTTTCAAACAACATCATCAGCTATGCCAATTTGCTGCTGCTGGTCGCAACGCTGCTGTATATTGCGCACCTTAAATTCAGACAGGGTGGCGTGGGACTGTGGGCGATGGGTTTATCGGCGACCGGCGCCCTCGGCCTGATAGGCGGACTGATATTAAAACTGATCGGCCAGCCCCCGAGCTATATCCCGCTGACCACCCTGCCTGATGTGCTGTCGCTGTTTAGCGCCATCACCGTTCTGGCTTACCTGATCATGGAATACTGTTATCGCACCCGCTCCGCCGGTGCTTTTGTCATGCCGATCGTGGCGGTGGCAATTCTGTTTCAATCCTTCGGCACCGCCACCACGTCGGGCAAGGAATCGAGTCAGCTGTTACACAGTTATTGGATTCATGCCCATGTACTGGCCAATCTGGTGGCTTACAGCGCCTTCGCAGCCGCAGCCGCACTCGGCGCCATGTATAGCTGGCGCTCCTTCAAACATTTTTTTCAGGAACAAACCGGTGGACCGATTTTGCTGCGCCACAACCTGTCCGAAATTGAACTGTTGATGCATCAATCGGTGAAACTCGGTTTTGTGCTGTACACCCTGGCACAGGCACTGGGCATTTACTTTGCGGATAAAACCTGGGGGGAAAACTGGGGCTGGGACCCCAAGGAACTCTGGACACTGTTCATCTGGATTTGGTATGCCGCTTATGTAGTGATGCAGCAAAGTTACCGCTGGCATGGAAGACGCATGGCCTGGTGGGCGATTACAGGCTTTGTTCTGACGGCAGTAGGTTCACTGGCCGTCAATTTATTTTTTTCTGGTTTGCATTTTTATGGCTGATGCAATTGCCCCGCCCGAGGCCCCTTAACCTCATCACCTCAATGTTTCTACACTGAAAGTTATCTGATTTAAATCAAACAATCAGCAGCTAAACAGTTAAATCAACTCAAAACAGATCCGTTGCCTGAGATTAGCTCGTGTTAATCTGGGAAAACTCCTTAAAATATTAACTTCAAGAAAGTTATATTTTATGCTTCAACATTCCCTGCTTAACTGACTCTGCCATGAACACACTTTTTAAATCGCCGTTCTGGTTTCAATCAGGGTTATCCTTATCGATCCGAGCCAAAGGATTGATCGTGTTTTCTGTGCTGATCATTTATTCGATTTTGATCGCCATTTTTGCCTTCCATCAAAAGAACCTGTTACTGAATGACTTTGAAGAAATTCAAACCACACTGGAAACCGAAACTATGTTGAAGCAGGCAGAAATTTCGGCTTTTCATGCGGTGATGGCGATATTTGCCAACGCAGAAAATCCCAGCACCAATTTACAGACACTGCAAATTCACTACCAATCCTTAATCGATACGCAAGCTGATTTGGCCGACCGTCTGACAGAGGGTGAATTAAATCTCCAACCACTCAATAACGCCTGGGAGGAAATGACTCAGCATGTTTCCAAAGCCAGTCTGGATAAACTGAGTGTCGAGCTCATCAAAACCAAGGATGACATTGCCCGCCTGATGGAAACCATGCAGGAGCGCCGCAAAACCCTGTCCGATCATTATCGCACTCAGAGCGATTCCGTCGCCGTTACCGTCTTCCTGCTGGGTTTTCTTGGCCTGGGATTATTAGGGGCCATCATCGGGCTATTTTTCCGCCGCCTCACCGACGATATCCGCCTGCTGCAGGCACGAGCATTGGCAATTGTGGAAGGTTTTCGCGGCGACCCGATCCAGATCAGCCGCCATGATGAAGTCGGACAGCTAATGATCGCAGTCAATGACATGGCCAGCGCGCTGGATCAACGTGAAAATGAACTCATGCTGGAACGGCAAAAATACTTCCATCAAGAAAAAATGGCCGCCATTGGTACCCTCGCCGCAGGCGTGGCGCATGAAATTGGCAACCCGATCGCCGCCATTTCCGGCATTGCTCAGGAAATGGTTGATCGGCGCGCGCAGGGCCAAGTTGCCTGCAACCAGACCAATTGCCATAACTGTCAGCCCGAACTGATTTACGAGCAAACCAAACGACTCGCCGCCATCACGCGCGAAATTGCCGAATTCGCCTCACCTCAGGCTGCTGTGGCCGAATATCTGGATTTAAATCAGCAACTGCGCAATACCAGCAATCTGATCCGTTACGATAAACGCTTGCGCGGCGTCCATCTGGAACTGCATCTGGATACCCAGTTACCCGCTGTGTATGGTGTAGCTGATCAACTCACCCAGCTGATCATGAATTTACTCATCAATGCCATGGACGCACTCGAAGGCATCAAGGATCGCCCGGCCACCATTTCCATTACCACACAACCTCTGGCCAATAAGGTCAGCCTGAAAATTGCGGACAATGGCCATGGTATTGATCCGCAGGTATTGCATCGCATTTTTGACGCTTTCTTCACCACTAAACCGGCCGGCAAAGGCACCGGACTGGGTTTGTCGCTGTGCTACTCGATTACCAAAATGCATGGCGGCAGCATCGAAATCGATTCGACGGTGAATGTAGGCACCTGCGTGCACATTGTATTACCGACTGACGACATCTCCTACAACCAGGCCAATCAGCTATGAAATCTCTCGAAATCATGGTCATCGACGATGAGCCGGCCATCCGTCAGATATTAAGCGCCTACCTGAGCAAGGCTGGCTGCAACGTACATACCGCCCCTAACGGTCTTGATGCCTATGCACGCCTGTCACAGGGTGATATTGAAATCGCTATCTGCGACATTAAAATGCCCGACATCAGCGGCATTGAGCTGGTGCAGCGCGTACGTGCTGCCGGCATCGACACCAATTTTATTATGATGACCGCGTTTGCCTCCGTCGACACCGCCATCGAAGCCATACAGGCTGGCGCCTCAGATTACATGATCAAGCCGGTGCGCAATCAGGAAGTCATGCATCGCTTATTAAAACTGGCAGACTTACGCGGCCTGCGCGCAGAAAACCAGGTATTACGCAGTCTGGTGCAAGGCAAGAAAGAAGATTTTTTCGCGTTCAATTCAGCCGCCATGCGCGACCTGGACCGGCTGATTTGCAAAGTAGCGCCCACAGACAGCACGGTACTGGTCACCGGTGAAAGTGGTACCGGCAAAGGCGTGATTGCACGCCGCATTCATCAGCTCAGTCCACGTTCAAATGAACCTTTTATTCCGGTCAATTGCGGCGCTCTGCCGGAAAATCTGATGGAAAGCGAATTGTTTGGCCACACCAAGGGCGCCTTTACCGGTGCCGACAAAGCAAGAAAAGGCTTATTCATGGAAGCCGACAAGGGCACGATTTTTCTTGATGAAATTGGCGAACTGCCGCTGCTGCTGCAAGTCAAACTGCTGCATGTGATTGAAGAAAAATCAGTGCGCCCCGTTGGCAGTGAACAAATGCGTCAGGCCGACGTACGCATCATAGCTGCCACCAATCGCGACCTGGCACAAATGGTCGCCGAAGGGAAATTTCGTCAGGATTTATTTTTCCGCCTGAGCGTCTTCCATATCCACGCGCCACCTCTGCGCGAGCGCCGCCAGGATATCCCGGCACTGATGCAATTTTTAATCGGACGCGGCTCGTCTGCCATGAAAACCACTACCTTGATCAGCGTTGACTCCGAGGTGGAAGAAGCCCTGGCAAGCTACGACTGGCCAGGCAACATCCGCGAAATGGAAAATATCATCGACCGCGCGCTGATTCTCGCTGATGCCGGCCGGATCACGTTTGCCGACATGCCAGCCCAAATCAGCCGGATATCGCCCCGGGTATTGCCAGATAACAGTAACGCAAGTGCTTTGCTGCGCGATCAGGTCAGACAATTTGAATTCGGCATCATCAACAATATCATCAACGAAGTCTGTGGCGACCGCCGTCTGGCAGCGCAAAAGCTCGGCATCGGTTTATCCAGCCTGTACCGCAAGCTGGAAGAATTTGAATCGTTTGGGTTGTTGATTGATTTGGATAAGCATCAGTAAGTCGGGGGTAGCCCCCCGCCTGCCACCCTAAAACATTCGATATAAAAAAACCGCAAAATAAATTTGCGGTTTTCAAATCAATCCAACGACTTACCAGTCGCCACCACCACTGTCACCGCCACCGCCGCCACTATCCCACGATGAACTGTCAGAGACGCCAAAATCATTGCCGCCCATATCATTCGGAATATTACTGTCACGATCAGAATAGTTGCCATTGGGGCGACGTTCACCATCGGTAAAATGATGCATTAACTCTTCACCTGCCACCATGCCCACACCGAGGGCGGCACCTGTGGCCAGACTGCCCATCAAACCGGAACCGCCACCACCCATGCCGCCACCCATCATCTGCCCCGGGTACGGCTGTTGCATCGGCATACCATTTTGCATCGGCATGCCATTCTGCATCATCATTTGCTGAGGTGGGTTGCGGTTACTCATAAACTTGACCGCCATAATAATAAAGCCCACCAGAGCAGCTAATACCAAAAACAATCCCCACGGCGGACCCGATGGTGCTCCTGCAGTCGCTCCGGAAGGCACGCCGCCAGCGGACCTGACAACGGAAGAAGGATGCATTTTGGCGTTAGCAATCAGGCGACGCAGATTGTCAGCCGCATCTGCCTTGGCAAACGGCAAACCAGGAGCCAAACGATCGGCATTATTGAGTTCAGCTTCAGCACTGGCAAAACGACCCTGTTTGGCCAGCAGTTCGGCCTCCACAAAATGTGCCTTGGCGCTGTTCGGATGATCCTGCAATACTTTTTGCATCATCGTTTGCGCTTCTTCAAGCTTGCCCGCGCGGGCCGTATCATAGACTTGCTGCATGGAAGGATCTTCTGCCGCCGTGGCCACAGAACAAACAAGTGCTACAGATAACAACATGGATTGCACTACGGATTTCATCAACATTCCGTCACTCCTTCGGGGTTAAACAAACAAAACACCATGGATCAAAAACATACACCCTACTATGGGGCCTGTCGCCAACTATGCAAGCCAGCCGGAAAAATAAAATTTTAAATCGTAACTAGTTAAGCTAGCTTTTTTTGCCAGAAAATGGCTTTCCCCATGGCCGGATCGAGTTCATAACCAGCAAAACCATTGGCCCGATAAGCAGTTAATGCCGCCTGATTGCCCTCAAGAATTTCCATCGTCAGTTTGCAACACCCGATTTGCCGGGCAATCACTTCGAGCTGTGTCAGCAACAGACGAAACACGCCCTGACCACGATAATCCTGATGCACCACCACATCATGCAAATTAAGCAATGGCTGACAGGAAAAAGTTGAAAACCCTTCGAAACTGATGATCATTCCAGCCGGTATGGCACCATCGAAAGCCAGTACTACATGGGCAGTCGGGCGCTGGCGCAAAGCCTGCACCAGATTCACTTTCACATGCTCAGACAGGCCATCGCCCCCACCCATAGGATCGTGCGCATAATGATCGAGCAAAGTAATGAGCGCCTCGGCATGCGCAGGCAATGCCAGATCGGCGGTAACAACAGTAAGCTTAGTCAAGTTTGACTCCTAAACTGTAAGTATAAAATTCATTATCCCGCTTCCAACCCTGTGCGGTATATAAAGCCTGTGCCGGGAGATTAGTTTTGGCGGTGGAAAGATCCAGACGTACCATGCCAGCGGTTCTGGCCTGCACGGCAGCAGCGCTCATGAGCTTGCTGGCAATACCCTGGCCGCGCGCCTGTGGTGCCACGAACAGATCGTACAGCACATACACCGGCTTAGCTTCGAGCGAACAGAATGTCGGGTACAACTGACAAAATCCGGCCAGCTGCGCGTTTCCATTCGCTGCCACCAGAATCACCGACTGCCGCTGTTGCTGACGTTCAGAAATATAGCGTTGCGCCAGTTCCAGATCAGATGGTTGTTCATAAAACTGCCGGTAGGCATCAAACAGCTGCGCCACCTGACCAAGGTCGCGCTCTTCCAACAAGCGAATACTAAAGGTATTTTCCACCACACGACTCCATGGTGTATCAGGCCTTTTGGACTAATACACCCTACGCGCTGCAAGAGATTGCGTTAAACATAACTGAACTTACTCACCCAGATATGCGACCTTGACTCTGTCATCATCGAGCAAATCTTTCGCATTACCACTGAAGGCAATCGCTCCGGAATCCATGACATACCCGCGATGCGCCGCCTGCAAAGCCAGCCGGGCATTTTGTTCGACCAGCAGAATGGTGACGCCTTCGGCCGAAACCTGACGTATGACTTCAAAAATCTTCTCCACCATCAGCGGTGACAGCCCCATCGAAGGCTCATCGAGTAACAGTAGTTTCGGATGACTCATCAGTGCCCGCGCCATCGCCAGCATTTGCTGTTCACCGCCCGACAAGGTACCAGCGAGTTGCGCCGAGCGTTCTTTTAAGCGCGGAAACACCCGGTACCATTTTTCTATGTCTTCCAGAATGGCGTCTTTATCGTTGCGAATAAAAGCGCCCATCATCAGATTTTCATGAATCGACATCCGGGTAAACACACCCCGCCCCTCCGGCACCATGGCCAGATGGCGATGAATTAATTCAAACGACGGCACATTCTTTAAACTATTGCCCAGATAGCTGATTTCACCTTCCACCCGACAGGAGGGCAAGGTACCCGTGATGGCTTTCAGTGTCGTGGTTTTACCGGCACCATTGGCTCCGATGAGAGTGATTAACTCACCCTGATTGACTTCCAGGTCTATCCCTTTAACTGCTTTAATGCCGCCGTAGGCGACTTTCAAAGCGCTGATTTTTAATATCGAATCACTCATGCGTGACCACCTCCCAGATAGGCTTCGATCACGGCTGAATTTTTTTGGATATCTGCTGGTATGCCTTCGGCAATTGGCTTGCCATAATCCAGCACGGTCAGGCGGTCACACAACCCCATCATCAATTTCACATCGTGTTCAATTAATAAAACAGTTTTACCCTCGGCACGAATTTTGACCAGCAACTCACGCAGCGCCAGTTTTTCAGTGGCATTCATACCGGCCGCCGGTTCATCAAGCGCCAGCAATTGCGGATCGGTAGCCAGTGCACGGGCAATTTCCAGTCGGCGCTGATCGCCGTAAGATAAAAATTTGGACGTACGGCCGGCAAACTGACCTATGCCGACAAAGTCGAGTAATTCCTGTGCGCGCTGTTTGATTTCACGTTCTTCACGGCGCGCTGCTGCATGCTGAAATACCGCACCGAATACGCCCTGATGCGTGCGCACATGCCGTCCAACCATGACATTTTCCAGCGCCGTCATCTCGCCGAATAAACGGATATTCTGAAAAGTTCTGGCAATACCGACTCTGGCCACTTCATGCGGCGCAGAAGGTGAATAGGGTTTGCCAGCCAGCTCAAACGTGCCGCTGTCGGGCTGATACAAGCCGGTAATCACATTAAACAACGTGGTTTTACCCGCACCGTTAGGACCGATCAAGCCGTATATCTGACCCTGCTTAATTTGGATACTGACATTCGACAAAGCCTGCAAACCACCAAAGCTTTTATTGACGCCTTCTATATTCAACATAATTTGTTCGCTCATGCTGTTTCCTTATCCTGCCACACTGTTGACGTCAGGTTTGATCGCTGGCGTTGGTTCGGCATCCATCCGGTCTTCATGCTTGGGCGCAGGCCATAATCCAGCCGGGCGATTGAGCATGATGAGCACCATAGCCAAACCATATAACAGCTGGCGCAACACTTCTGCTTCGATCAGCACTTTGCCAAACAGCGTCATTTGCAGCGGTTCGACCACATGGCGCAGCACTTCGGGCAAGGCCGCCAGCAAGGCCCCACCTAAAATCACTCCGGGAATATGGCCGATGCCACCCAACACCACCATCGCCAGCACAGCAATCGATTCATCCAGCGAGAAGGATTCAGGAGACACAAAGCCCTGAAAAGCAGCGAACATGGCTCCAGCCACACCGGCAAAGGAGGCGCCCATGGTAAAGGCGAGCAATTTAATATTACGGGTATTGATACCCATCGCCTTGGCGGCGATTTCGTCTTCGCGGATCGCCACCCAGGCACGTCCCAGGCGCGAATGCTGCAGACGCGCCGTGACAAACACGATCGCTACGCACAGCAGCAAAAACAAAAAGTAATACGCATTCACCGAAGGCATGGAAAACTGACCGATAAAAACAGTGGCTTTAGAGCCCTCTTCACCGGCAAGCGAAACTCCAAACACTCTGATCGGATCAATCAAATTAATTCCCTGAGGGCCATTGGTGATATTCACCGGTGCGTTCAGGTTATTCATGAAAATGCGAATAATTTCACCAAACCCGAGAGTGACGATGGCCAGATAATCGCCGCGCAACTTGAGCGTTGGCGCACCCAACAGGGCGCCAAACAAACCGGCCAGAGCGGCCCCGAGCGGCACAATAACCCAGACCGATAAATGAATCCCGTTCTGCACAATTTCCGGGCCACAAACCTGGACCAGAAACTCGCCCACCACCGGATAAGTATTGATAAACGATTCAATCACTGCTGCAAATTGAGGTGACGCCAGCAAACCAGTCATGTAAGCACCGACGGCATAAAAAGCGATATACCCCAAATCGAGCAGTCCGGCAAAACCCACCACAATATTCAAACCCAGTGCCAGCATGATGTATAACAGCGCAATATCGATAATTCGAACCCAGGAATTACCAAAATTAGCCGCGACAAAAGGAAACAGAATCAGCACCAGCGTTAGTACGGCAAAACTGCTGTAGGCACGCAGCGGATTGGTTTTTACATTGAAAACGGTCGACATATGTTGTTCTCCTTAAGCGCGATCAGCAACACGTTCACCCATGATGCCGGATGGTCGTACAGTGAGAACAATAATTAACACGATGAAGGCAAAAATATCCTGATAATTACTGCCAAACATGCCATCGGTCAGGTCGCCAATATAACCGGCGCCAAAACTCTCAATCAAACCGAGAATAATCCCGCCCACCATGGCGCCATAAATATTGCCGATCCCACCGAGTACGGCAGCTGAAAAAGCCTTCAGGCCAGGGACAAAGCCCATGGCAAACTGGGCCGAAGAATAATTCGCACCCCACATCACGCCGGCAATGGCAGCGAGTGCAGCACCAATTCCAAAAGTGGCGACAACGACTTTATTGGTATCCACCCCCATGAGGCCGGCAACCCGCGGGTTTTCAGCCGTGGCACGCATGGCGCGTCCGAGTTTGGTTTTTTCTACCAACAACACCAGACCAAACATGGCCACTGTGGCCATCACCAACAACGTTGCCTGAGTAGGTGAAATGACCGCACCACCAATTTCAATCGGCTCCGACGACAGCACCTGTGGAAAGGAAATCGGGCTGCGGCCCCAAATCATCATGGCAAAGGTTTTTAATAAAATTGACACGCCAATGGCGGTAATCAAGGGGGCCAGACGCGGCGCATTGCGTAGCCGACGATAGGCTACCCGTTCAATAATGATATTGACCAGCATGCAGACCGGAATCGTTCCTGCGATGGCAATGAGTAACTTCACCATACCAGGTAAATCCGGCGCAAACAGGTTTAACAGATTCACGATGGACAATCCCACCATGGCGCCGATCATGAGCACATCGCCATGTGCAAAATTGATCAGATTCAAAACGCCATACACCATTGTATAACCCAGCGCTATTAAGGCATACATACTGCCGAGTACCAAACCATTGATTATTTGTTGGATAAACGTATCCATAGTGTCTCTCTTTTTTTGAAAATAGTGGCCGCGGTCAAAAGGCGTACTGCTTTATACAGAATACATAATCAAAACGGCACTCATATTGAAATGAAGTGCCGAATCAATTGAAGTAAGAATAATTACCCCATACAAGCCTAACAATACCGGCAATCCACAACAACCATCGCTAGTCCATCATGCAAAGGCGTGATTATACGGTGATTTTTCCCAGCGACAAATTCCTAAGCACAACAAATGCGACATATGCCACACAGTTAAACTGTATACAAATTGAATTCTTAATGTTTCGAAATTACAAGCCCTTAGGCATAGGGAAAGCGACATGCTCTTCCACACCATCGAGCACACGGACATGTTTGACGCCGAACTGTTTTAAGGCTGTAATCACATCCTGAACCAGAATTTCCGGCGCCGAAGCGCCCGCGGTAACGCCAATACGATGAGAATGTGCCAGCCAGACCGGATCAATTTGCTGTGCATTGTCAACCATATAAGCAGCAGCGCCCTTTTTTTCCGCTACTTCACGCAAACGGTTGGAATTGGAACTGTTCGGACTGCCGACCACGATGACCACATCAACCTGCGGAGCCATAAATTTCACCGCTTCCTGACGATTGGTCGTGGCATAGCAGATATCGGTTTTCTTGGGTTCTGCAATGGTCGGGAAACGCTGTTTTAAGGCAGCAATAATTTCGGCTGTATCATCCACCGACAGGGTGGTCTGAGAAACATAGGCCAGCATCTCAGGGAAACGCACCTGCAGAGCAGCCACATCCTTAAGAGTTTCGACCAGATACATCCCTTCTTCAGCCTGGCCCATGGTGCCTTCGACTTCAGGATGCCCCTCGTGCCCAATCATAATGATTTCACGTCCTTCACGACGCATTTTGGTGACTTCGACATGCACTTTAGTCACCAGCGGACAGGTAGCATCAAAAATTTTCAGGCCGCGCTGTTCAGCCTCACGGCGCACTTCCAGTGAAACTCCGTGTGCCGAAAATATAACCGTATGACCTGCCGGAACATCAGAGAGCTCTTCAATGAATACCGCGCCCTTGTGGCGCAAATCATTTACCACATAGGCATTGTGAACAATTTCATGACGAACATAAATCGGCGCGCCAAACTGTTTCAGAGCACGCTCTACGATTTCAATCGCCCGATCTACGCCAGCGCAAAACCCGCGCGGTTGCGCCAGAAGAATTTCTTTACTCATAAATAAGTGCTTTATAAAATACCGATGATATGAACTTCAAATACCAGTTCCTGTCCCGCCAGCGGATGATTAAAATCAAACAAACCAGCCTCATCGTCGATACTGCGCAATATGCCGGCAAAGCGGCCACCGGCAGGGGCGGTAAATTCCACCAGATCACCCACCACGTAATCTGCATCCATGGCAGAATTTTCCTGCAGGGTGGCGCGCGAAACATATTGAATCAAATCTGGATTTCGCGGTCCATAAGCTTGCTCAGGCGGCAAGGCAAAAGTTCGCCGCGTCCCCTCAGGCAAGCCAATCAAACAGGCTTCCAGATAAGGAGCCAGCTGTCCCATACCAAGTTGCAATGTGGCAGGATTTTCCTTGAAGGTACTAATAATCTCATTGCCATCCTTGCTGGCCAAGCGGTAATGAAGTGTTAAATAAGAGCTTGGTAAAACTTCTAGGGAATTTACTACTGGCGGAACTGATTTGGAATCTGATAATGTTGGCATAAAATTCACAGGAGCTGATTTTAGTAAGTGTGTATTGTACCTTTGTGCGCACATGCGCGGATTCGTATTTTTTACCCCGCATGAATTAAACCTGCATTTTCTTTTATATTTAATATTATGCCTATCAAACACTGGCCGATTGATCACAGGCCCAGAGAAAAATTGATCAAAAACGGAGCCGGAACGCTATCAAACGAAGAATTACTCGCCATTTGCCTGCGATTTGGTATCAAAGGAAAAAGTGCTATCGATCTGGCACATGAATTAATCCTGCATTTCGGCTCGATTCGCGCCTTATGCCATGCCTCCTATGAGAGCGTTTCTCATATCAAGGGCATCGGTATGGCCAAATTCACGCAGTTTCAAGCCATCCTCGAACTGGCACTACGTGTACTGGAAGAAGACCTGAAGGACAATATTTGTCTCAACTCTACACAAACAGTACAGAAGTACCTGCAACTGCTTATCGGTGATAAGCCGCATGAATCGTTCACGCTGCTGTTTTTAGATGTTAAAAACCGCTTGCTGCAGGCCGAGGAACTGTTTCGTGGCAGCCTCACTCATGCCAGTGTTTATCCACGAGAAATTATTAAACGCGCCCTGCACTATAATGCTGCTGCGGTGATTCTGGCACACAACCATCCTTCCGGCGTGCCAGATCCCAGCAAGGCCGATCTCACTTTGACCCATGAGTTAATTCATACCCTGAAATTAGTGGATGTCAAAGTTCTCGACCATATCGTGGTAACGGGCAATAAAGCTTACTCATTTGCTGAACATGGTTTGATATGAAGGAGAATGTGTCATCAATCCGAATTGTTAAATTAATTAAACGCACATGTCACAATTAATTTCAGCAAGTCGTTGATATTTCATCAGATTTTAGATATACTCACGTTTTTTCCAATCACGGAAAACTTTTAAGGAGTGTGCCATGGCTCGTGTATGCCAAGTCACTGGGAAAAAGCCGATGGTCGGCAATAATGTTTCCCATGCAAATAACAAAACAAAACGCCGTTTTTTGCCTAACTTGCAAAATCGTCGTTTCTTCGTGGAATCCGAAAACCGTTGGGTTTCTTTACGTTTGTCTAACGCTGGCTTACGCATCATCGACAAGATCGGTATCGATGCTGTATTAGTTGATTTACGCGCCCGTGGCGAAAAAGTCTAAGCGGACACTATTTTAGGAAAATATCATGGCTAAATCTGGGCGTGACAAAATCAAGTTAGAATCGACTGCTGGTACAGGTCATTTCTATACTACATCAAAAAACAAGCGTAGCATGCCTGAAAAAATGGAGATCATGAAGTTTGATCCCAAGGCACGCAAGCATGTGATCTACAAAGAAACCAAAATCAAGTAATTGATTCCGGCTTCAAAAAATCCCGACTGTATCATTGATAAGTATATTGATTTTACAAGGCGGGAAAATAAAAATGCCACCCTTTTATAAGGGTGGCATTTTTATTTAAATCATCACTGCCGTTGCACTCAACAATCGCTCAAAGGCACTTTGTGAAGATCCATCCTGTTACAATCACTGCCCAATTGCAACACATCCGATCATTTTTTAAAGGCGCCTGAAGGAACACTGCCACGTTCAACCCGCTCACCCGATTCTACTCTGGCACATTTATCTGCGTGGAGTCCATATTCCGCATCCCTGGCACTTTTTTCAGAAATACCGTAACTGAAACCAGCCCCTCTGAAATACCACTGCGCATTGCCAAACTCGACGTCCCTCAAAATATAGCGCGCTTTTTCTAATTGCGTCTTTAAATAATCACGATCATCGTGAAAAGCATAAAATTCAGCACCACTGATATGATGCGCATTAATTTGCACCATTCCCAATGCTTTGCCAACCTGCCCCAATAATTTATCTCCCTGCGCGTGCCCCAATTCATCATTAACCCACTTCAGAGAATCGACATCTATATTTGCCTTATAGGTTCCAAGCAAACCCTCTGCTTCACGGGCAAGCCACAACTCTCTGACTGGCAAGCCAGTCAAGGGATTTTTCCGCCCATTTTTCTGAAAACTCTCCAATGAAGCAATCAATTCTTCCGATCCCATGCTGCCGGGATCGTTGAAGTAATCAGCCACACGCATAGGGGAAAGTTGGCGACTATCCTCATCGCAACTGATCACGTCGGTACGAATGTTTGAAGGCGCTATATCATCATTGACAACTACGGGAGAATTTTTCCTGACTCGTTTAGCCTCCCGAAGTCCAAACTCAGCATCCTCAGCACTTTTCCCAGAAATACCGTAACTGAATCCAACTCCTTTAACTGTCAAACAGCGTCCAATATTTACCACCTGTCAGCGCCCAAATTTTTCCACTTTATCGGCTTGTTCAGAACGATTTTTACTATGCTTAAATCGGTAAGAATCGTTCCCAGTTTCCAAGATGTCGCAATGGTGCGTA
>CAIOYD010000075.1 GCA_903862415.1 uncultured Oxalobacteraceae bacterium | reverse complement strand
GTTTAGCGGCTACTTTTTTAGCGGCTGGCTTGGCAACTGCTTTTTTAGCGGCTGGTTTAGCGGCTACTTTTTTAGCAGCTGGCTTGGCAACGGCTTTTTTCGCTGCTGGTTTAGCGGCTACTTTTTTAGCAGCTGGTTTGGCAACGGCTTTTTTCGCGGCTGGTTTAGCGGCCGGTTTAGCAGCTACTTTTTTAGCGGCTGGCTTGGCAACGGCTTTTTTCGCTGCTGGTTTAGCGGCTACTTTTTTAGCGGCTGGTTTGGCAGCTGGTTTAGCAGCTACTTTTTTGACTGCTGGTTTAGCTGCTGGCTTAGCTGCTTTGGCGGCAACTGCTTTTTTTGGAGCTGCGGCTTTTTTAGGAGCTGCTGCTTTAGGTTTGGCTACTGTAGACATTTTTTGTCCTTCACTTAAAGTTGGAAAGAATCACAAACAAGAGTAAAACCCGTTTTAGCCATCACAAAAGTGCAATGATTAAAGCGGATTATTCATCGGCGCAAACCTGAAGAGCGTATACGCTAATGAATTGGGCACCTGCCAAACCTGGTTAATCGACCTCGGTCTGGCACTTTGGCTATTCCGATTCATCGCGGAACAGCCCTGCATTGGTCAAAGACAAACACAGGAAGTATTTTCAAAACAAAGCACAAAGCAAAAAGCCGCCCTACCTAACCATTTAGGTAATGCGGCAAAAAAAAGGAGCGTTTTGTTTGTTCATTGTTATATATGATGGCCTCACTTGCTTTAACAGTCGCTTTATTTTTATTATTATGACTGTCTTTCCCACTTAATTTTTAACCGCCTTAGAAAATCTTTTCTCGAAATCTGGGCAACGCATTTTGATTACTGAATTCCTTACTCATCAAAATACGCTGCAATTCACGAATAGTAAAACTTTTTTTTTAAAAATGTAATGAATTTTTTAAAAAAAGTAAAAATATTTATTCAAAATCATTTTTAAAACCGTTCATCTGTTCCAAATTATTCCCAACTTAATGCTCCGCCGGTTTGATATTCGATCACCCGAGTCTCAAAAAAGTTACGTTCTTTTTTCAGGTCGATCATCTCACTCATCCACGGAAATGGATTCTCTTCGTTAGGGAAAAGTGCTTCCAGTCCGATTTGCTGAGCGCGGCGATTGGCGATAAAACGCAGGTAGCCTTTAAACATCGGCGCATTGAGTCCCAGCACTCCGCGTGGCATGGTGTCCTCGGCATAGCGGTATTCCAATTCGACTGCATGTAAAAACAACGCTTTGATCTCTTCGCGGAATTCCGCCGTCCACAAATGCGGATTTTCCATCTTGATGGTATTGATTAAATCGATGCCGAAATTGCAGTGCATCGACTCATCCCGCAAAATGTATTGATATTGCTCGGCCGCACCCATCATTTTATTTTGCCGACCCAGCGCCAGAATCTGGGTAAAGCCGACATAGAAGAACAAGCCTTCCATCAGACAGGCAAACACGATCAGCGACTTCAGCAGGGTCTGGTCGTTTTCCGGAGTGCCGGTTTTGAATTCCGGATTGGTCAGTGCATCAATAAACGGGATCAGGAATTCATCCTTGTCACGAATAGAAGCCACTTCATGATAGGCATTAAAGACTTCACCCTCATCGAGCCCGAGGGATTCCACGATATACTGGTAGGCATGGGTATGAATCGCTTCTTCAAACGCCTGGCGCAACAGGTACTGACGGCATTCCGGCGCCGTAATGTGGCGGTAGGTTCCGAGCACGATATTATTGGCCGCGAGCGAATCGGCGGTCACAAAGAAACCCAGATTGCGAATCACCAGACGGCGCTCATCCGGCGTTAAGCCGTTCGGATTTTTCCAGAGTTCAATATCGCGCTGCATATTGATTTCCTGAGGCATCCAGTGATTGGCGCAGCCAGCCAGATACTTATCCCAGGCCCACTTGTATTTAAATGGCACCAACTGATTCACGTCGGTGGTGCCGTTGATAATCCGCTTGTCGGCCGCATTCACCCGGCGGGCAATCTGTTCAGGCTCGGCAGCTACCTCGATATCTGCCGTTGCCGGCACGAATACCTGTTCCGGTGCACGCGCTGCCGCAGGTACTGCGGGTGTACTTACTTCATCATCCCATGAGAGCATTTTTGATTCCTTTATTTACAGACTTATTCAGACACCCAGGCGGCTTATATGCCCTGTGGCTTATTCAACCGCATGGTGTATTACGCCCTATGGGCTAATACACCCTACATACCCTACTGGCAGGCTTCGCATTCTTCAAATCCGGCGTCGCCAGGACGCATCATGCATACCGGACCTTCGGCTTCGACCGTACCGGCCGTCACTGGCGCACTCATCATTGAACCCTGAGCACCGTCAACCGCAACCGCATTCAGTGCACCGGTTTTCGAAGTTGATTTCTCACTGTGAGTTGCGCCTATCGTACGCAGGTAATACGTGGTTTTTAAACCACGCAGCCAGGCAGCTTTGTAGGTTTCATCCAGTTTTTTACCTGACGCACCAGCCATATAAATATTGAGTGACTGTGCCTGATCAATCCATTTTTGACGCCGTGAAGCGGCTTCAATAATCCAGATGGTATCCACTTCAAAGGCCGTGGCATACAACTCACGCAGGTCGGCCGGGATACGGTCGATCTTCGCCAGACTACCGTCGAAGTATTTCAGATCTGAAATCATCACTTCATCCCACATGCCACGGGCTTTCAGATCCCGTACCAGGTATTCATTGATTTCAGTAAACTCACCCGACAGATTCGATTTGACATACAGATTCTGATAAGTCGGCTCGATACAGGCAGAGACATTAATAATGTTGGAAATGGTTGCCGTCGGAGCAATGGCCACGCAGTTGGAATTACGCATACCATGTTCACGAATACGATTGCGCACCAGAGTCCAGTCCATGGCAGAGCTGCTGTCAACATTCAGATAGCCGCCACGTTCTTCGGCGAGCAACTTGACCGAATCCTGCGGCAGGATGCCACGATCCCAGAGCGAGCCGCGATAGCTGCTGTAAGTTCCACGTTCTTCAGCCAGTTCAGTCGACGCCAGATAGGCGTAATAACACACCGCTTCCATCGAGGTATCGGCAAACTGAACCGCTGCTTCAGAGGCATACGACGTGCGGATCATGTGCAGGCAATCCTGGAAACCCATGATACCCATACCGACCGGGCGGTGTTTCAGGTTGGAATCACGCGCTTTTTTAACCGCATAGTAATTAATATCGATGACGTTATCGAGCATACGCATGGCAGTACGCACGGTTTTTTGCAGCTTGTCGTGATCGAGCTTGCCATCTTTCATGTGTGCCGGTAAATTCACCGAACCCAGATTACAGACCGCAATTTCCGACTCATTGGTATTGAGAGTGATTTCCGTACACAGGTTGGAAGAATGCACAACGCCAACGTGCTGCTGAGGTGAGCGGATATTGCACGGATCTTTAAACGTAATCCATGGATGGCCGGTTTCAAACAGCATCGACAGCATCTTGCGCCACAAATCGAGCGCCTGTACCTTTTTAAAGACTTTGATTTCACCACGCGCCGCTTTGGCTTCATAGGCGACATAGGCAGTTTCAAACGCACGGCCAAACTTATCATGCAAATCCGTTACGTCCGATGGCGAGAACAGAGTCCACTCGCCCTTTTCCATTACCCGCTTCATGAACAGATCAGGAATCCAGTTGGCGGTATTCATGTCATGGGTACGACGGCGATCATCACCGGTGTTTTTGCGCAGTTCGAGGAATTCTTCCACGTCCATGTGCCAGGTTTCCAGATAGGCACAAACCGCACCCTTGCGCTTGCCGCCCTGATTCACTGCCACAGCGGTGTCATTAACTACTTTAAGGAATGGCACCACACCCTGTGATTTACCATTCGTGCCTTTGATATGCGCACCCAGCGAACGTACTGGCGTCCAGTCATTGCCCAGTCCGCCGGCATATTTGGCCAGCAGAGCATTTTCTTTAATGGCTTCGTAAATGCCTTCGAGGTCATCGGAAACCGTGGTCAGATAACAGGAGGACAGCTGTGAACGCTGGGTACCCGAATTGAACAAGGTTGGGGTGGAACTCATGAAATCAAAACTGGATAACAGATTATAGAATTCAATCGCGCGCCCGGTACGGTCGGCCTCATTGAGTGCCAGACCCATGGCCACACGCATAAAGAACACCTGAGGCATTTCAATATGGCTGCCTTCAATATGCAGGAAATAACGATCATACAGTGTTTGCAGACCCAGATAACCAAACTGCAGATCGCGCTCGGCCACGAGTGCCTGACTCAGTTTGGCCAGATCATATTCGGCCAGACGGGCATCGAGTAATTCGGCCTGAATACCTTTTTGGATAAATTCCGGGAAATAGGTGACATAGCGGGCGGCCGCACTTTGCTGAGAAACTTCCTGACCAAAGACTTCACGACGGATCGTATGCAGCAACAGGCGTGCAGTCACCTGACTGTAGGCCGGTTCTTTTTCCATCATGGCACGGGCAGCCAAAATGGCTGACTTGTACAATTCCTCAACCGGCACATTGTGATACAGATTTTTCAGGGTTTCAGTCAGGATAGCTTCGGCATTGACTAACTGATTCAGATTAACGCAGGCTGCATTGATCAGCTGACGCACCTGGCCGACATCGAGTGGCTGACTCTTGCCATCAACCAATACCTGCAATTGTTCTGCCGCACCCACAGTGGAAGCACTGCTATCATGCTGAGCCTGACGCTGTTCCATTCGTTTAAAACGATATAACACATAGGCACGCGCCACATCGTGCTCACCGGAACGCATCAAGGCCAGTTCGACCTGATCCTGCACATCTTCAATATGAAAGGTGCCGCCATTGGGCTGACGACGCATCAACGCCGCAACCGCGCTGGCGGTTAACTGCTCCACCAATTCGCGCACGCGAGCTGAAGCCGCACCCTGACCACCATTAATGGCCAAAAAGGCCTTGGTCATGGCGATGGCAATTTTAGACGGTTCAAAACTGACCACCGCTCCGTTACGACGGATGATGCGGTATTCGCCATAATTCTGCACTGGCTCTGACGGAGTATTCCCGGCCACTAATGTTTGTGTCGGGTTTAATGATGAAGAAGAAATTTCAATTGAAGAGTGCATTTAGCCCCCGGAGTCATGGATAAAAAATGGCGCACTGGCTGTGCCATTCGATTTTTATAAATTCAGCTCTTACTCCTATCCCGCCATGATCAGGTAGCTAGTGGTGAAATGCTTAAATATTCACCAAAAACACTAGATATAGTAAGTCGCCGCATAATTTCGACTAATTCTAGTACCCCACAAATAACAAAGCAATTGGTTTTTAAAAATAAATGTTGCGCAGAATGAGCAATTTAGCCCATCTTCGAATTGACTTTTTTAACGTGTAGCGCGAAAGCGTATTGCGGAGTTAGCAGGCACTAACGGAAGGTGCAGATTGAGAGAGTGTTGATACAACTGCCAGTCAAAAAAAGGACCCGGGTCAGTTTTTCTGCCGGGTGCAATATCTTCATGTCCGGCGACATGCTGAAGTGGATAGTGCTGCAATAAAGTGGCTGTGAGCTCCACCAGGGTAGCGTATTGCGGCAATTCAAACGGCACCGCATCACTGCCTTCCAGTTCGACCCCGATAGAAAAATCATTACAGCGTGCGCGCCCGAGGAATTCCGACACCCCTGCATGCCAGGCGCGCTGATCGGTCGATACATACTGCACTAAAGTGCCATCGCGCCGGATCAGAAAATGCGCCGACACCCGCACACCCTCGAGCTGCGCAAAACTGGGGTGAGCAGTCAGATCAAGCTGATTTAAAAACAAATCATCTATATAAGTAGCCGAAAACTGCCCTGAAGGCAGGCTGATGGCATGAATCACCAGCAAATCGGGCGTACAACCGTCTGGACGGACATCAAAGTTGGCCGACGGTCTGCGCAAGGCAGTCGTTACCCAGCCATCAGAGAACGGGGTTGCAGGCAGGTCTGCGCTGAACGAGGTCATTCCGATTCGTCAATTTTCAGTTTTTGGATCTGGTAGCGCAACTGGCGGAAACTCACGCCCAGCAATTCGGCAGCCTGAGTTTTATTGTAGCGCGTCTTTTGCAGCGCCCGCTGGATGATTTCGCGTTCCACCTGCTCCAGATAGTCTGGCAGCGATTTGGGTAACTCGGCATGCTCATCAAACAAACGGAGTTCCGGCATGAGCGCCGCGGGCTCCGGCCGCGAACTGGGGAATTCGGTAGCATTGGTACGCAGACTGTCATTAAATTCGCGCTCCACCAGGGACTCCATATCGACCGGCGCTGATACAGATCCACTCGATCGGGATGGTTTGAGCGCCAGATCGGCCAATTCAACGATGCCATCATTGGCAAACGCCAGTGCACGTTCGAGAATGTTTTCCAGTTCCCGGACATTGCCGGGAAAATCATACTGTTGCAGTGCCTCCAGTGCTGCCGGGGAAAGGCTGACCGGATTACCCGAGAGCCGCTGCAGAATTCCGGCCGATAACATAGCAACATCATCGCGGCGTTCGCGCAGCGCCGGTAATTTTAATTCAATGACATTCAAACGGTAGTACAAATCCTGGCGAAAGCGCTTGCTGGCCACACACTCTTCCAAATTTTGATGGGTAGCACTGATAATGCGCACATCCACCGCCTCTTCAGCAGTCGCTCCAATTTTGCGCACCGCCCGTTCCTGTATTGCCCGCAGTAACTTGACTTGCATGGCCAGCGGCAGATCGGCCACTTCATCGAGCAACAGCGTACCGCCATTGGCAGCCTGAAAAAAACCTTCGCGCTCTTCGGAGGCGCCGGTAAACGCCCCTTTGCGGTAGCCGAAAAATTCTGCTTCCATGAGCGCTTCCGGAATGGCGCCGCAATTGACGGCGACAAACGCCTTGCCGGCGCGGGCACTTTGGGCATGGATTTCACGTGCAGCCAATTCTTTGCCACTGCCCGATTCACCACAGATCGCCACCGGTGCCATGCTGCGGGCCAGACGTCCGATTTGCTGGCGTAATTCCTTCATAGCGAATGACTGTCCCAGCAGCCGGGAAGCGTTGGTAATAAATTGATTTGCCGGTGCTTTTATCTGTCCGACCTGTAATGCGGAATTCACCAGCTTGCGCAGCTGATCGAGTGCCACCGGTTTGGTCACATAATCAAACGCACCTGCTTTGAGGGCGATGACGGCATTATCCGCACTGCCAAAAGCGGTAATAACAGCAATTGGGGTATTCTGCTGGCTTTTTGCCACTTCTTCCACCAGCTCCAGCCCGAGTCCGTCCGGCAAACGCATATCGGTGAGCACCAGCGCATAACTGTTGCGGGCAAAATACTGTCTGGCGACCGCCAGATTTTCTGCACTGTCGACATCCAGACCCATTTTGATCAGGGTGATTTCCAATAGCTCGCGAATATGGGCTTCATCATCGACCACCAGAATGCGTGGTATCAAAGGGGAACCGGGGGGGGAGGTTTTGCTGTTCATACGCTTATTTGGGTTTAACAAAGGTAATGACGAAGCGGCCACTGGATTTGGTGCTGCCACTGGGGATAGTCATTTCCGTAACGCGATATTCATAATCGAGCAATGCGCCATTATTGAGACATAATTCCCGCGCCATATAAAGCCCCAGACCGGTACCACGGCTAGAGGTGGTATAAAAAGGCTCAAACAGATGCGCACGCACTTCAGCAGAAATTCCTGGTCCGTCATCACGCACATGCAATTCCAGCTGATCAGTAAAATCGGCATTGACAAATAACTGTATACTTCCGGCCTCACCGCTGGCGTAGCGTATGGCATTGGTAAGCAGATTCACCACCACTTCACGCAAATGCATAGGATCAAACCGAATCATAATGCCTTCAGGCGCAAGGAGTTGAATTACTTGAGGCGCAATCCGATGCGTTTCCTGGAATTCCTGCACGATTTCCTGAATCACCGGTTTTAACAAAAACGGATCCACATTGATTTGCGCCTTGCGGGACAAGCGCAGAATATCTTCGATTAACTGGTTTAAACGTTCAACATTGTCGTTGACAATTTTCACCAGCCGCGCCCCCTGTTCCGGGCTCAGATCATCCTCACCCAAGAGCGATGCCGCATAAGAAATCGAGGACAGTGGATTTCTGACTTCGTGAGCGATGCTGGCGGTGAGTCGCCCCATCGACGCCAGTTTGAGCTGTTGCGCCTGATTTTCTATTTCGGAAGCATCCTGCAAGAAAATAATGCAGCGTTCATCACTGGGGCCGAATTCAGCGCTCACACTAACAAAACGCAGTTTCAGGTGCGTAACAAAATCACGTCGCACTCCCTTGACCATGACCAGACCACTGAGTGCCGAGTCGTCATTGGCATGCGTACCGGTCAGGGCAATGGTATCGATCCACTGAGGCTCCACATCCGGAACTTGATTGCGCCAGGAAAAAAAAGCTTCAGCTATCGGCTGCAAATTCGGCGTTTCACTTAATTTGGTCACCCCCGGCAATAATGACATCCCCAGCATGCGCCCGGTGGCCGGATTAGCGGCATACACGCGACTGGCCGCATCCACCACAATAATACCGTCCCCCATATCGGCCACTACAAGTTTGTTGATTTGCTGCTGAATACGCAGATTTTTACCGTGCAGCAGTGCTAATTCTTCCTGGCGGATGAGCCGGTGCGCCAGACGGTTAACTGCATACACCATCGCCAGAAACGCGCCGCCATACAATCCCGAGCTCGACATCGCCATTTCGGAACCGGACTGTAACACCTGATAGGAACTGACCAACAATAAAAACACCGCCACCAGCGAAGACAGAAACAGTGCCCAGATGAGTGGGGCCAAAATCGCACAACTGGCCAGCGGGAACAAATACAGAATGACCAGACTGCTATTGATGCCGCCGGCAAAAAAATACAGCAGCGAAATCGCCACCACATCGAGCATGGCCTGAGCCGCGAGCTGCCATAAAAAAAACTGCCTGAGTCTCATCTTCAAAACGACAAAACCAATCGACCCAAAAACATAGGTCAACGTGATATTACGGTAAATTTGCGGCGGGATAGACCAGATGTATTTACCGTGATTCAGGCCCAGCAGGGCCAGCAGAATCGCGGCAATCAACACTCGGGTAATACTGAACGTGGTCAGTGAGCGCCACAGGCTTTCAGCCGGATTTTGACGGTTAGTCATTGAGCAGATTGCGACGCCGATTTTTGTACAAACAGGCGCAAATGCTCTTCACAGCAAAACTCATGTTCTGCATAAGTGAGTGCTTCCGAGACCGGAAGATACAACTGACAATAAGCGCAGGACACCATATTTTCCACCGGAGCCGACGACGGAGCTGCCGGTTTGGCGGCCGACTGCGCATCAAACTCGGCCTGCATTGACGCGCGCAGATTATCCTTCATCGTGCGCGTCCGGCTGCGCAGAGCTAAAAAGACCAGTACGCCAAGCACCAGCCAGCCCAGCAATCTCATAGAAAGCTCCTGTGCAGGATGACTTCAAACACAAAACGGCTGCCCACATAGGCAATGAGCAAGGTAGCAAAACCACTCAGTGTCAGGCTCAGTGCGGTTTTTCCGCGCCACCCGCGCCAGTGCCGACCTGCCAGCAAAACCCCGAACAATACCCAGGACAACAGGGTAAAACTGGTTTTATGATCCCAGCGGAAAGCCACACCAAAAATATCCTTGGAAAACACCACGCCAGTCAACACCGTCAGGGTAAGCAAAACAAAGCCAATCAACACCAACCTGAAAAGTATCCGCTCCATTAACAACAGAGCCGGAAGACGTTCGAGCACCTTGCCCAGCCACCCATTGGAAAATACCGAACTGCGGTTACGCAGACGCGCTTCCTGCATCGCCATCAAAACAGCATGAAAAGCCGCGATGGTAAGCGTACTGTAGGCCAGCAGGGCAATGGCAATATGACTCGGAAACCAGATCGATTTACCGACGATCGACACCAGCTGTCCGGGGAAAAACAGCGGTAGCAATACCTGAATAGCCGCCCCCGGCAAGACCAGATAACGCAGGCCTTCGAGCGGCAGTTGCCAGTTTTCCAGCCAGTAGGCAATCACTGAAATCCATAAAGCCGTGGACAGCATCAGGGCGAAGCCGAGCCGGATGCCATTCGGCGAACTGATTTCCAGCCCCAGAGCAGCGCCATGCACCGTCCAACCGAGCACAATCACCAAAGAAAGCAGCCAGCGTGGCTTGGCCGGCATCACAACGCAGCTGGCATACAGCACAGCGGCAATAAGAGTTAAATAGGTTTGCATAGTTTCAGTTTACACTAAGTGCGATCGTTGAATGCAACCATAAGCCACAATTTCTTGCAATAAATCATACAATTCCCCCGAAATAAACAGGATTATTTAACCAAAATGGTTCAACTGAGCGCTTCCCTGGGCCCCATCAGGTAAAATGCGGCTTTGCCGTTTTGCATTCACCACTCTGAGATCCCCATCCCCATGCTAGATAATCTGACCCAGCGACTTGCCAAAGTAGTTAAAACCATGCGCGGCGAAGCGCGCTTAACCGAAGCCAATACCGCCGACATGCTGCGCGAAGTCAGGCTGGCCCTGCTCGAGGCTGACGTAGCTCTGCCGGCCGTACGTGAATTCATCGGCAAAGTCAAAGAAAAATCCCTGGGTGCCGAAGTCATGACGTCGCTCACCCCAGGACAGGCATTGGTTTCCGTGGTTCAGCGTGAACTGGCCGCCCTGATGGGCGCTGATCTGGGCGTGAGTGCCTCACAACTGAACTTCGCCACCCAGCCACCAGCAATTATTTTAATGGCTGGTCTGCAGGGTGTGGGTAAAACCACCACCGTCGGTAAATTAGCCAAATTCCTGCGTGAAAACCATAAGAAAAAAGTCCTGACTGTTTCTGCAGACGTCTATCGCCCGGCCGCGATTGCCCAGTTACAAAGTGTCACCGAGCAGGTTGGCGCAGACTTTTTTCCGACCCAGGCCAGCGACAAACCAGTTGACATCGCCCTGGCGGCTCTCGATTTCGCCAAAAAACATCATCACGATGTCTTAATCATCGATACCGCTGGTCGACTCGGCATAGATGAAGCCATGATGGAAGAAATCAAGGCAGTGCACGCCGCCGTCAAACCAATCGAAACCCTGTTTGTGGTCGATGCCATGGTAGGTCAGGATGCCATCAACAGTGCGCGCGCGTTTCATGAAGCCCTGCCACTGACCGGTATCGTACTGACTAAACTTGATGGTGATTCGCGTGGTGGTGCGGCCCTGTCAGTGCGTCATATCACCGGTGTACCGATCAAATTTTCTGGTGTGTCAGAAAAAATGGACGGTCTCGAAGCCTTTGATGCCACCCGTATGGCCAATCGTATTTTGGGCATGGGCGATATTCTGGCGCTGGTAGAGCAGGCACAGAAGAACATGGATGTCTCGGCCGCGCAAGATCTGGCGCAAAAAATGAAGGGCGGCGGTAAATTTGATCTCAATGACTTTAAAGCCCAAATTTCCCAGATGAAAAACATGGGTGGACTGTCCGGCTTAATGGATAAATTACCGGCACAAATGCAGCAGGCGGCCAGTGGCGCCAATATGGGCCAGGCTGAAAAACAGGTGCGCCGCATGGAAGGCATGATCAATTCCATGACGCCACAAGAGCGTGCCAAACCTGATTTGATCAAGGCTTCGCGCAAACGCCGCATTGCCATCGGTGCCGGCGTACAGATACAGGAAGTCAATCGCATGCTGGCACAATTTGAACAAATGCAGTCGATGATGAAAAAACTCAAAGGTGGCGGCATGCTGAAAATGCTGCGCAGTATGAAGGGCATGATGCCAGGCCGGTAAACGCTGACGGAGCCTCCTGCACAGAGCGAAACTGCGTTTTTTTCCACAGAAATAGCACCCGAATCAATTTTCCGTGAAAAATACGCATAAAAATGATAAAAAACACTTGCGCGCCAAATAAAACCACACCACTATAAGCTCTGCGTGACCTGTGGTATTTTATACTGCGAATTCAAGCTACTTTTAACCCAGATTTTCATTCATTTTTCAAGGAGGCTTAACAATGGCAACAGCCAAAAAACCAGCAGCCGCTGCAAAAAAACCAGCAGCCGCTGTAAAAAAACCGGCAGCAGCTCCAGCTAAAGCCGCAGCCAAGGCTGCACCAGCCAAAGCAGTCAAGGCACCTGCAGTCAAAAAAGCAAACACCGCTTTCATGAAGCCGATGACTTTATCTCCAGTTTTAGCAGCCGTGATTGGTGCCGCACCAATTCCACGTACTGAAGTCACTAAAAAAATCTGGGAATACATCAAAAAGCATAAACTGCAAGACGAAGCCAACAAACGCATGATCAATGGCGATGCCAAACTGGTTGCTGTGTTCGGTGGTAAAAAACAAGTGTCCATGTTTGAAATGACTAAACTCATTTCTGCACATTTGTCGTAATATTCTTGGGGCACTGCCCTAAACAAAAACGCCCGCATCGCGGGGGAACTTCTGAAATTGCAGCAGATTGCAGAAAAAAGTCGAAGTCGTAACCACTTGATTTTTATACGTATTTCAAATATTCAACACTGAGACACGCGTAAAAATCAGCAAAATTTGTGAAAAGATGGGCCAAAATGTGGGCCACGATTTAGACTGTTTGGCGTAACATGGTGCCCCATTAACTACCTTAATGGGGCACTTTTTTATGCGCAATCTACCGAAAAACATCCGCGTCGCACCCTACGTCAACGGTCAAGGCATCACAGAGACGCACTACCGCGTGCGATTCGTTCGCAACAAAGAACGATTCAGCGTCGATAGACGCTTCCACACGCTCGCGCAGGCCATCGCTTTTTTAGGCGAATGCTCGACGCCAGAAGGTCGGAAGCGAATCAGCGAAGGCATCGACGCCCCAACGAAAGCAGCACAACTCGAAGACTTCACGGCCCGTGCCCAAGCCGCTGAAAGCAAAAATCCCGGCCAACACACCGATTTCATCAACAATCTTTTGATGGACGCCAAGGACTCGCTAACGGGTAGAAACTTCACGGTCAACGACGCAATCGCTTCATTCTGTGAGCGAAAGCTATGGCATCTAGTCGGTAAAGACAGCAAAGGCAACCCGCTGCCCGCAGATGTGCCGCTCCCAGAAGTGCGAGAAAACCACCGGAACAGCGCAAAAAAACGTTTAAGGGATTTAGCAACCATCGCCGCCGTGAAGCTTCCGTATCTGCCCGATGAAAAGTTAGATGAAACGCAAAGGAGCTTTGAGGGCGAGTGGCGCCAGAATTTATTCAAAATATTGGACGGCAAATATTTGCCATTGGGTGAATGGCCCCTCAAACACCTCAACGCGGATACTGCCATTGAATACCTTGACAAGCGGGCAGGAAAATACAGGAAGAAAAACGGAAGTGAAGAGATGCGCAGCGTGTCAACCGTCATGCGCGAAATCAGCATGCTATCGTCAGTGTTGACGCATTTAAAAAGTTTGAAAAAATCCCACATGATGGCAGGTGCCTGGAAATCCATGGGTGCCAAAAACCCGCTTGCCGGTGCAATCGACAAAGGCACTTTGGAAACGAGAATGGAAGAAGGCCCGCTTGATGAGCGACTAGCCAAGCCCGCTGAAAAAAAATGGGATATTCTCAGCGAAGAAAACGAAAAGAAATTGATAACCGCATTGGAAGCAAGGCGCGACAGAAAAAGGTATTGGACTCCAACATGCGGTGAGCCGCTACTTATATTCCAGCTCAGCCTTGCAACAGGCTTGCGATTGAGCGAAGCCGTTTTACTCGAATGGAACTACATCAATCTTGAAACAGGCTGGATAGAGTTACCGCCAGACGCGACAAAGCTAAAAGAAACTAGCCACATCTATATTACCGAAGAAGCACGGAAAATCATTGAAAGCCTACCAAACCACGGAGGAAAAAGACTGTTCAGGCTCGCCGTTTCCGGCGTCAATTCAGCAATGCATGCCATTTACCACGATAAAGAAAACCCAATAACGGGGTTCTCATGGCATGACCTGCGGCGGGCTGCAATCACCAATTACCTCAATCAACCCGGAGCCACACCAATTAAAGCAGCCACTCGCTTTAACTACAAAAAAATAAAGCACGTCAGGGAAATAATAACGAAAATCAACCGCCAAAGAGGACACAAGAGCGGAAGCCTTACCGGCGAGCAAATCGCAGGACAGTTTCAC
>CAIOYD010000074.1 GCA_903862415.1 uncultured Oxalobacteraceae bacterium | reverse complement strand
TTCGTAAATGATGTCCATATAAATCACTCCAGATACCTCCGGCTAAAACACCGGATGGTGACACACTAGGGTGGAAACTTTTGGACGCTGTTTCCACCCCTAATCTGGTAAGTATTGCATGCTGTTTGACAATTTCTGCTTCGATCATCAATTCACGTGCTTTATGCTTGGCTTTTTTTAAGTCAGCTTCCTTCGTTGTGGCACGCTGCCACAATCCGGAAACTTTATAACGGCACTGCCAAATGTTACTACGTTCACGCCTATAAACGACGAGCTCGTTTTCCATCAGCACATGGGTTGTATCGATTTTATCTGCCATAACTACACAGTAGTTTCGATTATCAAAAAGGGCAAATAAAGATTGTGTGTAAGGGATTTGAAACGAAAAAAGGGCTTAGTTTTTACACTAAGCCCTTCTCAACGACTGCAACTGGTGGCCCCCCCGTGAGTCGAACACGGTACCAACGGATTCTGGTTTGTGTAGCTTTCGCTACTCCCTGGACTATGCCTTCACCATGGCTTTACGCTTTAGGTGGGTGCCGTCTAGTCTCTACACGTTCAAAGTGCTTTCACACTAAGCTTCGCTCGGCATTGCCTTATGTGTTTTAGCACACTTAGGTTTCACCGAATTTGACACCATCCCTTACGCAGTTTCCAAACGTAAGGCACAATTTTTATGAGTCCGCTGCTCTAACCAACATGAGCTAGGGGGCCGAAACTTTTTACTGACGCTACTTTTTACTGCAAATTGCACATTTCATTTTCATGAAAGTGTGTAAGCGGTGTGTAAGCAATTTATAACACCTTAAATCTTGCTACAACCCGCATGTATATTGGGTTTTACTACTTTTTACAAACATACTTAACGGATTATGAGTCCGCTGCTCTAACCAACATGAGCTAGAGGCCCTTTTTGTTAACACTTGTCGGATTATACAATAACTGCCGCAAAACGGCAGCTATTGTAGTCGATTAATTCCCTTCCAGGAAGCTCTTGAGCTTGTCTGAACGGGATGGATGACGTAGCTTGCGCAAGGCCTTGGCTTCGATCTGACGGATGCGCTCGCGCGTGACGTCAAACTGTTTGCCAACTTCTTCAAGCGTATGGTCGGTTGACATTTCTACGCCGAAACGCATACGCAAGACTTTGGCTTCACGCGGAGTGAGTGAATCCAGCACGTCTTTGACGACATTGCGCATCGACGCATGCAGGGCAGCATCGGCCGGAGCTAAGGTGTTGTTGTCTTCAATGAAGTCACCCAGATGAGAATCATCGTCGTCGCCGATCGGTGTTTCCATCGAGATCGGTTCCTTGGCGATTTTCATGATCTTGCGGATCTTGTCTTCCGGCATTTCCATCTTGATCGCCAGAGTGGCCGGATCTGGTTCGACGCCGGTTTCCTGCAGGATTTGCCGTGAAATACGGTTCATCTTGTTGATGGTTTCGATCATGTGCACCGGAATACGGATGGTGCGTGCCTGATCGGCGATCGAACGGGTAATGGCCTGACGAATCCACCAGGTGGCGTAGGTAGAAAACTTGTAACCGCGACGGTATTCAAATTTATCCACGGCCTTCATCAAACCGATATTGCCTTCCTGAATCAGATCCAGGAACTGCAAACCACGGTTGGTATATTTTTTAGCAATCGAAATGACCAGTCGCAGATTGGCTTCAGTCATTTCGCGCTTGGCGCGACGGGCTTTCATTTCGCCGGCAGACATCTTTTTATTAATGCTGCGCAGATCAGCCAGTGGCAAGACCACGCGCGATTGCAGGTCAATTAATTTTTGCTGCAACTGCTGCACTGTCGGAATGTTACGACCCAGAATAGCACTGTAGGAATGGCCGGCGTTGACTTCGCCTTCAACCCAGTGCTGATTGATTTCATTGCCGGGAAAGACCTTGATGAAATGGGCGCGCGGCATGCCGCAACGGTTGACCACGACGTCGAGAATTTGTTTTTCCACATGACGGACTTCATCCACCTGACCACGCAGGGTGTCGCATAATTTTTCCACCACTTTGGCGGTGAAGCGCATGCCCAGCAGTTCTTGCGAAATGATTTCCTGAGCCTTAACGTAGGGCTTGGAATTGAAACCTTCTTTTTCGAAGGCTTTGCGCATTTTTTCAAACTGAGTGGCAATGATGGCAAACTTGGCCAGCGCATCGCGCTTGAGCTGTTCCAACTGTTCGGCAGAATAACCGGCGGCTCCGGCGGCATTGCCGGCGTCGTCTTCTTCTTCCTCTTCTTCCTCTTCTTCGTCTTCGCCGTCTTCATCTTCATTAACAGCGGCAACGACAACAACAGGAACATCTTCGGCATTCAGATCAACGAGGCCATCAACGATTTCATCAATCTTGATTTCGTCGTTCGAGATGCGGTCAGCGGCGAGTAAAATTTCGGCGATCGTGGTCGGACAGGCGGAGATCGCCTGGATCATGTCTTTAAGGCCTTCTTCGATTTTTTTGGCGATGACGATTTCGCCTTCGCGGGTCAGCAATTCGACCGAACCCATTTCACGCATATACATGCGGACCGGATCAGTAGTGCGACCAAAATCAGAATCGACGGTCGACAAGGCAGCTTCGGCAGCTGCTTCGGCGTCGTCATCGTCGCTGGTGACCTGAACTACGTTATCGGACAACAGCAAAGTTTCTGCATCCGGTGCCTGTTCATAAACGGCAATACCCATGTCATTGAAGGTACCGATGATGCCTTCAATGGCTTCCGGGTCGACAATGTTTTCTGGCAGGTGATCGTTGATTTCGGCATACGTCAGGTAGCCGCGATCCTTACCCATTTTAATGAGTGCCTTGAGCTTTTGACGGCGACGTTCAAGCTCTTCTTCAGTGGCTTCGGTATCGGCCGAAAAAGCGTCTTTAAGCAAGGCTTTTTCTTTGGCTTTACGATCCTTGGCTTTGGCTTTATCGACTGCTTTGAGCTCGGCGCGTTCAACCGCATTTAAGGCGGCGATTTCTTCGTTTTCTGGCTGGTATTCTTTGGGCTTGCGGCCGCGACGTCCCGGCACTTTGACACCGGGGAGAATATAGCCAGAAGTATCAATCGCAGCCAATACGGCAGCGTCTGTTGTCTGGTTGACTACCGGCGCAGATGAACTGACGCGCACTTCCGGAGTCTCTGGTACTTTTTCAGCTTTGGCTGAAGGCTTGGTAGGCTTAATCACTGTCTTTGAATCACTTTTTAACACTGCTTGAACTTGCACGCCAGCCGTTGCCGACGCGTTCTGCTTAGAACCGGATAACGCAACTGGTTCCGCTTTTTTTACCGTTACTGCACTTGCTTTCTGGGCTGCCGTGGGTTTATTCACGACTTTAGCCGGCGCGACTTTAGCCGGCGCAGCTTTAGGCGCTTTGGCAACTGCCGCTGGCACCGCTCTGGTTGCTTTCACAACGACTGTTTTTTTGACCGAAGATTCAGTTTTAAGATTAGCAGCTTTTTTTTCTGTTGCACTGGATTTTGCTGAAATCTTGCCTGCTTTGGAATCTGCCTGGGTTTTTGCGGGTTTCTTCATGCTTTAGCCATTGAATCATTCAAGGGTTACTCGAAAAGAGCCTGATGCTCACTGAATTAATAAACTGTTTGATCAAAAAAAATGCTTAAAAACACAAGCCTGACATTATAGCACAAATGGAAGGTTTTCTTCAGGAATCACGGGGTGACCGTCACCCCCGCGCCGCCAATTCCTCACTGTTGAGCCGATTTATGTCATCGAGCTGCTTTTTGAGTGCATAAAAGCGTAATTTATCGGCCTCGCCCTGCAAGCCACGATTGGCCAACAACACCTGTTCGGCCTTGATTTGCTGGATTTGCATATTGCGTATCGCCCAGATCAGTTCGTGGCCACAGAGCTCTTCGTCGGTTTCGCTTTGTCCGGCAATTTCGACGATCAATTCATTAAAATCACTGTTCAGATTGCGCAGGTGATCCGATAAAGCGGCAAATTGGGCCTGTTTTCCCAGCGACTTAGCCTCTGTTACCAGCTGATTGAGCATTTGCGCGCCATCCGGTGCCAGTTGCGCAGCTGCCTGCAGGGCGGCTTCATCCATAAGTTCGGCCAAGGGTGGGTGCGCCAGCAGGATGCGCATCATCTGCCGCTCCAGACCCATCGGCGCACTGCGTTTGCTGCGAGCAGGCGCGGCACGGACTTTGGCCGCCGGCTGCTTTAATTCAAACATGGTCTCGATTTCCATCGGCGTGGTCTGCGTCAACTGCGCCAGACTGCGCACAATTTGCAGTCGCAGACTGGATGGCAACATCGATTGCAACGCGGCTTTGGCTTCAAACTGGGTATGCGCGCGCCCTTCAAGCGTAGTTAAATCATGATCTTGACTGACCAGATTAAGCAAAAACTGCGACAGCGGCATGGCATCATGAATTTCTTTTTCGAACGCATCCGCACCATAGGCACGAACAAAGCTGTCGGGATCGTGCTCGGTCGGTAAAAACAAAAATTTGATGGTTTTAGTGTCATCCACCAGGGGCATGCAGGCGTCCAGAGCGCGTTTGGCGGCACGACGGCCAGCTGAATCGCCATCAAAACTAAAAATAACCTGATCCGTCTGGCGCAACAGTTTTTGCACATGGGTCGGCGTGCAGGCGGTGCCGAGAGTGGCTACGGCCTGGGGAAACCCCATTTGTGCCAGCGCCACGACATCCATATAACCTTCCGTGACCAGAGCATAACCTGCTTCACGGATAGCCTGACGTGCTTCAAACAGGCCGTATAACTCGTACCCTTTTTGAAACAATGGGGTTTCCGGTGAGTTCAGGTATTTGGGCTCACCCGCCCCCATGACCCGTCCACCGAAACCAATCACCTGGCCTTTGGTGTTTTTAATGGGAAACATCACCCGTTCGCGAAAACGGTCGTAACGTTTGTGGCGCCCACCCTCTTCGGCTTCCTTGTCAATGACCAGTCCGGATTCAGCCAGCACGGGCTCATCGTAATCGGAAAATTCCTGACGCA
>CAIOYD010000073.1 GCA_903862415.1 uncultured Oxalobacteraceae bacterium | reverse complement strand
GGGGCATTTGTTCCACATCGTCAACTGCTATTTTGCGACGCTGCTTTTTTTACCACCCCACTTTTTACTATCTGCCCCTACCTTCTCTTCGGAGCAAATTAACCTGTCTTTCAACGGGACGCGAACTATAGCAAACTGTTCCACCCTTTGGCAAGGGGGTTTTGAAAATAATTTCACTTCTTTGGTGATCCTGTAATTGCTTCGCTGTTTTCCTCTGCCTAAAATAGATAAGCGGCCGATAATGGCGACTGCGGTAAAATGCTGCCCCGTAACTGGTTTTCCTGACTTTGCCTGTGGACTCGACTATATATGCTGCGCTTAACTGACATTCAACTCCCGCTCGATCATGCCGAACCCGCCATCCGGCTGGCTGTGCTGAACAAATTGCGTCTGACTGACGAGCAGCTGCTCAGCGTCACGGTTTTTCGCCGCAGTTACGATGCGCGCAAAAAAAGTGCCATTCATCTGATTTACACACTCGATGTGACAACTACTCAGGATGACGAATTGCTGCAGCAGTTCCACTCAGACAAAAATGTCACCCGCACTCCTGACACCAACTATCAGTTTGTCACTCATGCCACGAGCGAACATTTTTTACGTCCGGTGGTCATTGGTACCGGGCCCTGCGGTTTGTTTGCCGGCTTGTTGTTAGCGCAGATGGGTTTTCGGCCAATTATTCTGGAACGCGGCAAAGCAGTTCGGGAACGTACTCAGGATACCTGGGGATTGTGGCGCAAACGCGAGCTGCAACCGGAATCAAATGTGCAGTTTGGTGAAGGAGGTGCAGGCACGTTCTCTGATGGCAAACTGTACAGCCAGATAAAAGACCCGCATCACTACGGGCGCAAAGTTCTGCTGGAATTTATCAAAGCCGGCGCCCCCGCAGAAATTTTATATGTCAGCAAGCCACATATAGGGACTTTCAGGCTGGTCAAAATGGTCGAAGACATGCGCGCCACGATTATCAGTCTCGGCGGTGAAGTCCGTTTCAGCCAGAAAGTGGTCGATATCGTGCGCAACAAAGACGCCATTGAAGCGGTTGTGCTGGAAAATGGCGAGCACATTGCAACCAACCATGTGGTGCTGGCCATCGGTCACAGCGCGCGCGATACCTTTGAAATGTTGCATGAACGCGGCGTATATATTGAAGCCAAACCCTTTTCTGTCGGCTTCCGGGTGGAGCATCCACAATCCCTGATCGACCGCTGTCGCTTTGGCCCGAATGCCGGCAATCCGATTTTGGGGGCTGCTGATTATAAACTGGTGCATCACGCCAGCAACGGTCGTTCGGTTTACAGTTTTTGCATGTGCCCGGGTGGTACGGTGGTGGCAGCCACGTCGGAACCGGGTCGAATCGTCACCAACGGCATGAGCCAGTATTCGCGCAATGAACGCAATGCCAACAGCGCCATTGTGGTCGGCATCACACCTGAAGACTATCCAGGCCATCCGCTAGCCGGCATTCCGTTTCAGCGCGCACTGGAAAGCCACGCCTACCTGCTCGGCGGTTCAAACTACAACGCCCCGGGCCAGCTGGTTGGTGATTTCATTGCCGGACGCGCTTCCACCAAACTGGGTTCGGTCGAGCCATCTTACAAGCCGGGTGTACAACTGGGTGATTTAAGTTCAGCACTGCCTGAGTATGCCATCACAGCCATCCGTGAAGCCTTGCCCGCCTTTGATAAGCAGATACGTGGCTTTGCCATGGCGGATGCGGTACTCACTGGCGTGGAAACACGCACATCTTCGCCGATCAGGATCAAACGGCGCGATGATGATTTACAGAGTTTGAATACTCGCGGTTTATTTCCAGCCGGTGAAGGCGCCGGTTATGCCGGTGGAATTTTATCCGCCGCTGTGGATGGCATCCGCGTGGCTGAAGCCGTGGCATTGAGTTTGAATGGACTGAAATAAATCAGCCGGACTAATCCGGCTGATTTAATCTGCGCTTCCCTAGCTCTTACAGCGCTTCTTTTAGCTGCTCCAGAATCGCCGGATTTTCCAGTGTCGAGATATCCTGGGTAATGGTTTCACCCTTGGCCAGTATCCGCAACAAACGCCGCATGATTTTACCGGAACGGGTTTTCGGTAAATTATCACCAAAGCGAATTTCTTTCGGCTTGGCAATCGGACCAATTTCCTTGGCTACCCAGTTACGCAATTCGGTCGCGATCTGTTTGGCTTCATCACCGGTAGGACGGCTGCGTTTGAGCACCACAAAGGCGCAAATGGCTTCCCCGGTAGTGTCATCAGGACGACCAACCACCGCCGCTTCCGCCACCATCGGATTGGCCACCAGCGCCGATTCGATTTCCATGGTGCCCATACGATGACCAGAGACATTAAGCACATCGTCGATACGGCCGGTAATGGTGAAGTAGCCGGTTTCTTTATTGCGGATCGCCCCGTCGCCGGCCAGATAAATGGTGCCGCCGAGCTCTTCGGGGAAATAACTTTTCTTGAACCGTTCCGGATCATTCCAGATGGTGCGGATCATCGATGGCCATGGCCGTTTTACCACCAGCAAACCACCCTGACCGTTGGGTAGATCGTGACCGGCTTCATCCACAATCGCGCTTGCTATCCCCGGCAAGGCCAGAGTACAGGAACCCGGCACCAGCGGTGTGGCGCCCGGCAGCGGGCTCATCATGATGCCACCGGTTTCGGTTTGCCAGAAGGTGTCGACGATAGGACATAATTCACGGCCTATGTTTTTGTAATACCACATCCAGGCTTCTGGATTGATCGGCTCACCGACCGAACCCAGCAGACGCAGCGAAGACAGATCATATTTATCCGGATGAATCGAAGCGTCACCATCGGCCGCTTTGATCAGTGAACGGATGGCCGTCGGTGCTGTATAAAAAATCGTGGTTTTATGTTTTTGTATGGTGCTCCAGAACCGCCCGGCATTCGGAAAGGTTGGGATACCTTCAAACACAATCTGTGTAGCGCCGGCAGCCAGTGGTCCATAGGCGATATAGCTGTGACCGGTAACCCAGCCGATATCGGCGGTACACCAGAACACATCGTTCGGCTTCAGATCAAATACCCATTGCATGCTTTGTTTGGCCCACAACAGATATCCACCGGAGCAATGTTGCACTCCTTTCGGCTTGCCGGTCGAGCCAGAGGTATACAGAATAAATAGTGGATGTTCTGCACTGACCCATTCCGGCTCACAGTGCGCCGGCTGATCTTTGACCAGATCGTGCAGCCAGACGTCACGTGCAGTCCAGTTAACCGGACTGCCAGTACGCTGATACACCACCACATTGGCAATTGCTTCGCAACCGCCCAGAGTAAATGCTTCATCGACGATAGCTTTTAGTGGCAATTGTTTGCCGCCGCGCACCTGAAAATCCGAGGTGATGACGGCAATCGCGCCGGCATCAATAATTCTTTCCTGCAGCGATTTGGCCGAGAAACCGCCAAACACCACCGAATGGGTCGCGCCGATGCGCGCGCAAGCCTGCATGGCGGCCACACCTTCAACCGACATCGGCATGTAAATGATCACCCGGTCGCCCTTTTTAATGCCCAGCGAGCGCAATCCGTTGGCAAAGCGACTTACCTTTTCATGCAACTCACGATAGCTGACCCGGATTGACGCGCCGTCATCCGCTTCAAAAATAATCGCGGTTTTATCAGCATTTCCATTAGTCAAATGCACATCGAGGCAGTTATACGACACATTCAGGTCGCCATCGGCAAACCAGGTGTAAAACGGCGCATTCGATTCATCCAATCCCTGGGTGAAGGGTTTATGCCATTGCAGTTGCTCACGTGCAAGTTTGCACCAAAACTCCTGCTCATCGTTTTTGACGGCATCACACAACGCCAGATAGCCATCCATACCGGAAACGTTGGCTTGCGCCACAAAGGCCGCCGAGGGTGGGAAAACCCGGTGCTCTTCTTTGCCCAGGTGTTGTTCGTTCGCTGTAGCTGCAACGTCAGTCATGATTGTCTCCTTCGTTTTGATTTTCAATAACATAGAAGTTTTGTCTTACTACGCCCTTACACTGGCCTGAGCATCTGCCAGTATAGGGTTAAAGCTTTTGTTTTTACATCGATACTGCCTTAATCATTTAATATGTAGCAAACTATCGCCGACTTATTGAGCGCGTGTAAAATAGTCGCATAATTTGTCGTGTATAAAAATACATTGCCGCCATCTCCATTTCTGGCAGCCACATTTATTTGTCATACACCCAACAAACACGCTATTCACCTTATTCTCTACTCTGACATTAACTCAACCGGTACGCTAACATGACCATCATCAAACAAGACGACTTAATTGAATCCGTTGCGGCTGCATTGCAATTTATCAGCTACTACCATCCCGCCGATTACATTGCCCATCTGGCACGCGCTTACGAAATCGAACAAAGCCCGGCCGCCAAAGATGCCATAGCCCAGATTTTAACCAATTCACGCATGTGCGCCGAAGGTAAACGTCCGATCTGCCAGGATACCGGCATCGTCAACGTGTTCCTGAAAATTGGTATGGGCGTACGCTTTGAAGGCTTTAGCGGCTCTATCATCGACGCCATTAATCAGGGCGTACGTCAGGGCTACAACAATCCGGATAATGTTTTGCGGGCCTCGATCGTGGCTGACCCGCTGTTTGAACGCAAAAACACCAAAGACAATACTCCGGCGGTAGTGCATATGGAACTCGTGCCCGGTGACAAACTCGATATTCAGGTAGCGGCCAAAGGTGGTGGATCAGAAAACAAATCCAAGTTTGTCATGCTCAATCCTTCCGACTCCCTGATCGACTGGGTCATGAAAACCGTGCCGACCATGGGTGCCGGCTGGTGCCCTCCCGGCATGCTCGGCATCGGTATTGGCGGCACGGCCGAAAAAGCCATGCTCATGGCCAAAGAGTCGCTCATGGAAGACATCAACATGCATGAATTAAAACTGCGTGGCCCGCAAAACAAAACCGAAGAATTGCGTATTAACCTGTGTGATCAAATCAATGCCCTCGGCATCGGCGCCCAGGGACTCGGCGGTCTGACTACGGTTCTGGATGTCAAAATCAATATGTACCCGACCCACGCTGCATCCAAACCCGTGGCCATGATTCCGAATTGTGCCGCCACCCGTCATGCCCATTTTGTCATGGACGGTTCCGGACCGGTCTACATGGAGCCGCCGTCACTCGACAGCTGGCCTGCTGTTCATTGGGCACCTGACACGCAAAAATCTCTTCGCGTGGATCTCAACACATTGACCAAGGCCGAAGTCACCAGCTGGAAACCGGGGCAAACCCTGCTGCTGAATGGCAAAATGCTCACCGGTCGTGATGCAGCTCACAAACGCATTCAAGATATGCTGGCCAAAGGCGAGCCCTTGCCGGTCGACTTTACCAATCGGGTTATTTATTACGTCGGCCCGGTAGATCCGGTGCGCGACGAAGCCGTCGGCCCGGCTGGACCGACGACAGCGACCCGCATGGATGGCTTTACTGAAATGATGCTGGCACAAACCGGACTGATTTCCATGATAGGCAAAGCCGAACGCGGACCGGTGGCCATTGAAGCCATCAAAAAACATCAGTCCGCCTATCTGATGGCCGTTGGTGGTGCCGCCTATCTGGTATCCAAAGCGATCAAGTCCGCCAAGGTAGTCGGTTTTGCCGATCTGGGTATGGAAGCGATTTATGAGTTTGATGTCGTCGATATGCCGGTGACCGTGGCGGTGGATTCTTCCGGCATTTCTGCTCATATCACCGGGCCGAAAGAATGGCAGGCCAAGATAGGTATCATTCCGGTTAAGAATTAATTCACTGCCAGGGATTTAAGCCACCATGCCAGCCACCCAAACACCGCCTTTGAACAACGCACCCGTCGGCATTTTTGATTCCGGTGTGGGTGGACTGTCGGTATTGCAGCACATAAGGACTCAGCTGCCACATGAGTCCTTATGCTATTTTGCCGATTCCGGCTTTGCTCCTTATGGAGAAAAATCCGAAGCCGACATCATGCAACGCACCTTGTTTGCCGCCCGTCATTTGCTGCAACAGGGTGTCAAAGCCATCGTCGTTGCCTGCAACACCGCCACGGCAGCAGCGATCAGCACCCTGCGCACCCATTATCCGGAGCTTATTATTATCGGCGTTGAACCCGGCTTAAAACCGGCTGCAAGTTTAACCAAAACCGCCTGCGTGGGCGTTCTGGCCACCACCAGCACTCTGGCCAGTCAGAAATATCAGCTGTTGAGCGACCAGTTGCAGCAAGCAACCCACATCCAATTTATCCGTCAGGCTTGTCCCGGACTGGTCACACAGATTGAACTGGGCGATCTGGACGGCCCAATCACCCGCGCCTTACTCAACACCTACCTGCAACCGCTGACCGATGCCAAAGCCGATGTCATCGTGCTGGGATGTACCCACTACCCCTTTATCGCCGACACCATCAGACAGGTAGCAGCCGAACAAGGTAATCCGGCAATCCAGATTGTCGACACCGGACTGGCTATCAGCCGGCAATTGCAGCGTCTGCTGGAACAACATCAGCTGCAGGCGGCACCCCAAACTCCCTTGCCGCTGCACTGCATGACCACCGGCAGCACGGCAAAATTGCAGTTTGTATTGAGTAAGTTATTGCACTTTCAGCCAGACGAGTACCAAATTCAAGAAATAGATTGCAATTTCGCGGCGCCCTGATTAAAATGGCGGCCTGCCTAACCAAAGCAGAATCAGTAAGCGCAGTACAGTGGTGGTCGTAGCTCAGTTGGTAGAGTCCAGGATTGTGATTCCTGTTGTCGTGGGTTCGAGCCCCATCGATCACCCCACGAATTATTGTAAATTCAAGTAGTTACAAGATGTCAAAGTTATCCACAAGCGAAACTTTCCAACGCAAAATCGAATTTTCCAACGAAGCCCGTTCCTATACGGGCTTTTTTGTTACCTGTTCAATTAACACCTAGTAACTTCAAAGAAATAAACCTTGGTTGATACTACGAATTATCAACCAAGGGAAACGAACAGTATATTGTGAATTTATTCATTTTCTCTTCGATTATCGGTTGTGTCAAAATAAGGTAGAACAAGCGCGGAAAGAGACGTCGCGACTGAAATGAGTTTGCATGTGCTGGCGTATAACATGAAGCGCGTGATGAAAATAGTTGGCATCATCCCATTGATGATGGAGATGGGGGCCTGAGAG
>CAIOYD010000072.1 GCA_903862415.1 uncultured Oxalobacteraceae bacterium | reverse complement strand
CTGTTTCCACCTCTAATCTGGTAAGTATTGCACGCTGTTTGACACAATACTGGCACCGTCACCGAAAAAGAGGTGACCGGGTTTGACGGCCTGAATACCTAAAAGCGCACACGCCGCGCAATGCGGCTTTTTTACGTGCGAAACTGTCGCGCACTCCATGGGCGGTGGTGATGGGAGCCTTCGGGCTGCCGGTCTGCTTTTAGGTACCGGTCCGTCAACCTGTCATTTACCGCCCACCCTGCAATCAAGCAGGAAGCGGTATAACCGCAAGGGGAAGAGAATGACAAACGAAGCGATCCGCAACGCAGAACAAATCAAAGCACAGGCAATTGCACGGCTTGAACAAAAATACCCAGACAGAGAAATCACCGTAATCCAAGGACGCCCTGGTGTCTGGATCGCCGAGGCCGACGAAGGGGCAACCCGCCCGACAGTTCCTGAGCCTGTTGAATAACTGATCAAGCAATCCTTTAATCTCAAACTCTGGCTTTTCAAAGCCCCCGGCTGTCCCACCAGCCCTACAAAATGGAGCACTAAGCAATGTCTAATCAAACTCGCAATGCTGATCAAATTGACGTATCCAGTATCAGCGCCAACGACAACACAATCGCCGCAGCTGCGCACGAACCCTTCACCTGGTTGATTGCTGGGAAAGAAAATGACCCGAACGCCCAGTTCGCCGCTTTGACGATGGATACCTGCAGGGGAATTAAAACCTGTTTGGATCTGGTCAATTCCAGTAATCTAACCAGACAGTTAAATACCGGACTTACTGCGACTGAAGCGGATTCCCCTATCTTAGATTTCTCGGATACGGAAAGGCTTCTAAGATTGGCGAGTGCATCGTCAACGCTGTTGGGTGACCGGGCCGAAGAACACGTCGGCCATTTCAATCGCATTGGATCGGCCATACCCTAATTCAGGCACCCAACTGTTTTCTATGGAACGCGTTATTGAACGCGGGCAGATAAACCACACACCGGCCAATTCAATCGCTCTTAAGTACTGCACACGCTATCGTTTGCTTAATCATCACGTGGGTAGAAATGTGGGTAGCTGAAATGCAAAATCCCTAAGCGATTGATTTCTTAGGGATTTTTATACGTTCTTGGCGGAGACCTAGGGATTCGAACCCTAGATGCAGGGTTAAGCCCGCATGCTTCCTTAGCAGGGAAGTGCCTTCGACCACTCGGCCAGGTCTCCACTCTCTTCAAAACGTTTGCTTTCACATCCGGTTTGAAGACAAGCATAATAGCTTCTCAGTTGCTACCGGTCAAGCGAAAATCAAAAAAATATCAGGGATTTTCCAGGCCAAAGGCTTTATGCAATGCACGTACGGCCAATTCCATGTATTTCTCGTCGATCAGGACAGAAATTTTGATTTCTGAAGTGGAAATCATCTGGATGTTAATACCCTCTTCCGACAGCGTTCTGAACATGTGCGAGGCGACGCCGACATGACTGCGCATGCCCACGCCGACGACCGACACCTTGGAAACTTTAGCGTCACCAATAATGCCGGTGGCATGGATCTGTGCCTGCACATCGTTGGCCAACACCTGCATCGCTTTGGTGTATTCATTGCGCGGCACGGTGAAAGTAAAATCGGTTTTGCCTTCCACCGACTGATTTTGAATAATCATGTCGACTTCAATATTGGCGTCGGCGACCGGGCCCAGAATCTGATAGGCAATACCTGGACGATCGGGCACGCCAAAGACGGTGATTTTGGCTTCATCGCGATTAAAAGCGATACCTGTAATGGTGGCTTGTTCCATATTGCTGTCTTCCTCAAACGAAATCAGGGTGCCGGATTTAGCTTCAATTTCCAGCGGCAGTAACGGGTCTGTCAGTGATGACAGAACGCGGGTCGGCATTTTGTAATTGCCGGCAAATTCAACCGAACGTATCTGCAATACCTTGGAACCGAGAGATGCCATTTCCAGCATCTCTTCAAAGGTTACGGTACTTAAGCGACGCGCTTCAGTCACCAGACGCGGATCGGTGGTGTAGACACCATCGACGTCGGTAAAAATCAGGCATTCCTGTGCCTTCAGGGCAGCGGCCACAGCCACAGCCGAAGTATCAGAACCACCACGACCCAGAGTAGTAATATCGCCCTGTTCATTAACACCCTGAAAACCGGTAATGATGACGATCTTACCGGCATCAAGATCCCGTTTGACTTTGACATCATCAATACTGGCAATACGCGCCTTGGTGTGAGCATCATCGGTTTTAATCGCTACCTGCCAACCGGCGTAAGACACTGCCTGCTTACCGATTGCCTGCAACGCAATGGCCAGCAAACCGACCGAAACCTGTTCGCCGGTAGCAGCAATCACATCGAGCTCACGCGGATCAGGCTGATCGGTAATTTCTTTGGCCAAACCCAGAATGCGGTTGGTTTCGCCCGACATCGCCGAAGGCACAACCACGATCTGATGACCTGCGTCATGCCATTTGGCGACGCGTTTGGCGACATTCTTGATGCGCTCGGTTGAGCCCATCGAAGTACCGCCGTATTTGTGAACAATTAAAGCCATAATTGGAATATAAGTGGTAAAGCAACGCAAAAAAATCAACCACCAACTCTACATGTTGCAGCGCAAAATAACAAGCCTGAATCGACAATTAAATATGCTTATAACAGAATAGTATTAAGAAATCGGCGCGAACTTGGCAAGCAGACCGAAGAATCTGCTGTGTTTCGCAAAAAAAGCTGTGGTTTCTTTGAGGAATCGCAATAACAGCAAAATGATTTCAATTTGAAGCGCAACTTATTCAACATGCGGTTAATTTTATTCATCTGCCTGCCAGCTCAACGTCACCCGTTCCGGATCAGCGACCAGCACACTACCGTTGAGCCCGATACCGGCAGCAAAAATCAATTCTCCGCCAGCAAACACAAACGGCAAGCGTTCGCGCTGCCAGTAGGGAATGCCATGCGACTGGTAATGACTCTTCATGTCGCGATTGGGACGATTGGCGGCCAGCTTCATGCGCTCACCGCCCTGCCGTGGCCGCAATTCCAGCGACTGCGCCAACAGCCAGTCGCGATTAAGTCCAGTCTGTCCTTCCGCTGCCGGCAGCACATGCAATACACCGCCATAGGCAGGAAAATTCAGACTGGCTTCGCCCTGCCAGTGAAACGACTGTACCGCAGGAATACTCTGCACACAGGCGGCAATGCTAAGTTGCTGACGATAGCGATGCACTTCGACGTTGCCATGCTTGACACAGACCCTGGCATCGTCGCGGGCATGCAGTAACTGCTTGCGCATTTCAGCCAGTCTGGCCGAACTCGGCATTTGCACCTGATGTGCGGCAATCCAGTAACGCAACACATTGTCGATGCGTTCACCTGACAATGATTGCAACTGCAGCACATCCAGATTGGCAACCGGACCGACACAGAGGCAGCGGGCATAATCCTGCTGTGCCAGTTGCTCGAGCAGCTGCAAGGCCGATTGCGCATGTTGTGCAGTACGCGCAAAGCGCGCCTGAAAACCAGGAAAATGCTGTGCCAGCAAAGGCATGATCTGATGACGCAGGGCATTTCGGGTGTACCGCATATCAGCATTGGATTCATCTTCGACATGGCGGATTTGATGCTGCCCCGCGTACTGCACCAGCTCTGCGCGCGTTAAATCAAGTAACGGCCGTGCCAGCAACAACACACTACTGCCCAGCAAACCAGGGGCCCGATGGCATGACTGCATACCGCATAATCCAGCCACACCAGCACCGCGCAACAACTGCAGCAACAGCGTTTCGGCCTGATCATCCTGATGATGTGCGGTGAGCAAAATATCAATCTGATGACGTGCGCACATTTCTCCCAGCGCCGCATAGCGCTGCTTACGGGCGGCGGCCTCAAGTCCTTCAGCATTAATCCGTCCAAGTTCGATATGGGCTACTTCAAAGGGAATGACCAACTCCGCCGCCTGCGCACGACCATGCTCTACCCAGCTATCCGCATGCGTACTGAGGCCGTGATGTACATGCAGGGCCAGAGCCGGCACCACTTGACGGGAATGCGCGCACAGATGCAGCAATACCGACGAATCCAAACCGGCACTGTACGCCACGGCGATTCGCAGCGGACGGGCTTCCGTTGCGCCAGCGGCATCAACAATGGCGCGCATGGCGCTGTCAAAACGTGATTGCATAAACCTGCTCTTCAAATGCACAAAGGCAAGCACATGGCTTGCCTTTGAATTAACACCAGACCACAGCGATTTTATTCCGACGCTTTGGTTTCTTTAAATTTGCCATAACTCATTAACTTCTCATGGCGAGCCGCGAGCAAGTCTTTGGTTTTGACACCCTGAAACTGACGCAGAGTATCGGCCAGTGCGCGTTTAACCAGCACACACATTTGTTTTGGATCGCGATGCGCACCACCCAAAGGCTCGGTAATAATTTTATCGATCAAGCCCATGGCTTTGAGGCGATGGGCAGTTAAACCCAACGCTTCAGCCGCATCAGCAGCCCGCTCAGAAGTTTTCCATAAAATCGAAGCACAACCTTCAGGAGAAATCACTGAGTAAGTTGCATATTGCAGCATCAACACAGCATCGCCCACAGCCAATGCCAGCGCACCACCAGAACCACCTTCGCCGATGACTGTGGCAATCAGGGGCACTTTGAGTTCCGCCATGACGTATAAATTATGGCCAATCGCTTCGGACTGCCCGCGCTCTTCAGCATCAATACCCGGCCATGCACCGGTGGTGTCGATAAAGGTAAATACCGGCAGATTGAATTTTTCTGCCAGCTTCATCAGACGCATCGCCTTGCGGTAACCTTCCGGCTTGGGCATACCAAAATTGCGCAGTGCGCGTTCTTTGGTGTCACGTCCCTTTTGATGGCCAATCACCATGCAGGCCTGACCGTTAAAGCGCGCCATACCACCGACAATGGCCATATCGTCGGCAAAACTGCGGTCGCCGTGCAGCTCATGAAAATCGGTAAAAATTTCAGCTATGTAATCGAGGGTATACGGACGTTGCGGATGGCGGGCAATCTGCGACACCTGCCACGGAGTGAGCTTGGCGTAGATATCTTTGGTGAGCAACTGGCTTTTTTTCGACAGTCGGTCAATTTCCTCAGAAATATCGACCGCTGAATCATCCTGCACAAAGCGCAGCTCTTCAATTTTGGATTCAAGTTCAGCAACCGATTGCTCAAAACTCAAAAATGTTGTTTTTGTCATCCTGACTCCCTTATTACAACAGATACTGCTCTATACAGCCTACCCGTGTGCGCATTATCCCAGCCTCATACTCAGTCTGGCTAACACTGTTTAAATTACTTACTTATTTCCCTATCAGGCACCGTCAATGAATCCAGACTGCGCCACAGATACCAGGTTGCTACGGTACGCCACGAATCCCAGTTGGCCGCAACTTCGCGCGCATCGCTGCGGGAAACCGGCTCACCGGAAAAATAGTTAATACTGATGCCTTTTAATAAACCCAGATCATCGAGCGGTAAAATATTGGGCCGGAGCAGATTAAATATCAAAAACATCTCCGCTGTCCAGCGACTAATGCCGCGAATTTGAATTAACTCGGAAATGACATCTTCGTCGGCCATCTTCGCCCATTTTTCAACGTGCAGACGTTTCTCTTGAAAATGTTGCGCCAAGTCAAGAATGTATTCGGTTTTCCGTTTCGACAGTCCGCAGGCAATCAACTGAGGCGCTCCGGCATGAATCACATTCGCCGGTGTACATTTGACGCACTGTTGCAAAAACCGCACCCAGACAGCATCGGCCGAGGCCACTGAAACCTGCTGACCAATAATCGAACGACACAGCGTTAAAAAGGGCTCACCACGACCGGCAAGTCGCAAATCGCCAAACTGGGGAATCAACTTGCGCATAATACGGTCGCGCTTCATCAGTTCCTGCTTGGCCTGCTCCCAGTATTCGGGTAGTTCACGGTGCGATTGAGTAATCATGCAATTATGCCCGGCGCCACTCTGTAATGCCGCCCGGCTTGTCTTCCAATATGATGTTATTGGCCAATAATTCGGCACGTAGACGATCAGACTCGGCAAAGTTTTTGGCTAATTTGGCTGTCGTCCGGGCTGCAATTTTATCAGCGATTTCAGATTCTGCCATGCCATTTTCATTGCCTGACTGCAAAAATTCTTGCGGATCACGTTGCAAAAAGCCCAAAATCCCGCCTAACAGCCGCAGCTGCCGCGCTAAAACCGCTGATTTGGTACGATTCACTTCCGTGGCCAACTCAAACAACGCTGCGATCGCCAGCGATGTATTAAAGTCATCATACATAGCTTCATAAAAGCGTTGCGCAAACGCTTCACTGGTATCGAGCGGCTGTTGATCAGGTGCAACTTCTTTTAAGGTGGCATAAAACCGCTTCAGAGCAGCCTTGGCATCATCGAGATTACTGTCGGAATAATTAATCTGACTGCGATAGTGAGCCCGCAAGATGAAAAAGCGCACCACTTCCGGGTCATACACCTTGAGTACATCGCGGATAGTGAAGAAATTGCCCAGCGATTTGGACATTTTTTCATTATCCACGCGCACAAAACCATTATGCATCCAGTAATTCACAAAATGGTGGCCGTGCGCACCTTCGGACTGGGCGATTTCATTTTCGTGATGTGGAAACTGCAAATCCTGACCGCCGCCATGAATATCAAACTGTTCACCCAGCAAATCACACGCCATGGCAGAGCATTCAATATGCCAGCCCGGGCGACCGCGCCCCCAGGGCGAATTCCACTTAACCTCTTCCGGCTCACTGGCCTTGGCCGACTTCCACAAGACAAAATCAAGCGGATCACGCTTGCCGGAATTGACATCCACACGCTCACCAGCGCGCAAATCATCGAGTGATTTACCTGACAGCTTGCCGTAGCCGGGAAAGTCGCGCACGGAAAAATTCACGTCGCCATCCGCGCCCTGATAGGCCAGGCCGTTTTTTTGCAGCTTCTCAATCAAGCCCAGCATCTGAGGAATATAGGCTGTTGCGCGCGGCACGTGATCAGGCAATTGCACTCCCAAAGCCGCCGCATCTTCCTGCATATATTGAATATAGCGCTGGGTCAGTGCAGAAATCGATTCGCCATTTTGTACTGCACGGGCAATGATTTTGTCATCAATATCGGTAATATTTTGCACATATGTCACCGCATAGCCGGAGGCACGCAACCAGCGCTGCACCATATCAAACACCACCATCAGACGCGCATGACCTATGTGACAATAATCATAAACCGTCATACCACAGGCATACATACGCACCTTGCCAGGCTCAATCGGAGTGAAAGTTTGCTTCTCACGGGCTAAAGTATTGTAAATTTTTTGTTCGTTCATTACGTAAGGTGATGTATTTAAGAGTAATTTAGGAAACGTTCGGAATATCCGCTGAAATCCGTGCAAGCACTGTGAGCAACGGAGATTTTTACCAGTTTTGCGAAAAATTTGGCTATTGCGGAGATAAAATCTGACTCAGCGCAACAATCTGACAAATTTTCGCCACTTCTTTGATAATATGTTGCCTTTGCAGAGAATCAGCATCAAAAACGGACTACTAGTATATCATCTAAGCCACCACTTCTATTGCGATAAACATGACAATCAAACATACACGTACCTGGGTTATAGCGTTGAGCCTGGCAATGGCTGTCCTGACGTCGCCCGTTTGGGCTGATGAATCTGCTGATGTCAGCAAACTGATACAGACAGGATTGCTGCCAGAAGCCATGCAAAAAGCCGACGCTTTTCTGGTACAACATCCCAAGGATGCCCAGATGCGCTTTCTCAAAGGGTTGATTTTTGCCGAACAAAACAAAACCAATGACGCCATCGCCGTATTTACCAAGCTGACCGAAGATTATCCCGAATTACCCGAACCCTACAACAACCTGGCCGTGTTGTTTGCCTCGACCAATCAGTATGACAAGGCCCGTGCCTCGCTGGAAATGGCTATCCGCACCAACCCGGCCTATGGTACCGCCCATGAAAACCTCGGCGATGTCTACGCCAAGTTAGCCAGCCAGTCGTATGACAAGGCCCTGCAACTCGACTCCGGCAATTCCGGTGCCAAATTAAAGCTGACCCTGATCCGTAATTTATTCACCAACACCAACAGCGCAATCGCCGGCAAGTCCAAACCAGTTGCTCCGGTCACCGTTGCCGCTGCCAAGCCCATCATTGCTGCGGTCGAACCAGTCAAACCGGCCATCAGCAAACCAGTACCGGTAAAAGCAGAAGCCAAACCAGAAACCAAGGTAGTGACGAGCAACAGCGATCAGGATGATGTACTCAAAGTGGTTGATGCCTGGGCTGGCGCCTGGAGCAATAAAAACACCAGCGTGTATTTATCCTTTTACGGCAAAAACTTCCAACTGCCTAAAGGTGCCAACCGCAAATCCTGGTCGGAAGACCGTCGGGTCCGCATTGAAGGCAAAGGACACATCAATGTCCGGGTTGAATCTCCTAAAGTCAGCATCGATGGCAACACGGCAACCGTGCACTTCCGCCAGATTTACAATTCTGACCAGTTAAAAGCGGACAGTCGTAAAACACTGGTGCTCAACAAACAAGATGGAAAATGGCAAATCGCGCAGGAGCGGACAGGTGGCTAATGCGTAGTTTCGTTTTTAACAGTCCGATGAAATCAGCGAAGTTGCATTGTGCCAAAATAGTCATTTTGTTGCTGGGTTGCCTGACGTTTGCCGTTGAAGCTACTTCGGCCCGGACTTCTGTCATCAATCAACCCGTGATTGCGGCATCAGATCCGGACAGCATGCTGATCGAAATCTACAAGTTACTGGCACAAAACAACCTCGGTGCAGCTCAGGCTATGGCCGACAGATTAATCGCCGCCTACCCGACCTTCCGTCTGGGATATCTGGTGCACGGTGATTTGTTAATGATGCACAATTTCCCGGTCACCACCTTTGGCGCGGTTAAAAATGCACCAGCCGACAAATTAAAAGATTTGCGCGATGAAGCCAGAGCACGCATCAAATCCTTAAGCGAGCGCCCCAACCCGAATCTGGTACCACGTTCGGTGTTATTGTTGCGCGAGGATCAAAAACATGTGCTGGTAGTGGATGCCGACCGTTCGCGTTTATATCTGTATGAAAACAATGCTGGTCAGCTTAAATTTCTGTCCGATTATTATTTTACTCAGGGCAAGCTCGGAATAGAAAAAAACAAGGAAGGCGACCAAAAGACTCCACTGGGTGTGTATTACATCACCAGCTATGTCCCCGGTGCCAAACTGTCAGACTTTTATGGCTCCGGTGCCATGCCGATTAACTATCCAAATGAATGGGATAAAATCAATGGCCGCAGCGGCAAGGGCATCTGGCTGCACGGTACCCCATCGAACAGTTTCAGCCGCCCGCCGCTGGCTTCCGATGGTTGTCTGGTACTGACCAATCCGGATTTGCAAAAACTGTCCGAAACGGTTGAAATCGGCAAAACTCCGGTGGTCATCAGCGAGCACGTCGAATTTGTCACTCCGGGTAAATGGATAGAAGAACGTGATCTGGCAACCAGACTGATCAATGAATGGCGTCTGGATGTGGAAAGCAAAAACAATAAACGCTGGCTAAGCAATTACTCCAGCACATTTAAAAACCCTCAGGGTGACAGCCTGTCAGTCTGGTTTGACAAACAGCAGGTGCAATTTGCCGGGACCAATGATCTCAACATCAAACTCTCCGACATTACCGTGTTTAATTATCCCGGTAAAGAAAACATGCTGGTAAGTACCTTTACTCAGGAATCGCGTTTTGGCAAAAGCCGTAACGTTATCCGCAAACGTCAATACTGGGCCAAAGAAGCCAATCGCTGGAAAATCGTCTATGAAGGCGTGATTTAGTTTTTAGTGCAACTCACTTAAGGTAACCACCATGCGTTTTTCACCGTTCATTTTTGCCGGACTGGTTTTTTGCAGCGCAGCTCTGGCCGCAGAACCCCTGCCCCAGGTCGAATTAAAAACCAACGTCGGCACCATCGTGCTGGAACTGTATCCGGAAGCCGCGCCAAAAACCGTCAAAAATTTTTTACAGTATGTCAAATCCGGTTTTTACAGCGGCACTATTTTTCATCGGGTGATTGATAATTTCATGATCCAGGGTGGTGGCATGGATAAAAATATTAATGGCAAAAGGGGCAATCCTCCGATTCCGCTTGAAGCCCAGTACGCCCTTGATCATGGCGTAAAAAATCAACTCGGCACCATTGCTATGGCGCGTGAATACCAACCCAACACCGCCACTTCGGAATTTTTCATCAATGTGGCCGACAATGATTTCCTCGATGCCCAGGCCATACCCGATGGCGACCCGGTACAGGTAACCCGACGCGGTGTCACCAGAACCCTGCCGCGCGCCGAAGCTCTGTTGATGATGGCCGGATATGCTCCCTTTGGCCGCGTCATTGATGGCATGGATGTGGTCTATCATATTAAAGCCGCGCCCACCGATGCGATTCGTGAAAATTTGAATGTGCCGCGCAAACCGATCATTATTATTTCGGCCCGCCTGCTCAAAAAACCAATCAAGGCCAAGACGATTGAAGAACAATTAGAGCCCGCCGCCAGCCCCGAACTGACGCCAGCGCAATTCGACGAAGTCATGCCACAAACACCTGCACCTGTTAATTAACCCCCACTATGAAAGAATAACATCATGGCCGTTCTGCTCACCACCAACCATGGCAACATCAAAATCGATTTAGCCGCTGACAAAGCACCAAAAACTGTCGCCAATTTTTTAAATTATGTTGAAACCGGTTTTTACACCAATACCATTTTCCATCGCGTCATCGATGGCTTTATGGTTCAGGGTGGCGGTTTTGAAGCTGGCATGAAACAAAAAGAAACCAGCCAGCAAATCGAAAACGAAGCCAAAAACGGTCTCAAAAACGTCAAATATTCTCTGGCCATGGCACGTACTTCCGACCCGCATTCTGCCTCGGCACAATTTTTCATCAATGTCTCAAACAATACCTTCCTCGACTTCCCAGGTCAGGACGGCTGGGGCTACTGTGTCTTCGGTAATGTGATTGAAGGTATGGATGTGGTCGACAAAATCAAAGGTGTAAAAACCACCCGCAGCGGCATGTTCCAGGACGTACCGGCTGAAGATGTCGTCATCCTCAAAGCGGAAATCGTCTGATTACTCATGCCACAGGCAATTCCATGACCGGTCCGGCGCTCTCTGCAGCGCAGGCACCGGTCGCGCTGTTCATTTCTGATCTGCATCTGCAACCCGAAATGCCGGCCACCACGGCGGCATTTCTGCACTTTTTACAACAACAGGCCAGCAAAGCCAGCCAACTGTATCTGCTGGGCGATATTTTTGAATATTGGGCTGGCGATGATGATCTCGACTCCCCTTTCCCTCAACGCATCGTACAGGCCCTGCGACATCTGAGTGACAAGGGTGTGCAGTTGTACTGGATGGCCGGAAATCGTGATTTTTTAGTCAGTCAGGCTTTTGCCACGGCCACGGGGGCCACCTTATTACCTGACCCGTACATACTGACCCATGCAGGACAGCGGTTGGTGTTGACCCACGGCGATCAGCTTTGCACCGACGATAGCGCTTACCAGCAATTCCGCCTGCAGGTAAGGCAGCCAGCGTGGCAAGCCGCCTTTCTGGCACGTTCACTGGCAGAACGCAAAGCCATTATTGCCGGCATGCGCATGCAAAGCCAGCAGCACCAACAACAAGTCAGCGCCCTCATCATGGATGTCAATACCGAGGCCGTTGCCAGTCTGTTTGCCAGCTCAGGAGCCGATGTGCTCATTCACGGGCACACCCACCGTCCAGACGTGCACTCCAGCGAGCAGCGGCGGCGTTATGTTCTGTCCGACTGGGATTGCGACAGCACTACACCACGCGGTGACTGGCTGGCTTTAATGGCCGATGGCAGTCTGCTGCGCAACAAGGTTTAAAGCTGGGGGAGTTATTTTCTGCGAGTTGCAGGGTGCATTGCGCCCTTATGGGCTAATACACTCGACTAAACGTATTCATTTCAACTCTAAACGCGCACTTTGGGATGACGAGGTTTAATAACGGCTACTTTTTCATCCGACAAAAACCGTCGTACATTAAGCGCATCGCGGTTACGGGTGGAATTGGCTCCGGCATTAAGCAACACCATGATGACATTTTTACCGGCAGCCTTGATTTTCATGATGATGCAGCGACCGGCTTCGACGGTATAGCCGGTTTTCGAGAGCATGATATCCCAGCCTTTTTTACCAACAAAACCATTGGTATTGTGGTATTCCACCTGACGTCCCTTAATGCTGATCAGATCACGACTGTCGGTCGTGATGCGGCTGATATCGGCATAGGTCGAGGCCGCTGAAGCCATTTTAACCAAATCAGAGGCAGTTGAAGTGTTGTGAAATGACAGTCCGGTCGGCTCTTCAATGGTGGTGTGGGTCATGCCCAGAGCCAGCAATTTTGCCTGCACGGCGACATCAAATGCCGCTATACCACCCGGATAGGTGCGTGCCAGCGAAGCCGCAGCACGGTTGTCCGACGACATCAGCGCCAGCTGCAACACATCTTTACGCGCAATCGACGCACCCACCGGCACACGTGAAGTGCTGTGCTTAATGACATCCACATCCTGCTCATCAATATTGATCAACTCTTCCATGTCGAGCCGGGCATCAAGCACCACCATGGCGGTCATGAGTTTGGTGAGCGAGGCAATCGGCACCACATTATCGGCATTTTTTTCCAGCAACACCTGACCACTGCTTTCATCGATCACCAGCGCAGACTGGGAACCAAACGGCAAAGCCAGCGCACTGCTGGCGACGCACAGGAACAGGGTAAGAGTGAGTATTTTTTTCATCTGGATAACAATAAGTTAGGGCAATATTTCCTGCATGAATGATTCTAACGCGCTGCAACCAATTTCCGTTGAACAATATTAAAATATTCCCGAAAAAAAACAATATTTCCAGCAATTAGATACCCGGGCATATTTTCACAAAAACTGATCTGCAGCCATTGATATATGGGGTTTACAGAAGATACTGGGGATATTTGTTGTATTTGTGCGCCGCAAAAACTGACAGGCGGCGAATTTAATCTATGAGCAAGGGGAGTATATCACGCACCTTATCGCTTAATTCAATATCATCATGACAGCATTTGTCGCTATTTCCCGACAAAATTTATTTCCATGAGCAAACGTACTTTTACCTCAATAACTAATCGACCAGCTTATTGAGCGATTCAGAATCAAACATATCTTCAGATTCGCGGGCGGCACAGGCAATCCCAGCCTGCTTTAACGCTGCCTGCAGATGCTGAATTTGTTGCTCCTGTAACCCGGCATGTTCAATGAGCTTGTGCAGCGCCTTGGCAATCGGATCATCTCCACCGGCAGTCACACCATACGCAGAAAAGCGCGCCTGATTGAATTCATCTTCCTGCTTGTTCATCACATGCGCCGGATTACCGACTGCAGTAGCACCCGCAGTTACAGCCTTGACCACCACCGAATTCGAACCGATCTTGGCACCGGCACCAATGGTAAATCCACCCAGCACTTTCGCACCAGCGCCGACAATCACGCCGCGTTCGAGAGTCGGATGACGTTTTGCCCCCTTGGTCAGCGAAGTGCCTCCGAGGGTGACGCCCTGATAAATGGTACATTCGTCGCCGATTTCCGCGGTTTCACCGATAACCACACCAAAGCCATGATCGATAAAGACGCGCTGACCTATGGTGGCACCCGGATGAATTTCAATTCCAGTCAACATACGCGACAAATGGGCAATAAACCGCCCCAACCAGTGGAACTGATTACGCCAGAAAAATTGTGCCCAGCGATGCATCACGATGGCATGCAGACCAGGATAACAGGTCAGCACTTCCCAGCTGCTGCGCGCAGCCGGATCACGTTGCATAATATTCTGGATATCATCTCGAAGGCGATTAAACATGGGGAAAATTCAAAGAGTCACAGGGGGGAACAGCACATGATCTTACCCCGAAGCGCCAACTTGTGCTGACGCTGCGGGCAAATCAATCACACCAGACGCTGGCGGCGGGCTTCGTATAAACAGACGCCGGATGCTACAGAAACATTCAGACTTTCCACTGATCCAAACATCGGCACACTGACCAGTAAATCACAAGTTTCACGTGTCAGGCGACGCATACCCTCACCTTCCGATCCCATCACCAGGGCAGCACCATCACGCCCAGAAAAATCGGCCTGATACAAGGTTTTTTCAGCATCATCCGAGGTACCAACGATAAGAATATTGCGCTCTTTTAATTCGCGCATGGTGCGTGCCAGATTGGTCACGGTAATGTAGGGCATGGTATCGGCCGCACCGCTGGCTACTTTGGCGGCTGTCGCATTCAAGCCGACCGCGCGATCTTTAGGAGCAATCACGGCATGCGCACCAGCACCATCGGCGACCCGCAGACAGGCACCCAGATTATGCGGATCGGTAATCCCATCCAGAATTAAAATCAGCGGTGGACCATCAATCGCATCGAGCAACTCATCAAGGTTACGGGCCAGAGAAATTTCTCCTGCTTTGGCAACCACACCCTGATGACGGCGGGTACCCACCATATTTGCCAGACGCAGTTCATCAACCGGAATAACCCGGACACCGGCGCCTTTGGCGGCGCTGATCAATTCCAGCATACGTCTATCCTGACGGCCGGAATCGACATAGATTTCTTCCACGCTTGAAGCTTCATGGCGCAAACGCGCGGTCACGGCGTGAAAGCCAAAGATAAATTTATTTTTCATAATAGTTATTTCAATTATTTTTATTCGTCAGGGTAATCAGCGCTTTTTAGAGCTGGCTTTTCCTGTTGGTTTTCCACTACGCCCGCCGGTGGTTTTTTCCCGCTTGGTCGCCGCAGCCGGACGTGCCGGTTTGCCTTTGGCCGCATGGCGTGGAGCATCTTCAAATTTACTGACCACTGCTTTTGCCTTTGGCTTAGCGCCGCTCACCGGCCTGGCATTTTTCGCCGCTGGCACCACACCCTTGCCACCAGGCTGCACCAGGCACAAATCAATTTTGCGCGCATCCAGATCCACCCGACTAACTTGTACGGTAACGCGATCGGTTAACTGAAAGCGTTTGCCGGTGCGTTCACCGCGCAGTTCGTGACGGGCATCGTCATACTGGAAATAATCCGCGCCCAGATCGGTGATATGGACCAGCCCTTCAATGTAGAGCGCATCGAGCTGAACAAAAATACCGAACTGGGTGACACCAGAAATCGTACCGGTAAATTCTTCACCCAGCTTATTGCGGATGTAATAGCATTTCAGCCAGGCTTCCACATCACGCGAAGCTTCATCCGCACGCCGCTCATTGGCCGAGCAATGCACGCCCAAAGCATCCCAGATGGTCGGATCTTTCTTTTGCTTGCCTTCCGCCTTGTCAACAATTTGCTGTTTGCGGGCAGAATTCGAAATAGTGCTATTGAGCGCACCGACATCAATGCCTTTGGGTTCGTATTTTTTACCCTGCAAAATGGCCTTGATGGCACGATGAGTCAGCAAATCCGGATAGCGTCGGATCGGGCTGGTGAAATGCGCATAGGCTTCATACGACAGCCCAAAGTGACCAATATTGTCCGGACTGTAGACCGCCTGCTGCATCGAGCGCAACAACATGGTTTGTAAAATAGGAGCATCCGGGCGACCTTTGATTTTTTTCATCAAGTCAGCATAGTCAGATGCCACCGGTTTATCGCCACCATTCAGATTCAAACCCAGCTGCTTGAGATAAGTGCGCAACTGATTGAGTTTTTCTTTCGACGGACTGGCATGAATCCGGTAAGTGCCCGGCTGTTTGTGGCGGATCAGTAAATCGGCCGCACAGACGTTGGCCGCCAGCATGCACTCTTCAATCAGTTTGTGCGCATCATTGCGGGTGCGCGGTAAAATCTTTTCGATTTTACCGGCCGCATTGCACACGATATAGGTTTCTGTGGTTTCAAAGTCGATAGCACCGCGCAACTGACGCGCTTCCAGCAAGGCATGAAACGCTTGCTGTAAATGCAGCAGATGTGGCACCAGCGCCGCCCGTTTATGTGCTTCCGGTCCTTTGGTGTTACCCAGAATGGCAGCCACTTCGGTATACGTAAACCGTGCGGCCGAGTGAATCACCGCCGGATAAAACTGATAACCCTTGACTTCACCATGCGCAGTAATGACCAGATCACAGACCAGCGTCAGACGGTCGACATTGGGCACCAGCGAGCACAAACCATTGGAGAGTTTTTCCGGCAGCATCGGAATCACCCGCCGCGGAAAATACACTGACGTGCTGCGCAGGATGGCATCGACATCGATGGCATCATTCGGTTTGACGTAATGACTGACGTCAGCAATGGCTACAATAACCCGATAACCCGCCACACGGCCGATTTTGACCGGTTCGCAATACACGGCATCATCAAAGTCGCGCGCATCTTCGCCATCAATGGTGACCATGGGAATGTCGCGCAAATCCACCCGGTCTTCCAGATCGACCGCTTTGACTTCATTGGGCAACTTACCGGCCGCTTTCATGGCCGCTTCAGAAAAAATATGCGGCACACCGAATTTGCGCACCGCAATTTCGATTTCCATGCCCGGATCATCGACATCGCCGAGCACTTCGACAATTTTACCCACCGGCTGAGCATAGCGCGTCGGCTGCTCGGTGAGCTGCACACTGACCACCTGCCCGGCCTTGGCCTGACCTGGAGAACCAGCGAGGATAATATCCTGACTGATACGTTTGTCTTCGGGTGCAATCACCCACATGCCGTTTTCATTGAGCAGACGACCGATAATATGGGTGTTGGCGCGATCGAGCACTTCAACGATGCCGCCTTCGAGGCGTCCGCGCCGGTCGGTGCCGGTAACGCGCACCAACACACGGTCACCGTTCAGAACGCGCTGCATTTCCCGTTCAGACAGGTAGACATCATCACTGCCATCTTCAGGAATTAAAAAACCATAACCATCGCGATGGCTGCTGACTTTGCCGGCGATGAAGTTATCTTTACTTTGTACGTGATAAAAACCGTCTTTATCGACTTTGACCTGACCATCGCGCTCCATCGCGTTGATCCGTCGCATCAGCCCTTCGAGTTCGTCCGCAGGGACGCCGAGTGCCGTGGCAATTTGTTGAGAGTCGTGTTTGGCCGCATTGCTGCGCAAAATGCCAAGAATGTCTTCACGACTAGGTATGGAGTAGGTATGTTTGCTCAAATGATTGTGTATTCTTTTAAAATGAAAGTGATTGTACTGCAAATCAACTGCGGTTATTTTTGTGAACCGCTTAGTCAGTTAATTCCCTGCAATTATATGTTCTTAAAGGATTTTTTAACCTCTATGGCGCAAAAATAGCATGAATAAAGTTGAAAACAGGGAGAAATAAAATAATTGCATAAAGCGCTTGGAGATTTTTAAAAATTATCCTATAATCTCCGCTTCGTTGCCCACGTGGCGGAATTGGTAGACGCGCATGGTTCAGGTCCATGTGCCTTAGGGTGTGGGGGTTCGAGTCCCTCCGTGGGCACCACAAGTTGTTTTAGCAAAGTACCTTAAAACCCCGTATTTCCCTTTTAATCAAGGACTTACGGGGTTTTTTATTGCCTTAAAATAAACATGAAAAAAGACAAAATCCCTCAAATTACCGCAAAAACACATATATTACTGTTGTAAAGGCCCCATTTTGGCCCCATTTTTTCAAAATTATGGCCCCATTTCTTCTGAACGCTATGAAGTCTAAGGCGCCCCCCCCAACGTGACTAACTTTTATTTCGAGACCGGGGATGCGGATATTTTCTTGGACTGATTTACGTTGTTAAGCCTAAGCTCTCACGGTACTCGATCGGACTAAGATAGCCAAGGGACATTTTAATCCG
>CAIOYD010000071.1 GCA_903862415.1 uncultured Oxalobacteraceae bacterium | reverse complement strand
CGGGTTTAAACCGAAAATGCAGCTGTATAACCGGGTGTCGCAAGATGCCTTTGAGAGGCTTGAGCCGTATGGATCTAAAGACCCACGTACGGTTCTAAGGGGGCCATGCGCGGGCAACCGCGCATGGCTACCCGACAACCCATTTTGTTGTGCTATAAACGTTAACGTATTCATTAAGGTATTGGTATGATATTGAGAGCCAGAGATATTGTTCCAATGAGCGAAGCGCGGGCTTAAAAAACTCAGGGCTGAATTGCGCGAAATGATGTTGGCCAACACATTGCCCTGTATGCGCACTCTGAAACAGAGGTTGTTCTGCTGGCACTGAAACATCAAAAACAACTCACCTGTTAAGTGGCAGGGTACAATCCGCTATCTGACTTCCCTTAATTTGCCATGTTAAACATCGATTTACACTGCCATTCGACCATTTCTGATGGTCTGCTCACGCCTGCCGGGGTGGCCACCCGCGCTCACCGCAACGGCGTAAATGTCTGGGCGCTGACGGATCATGACGAAATCAGCGGCATAGCCGCCGCACGCAACACGGCCACTGATCTGGGCATGCGCCATGTGGCCGGTGTGGAAATTTCAGTGACCTGGGCCAACAACACCATCCACATCGTCGGTTTGCAAATTGATGAAACCAATCTGGCCCTGCAGCAGGGTTTGCTGGCAACCCGTAATGGCCGCGAACAGCGCGCCCGCGACATCAGCAGCCTGCTCGGACAGGTCGGCATCGCCAACGCCTTTGAAGGTGCCTTGCAATACGTGGGTAATCCGGAACTGATTTCGCGCACCCATTTTGCCCGCTATCTGGTCGAAGCTGGTGTGTGTCGCGATGTGAATGAGGTCTTTAAAAATTATCTGGTCCAGGGCAAGCCCGGTTATATACCCCATCGCTGGTCCAGTCTGACAGATGCCATCGGCTGGATCCGTGGTGCCGGTGGTGTGGCCGTGATTGCCCATCCCGGTCGTTATGATTTAAGTCAGGTGCAAATGGGTGCGTTTCTGGATGAATTCAAGCAGCTCGGTGGCTTGGGCATTGAAGTTGTCACCGGCAGCCATACTCCGGATCAATATGAAGAATACAGCAAGGTCGCGGTTCACTACGGCTTTCTGGCTTCACGCGGGTCCGATTTTCATGGTCCGGGTGAATCTGCCACCGATCTGGGCGCCTTGCCGCCACTGCCGCCGCATCTGCTGCCGGTCTGGTATGACTGGTTTTAAAGATTTCGCGGCTGCGGTTACTACTGACTTGAATTTCATCAATTGTTCCCCAAATATCAACTTATTAAGTTGATATTTTTGTGGAGAATCCGATGAAACGTATTCTGTTATTTGTCGCTACCAATCTGGCTGTGATGCTGGTGTTGTCGGTGGTGCTGTCGTTGCTTGGTGTGAATCGCTATCTGACTGCCAATGGTTTAAATGTGTCGATGCTGCTGGTGTTTTCATTGGTGGTCGGGTTTGTAGGTGCATTTTTTTCCCTGTTGATCAGCAAGCCGCTGGCCAAATGGAGCACCGGCGCGCGGGTGATTACCTTGCCTTCGAACAATACTGAATTATGGCTGGTGAATTGCGTGCGCAACTTATCTGACCGTGCTGGTATCCGCATGCCGGAAGTAGCCGTGTTTGATGGCGCGCCGAATGCTTTTGCCACCGGTGCGTTTAAAAATTCTGCCCTGGTGGCCGTCTCCAGCGGTTTGCTCGACAGTATGGACCGGGATGAAATTGAAGCGGTACTCGGTCATGAAGTCGCCCACATCGCCAATGGCGATATGGTGACCATGGCACTGATTCAGGGAGTGGTGAATACCTTTGTGGTGTTTCTGGCCCGGGTGGTTGGCTACCTGATCGATAAAACCCTGTTTAAAAACAATGAGGATGACCGGCCCGGCATCGGTTATATGTTGACTGTGTTTGTCTGCGAAATGCTCTTCGGTTTGCTCGCTTCGATCATCGTTTGCTGGTTTTCGCGCCAGCGTGAATTTCGTGCCGATGCCGGCTCGGCCAAATTGCTCGGCAATGCGAGGCCGATGATTGCAGCTTTGGCCCGACTGAGTAATCTGCAGCCGGGTGAATTGCCCAAATCCATGGCGGCGGCCGGCATCAGCGATAAAGCTGGTGTGGCGGCATTATTTTCCACCCATCCTGCGATGGAACAACGTATCGCTGCCCTGAGAGCATTACAATAGCGACATATGAGCCAATACTTTTACATCCATCCGGAAAATCCGCAGTCACGCCTGATCAAGCAGGCCTGTCAGATCATCCACTCCGGCGGCATTGTCGCCGTGCCGACCGATTCCTGCTATGCACTTGTCTGTCATCTGGATGACAAGGACGCGGTGCAGCGCCTGCGTCGCATCCGCGAAGTCGATGATAAACATCATCTGACCTTGTTGTGCCGCGACCTGAGCGACATCGCCACCTATGCCAAAGTCGATAATCGCCAGTACCGGCTGTTAAAATCCGCCACCCCGGGACCTTACACGTTTATTCTGGAAGCCACCAAGGAAGTGCCGAGGCGGCTGTCACACCCTTCACGCAAAACCATCGGACTGCGCGTACCAGAGCATAAAATCATCCAGGCACTGCTGACCGAACTAGGCCAGCCGCTACTGGGCACCACCCTGATGTTACCCAATCATGAGCAACCTCTAAATGACCCGGAAGAAATCCGCGACTGTCTCGAACGCCAGATCGAACTCATCATCGATGGCGGCTCCTGCAGCCTCGAACCCACCACTGTGATCGACATTACTGGCGATGAAACCGTGCTGATACGTCAGGGACGCGGCCCTGCCGAGATGTTTGGTCTGTGATATTGTACGGTTTGCCCAACCCCGGCGCGCCTGTGTGCTGCCTTACTGATCGTTTTTATCCATGAATGAATTAATCCAGACTCTGGCGGTGTACGCCATTCCGGTGGTGTTTGCCATCACCATGCATGAAGCCGCGCATGCTTATGCGGCCCGATATTTTGGTGATAATACCGCCTATGCCCGCGGACGCATGAGCCTCAATCCGATGGTGCATATCGATCCGGTCGGCACGCTCTTAATTCCGGTGGTGCTGTATCTGATGACGGGAGGCAGTTTTGTGTTTGGTTATGCCAAACCGGTGCCGATTGATTTTGGCCGTTTGCGCAATCCCAAGCGTGACATGGCCTGGGTGGCACTGGCCGGACCGGCGGCGAATTATTTTATGGCGCTGTTGTGGATGCTCATGGCTGTCGTACTCGACTCGCTGCAGGTGACAGAACCATTTTTGCTGCGCATGGCTCAGGCCGGTGCGATTTCCAATCTGGTGATGTTTGCCCTGAACCTGTTTCCGATCCCTCCGCTCGATGGTGGGCGGATACTTGTCAGCTGGCTGCCAATGAAGCAGGCCATCGCGGTGTCTAAAATTGAACCCTACGGTTTTTTTGTGGTGCTGGCCTTAATGGGGCTCAAGCTGTTTAATTACTGGCTCATTCCGGTGATTCTGCTTACCCAGGCTTCGTTGCAACTGCTGCTGTCGCCACTGCAGTGGCTGTGAGGTTTTCTTTTTCGCTCACCCCAAGTAATCATTAGCGTCTTGCCCAGCTATCCGCTACAATCAACCTTTTATATTTTTGACGCTTTATTATCATGACGATGATTACGGGAAGTTTAGTTGCAATTGTTACACCAATGCACGCGGACGGAAGTTTGGATATCCCGGGGCTGTACAAACTAATCGACTGGCATATCGCTGAAGGCACCGACGGTATCGTGATTGTCGGCACCACCGGCGAATCTCCGACGGTGTCAGTGGAAGAGCATAAAGAATTAATTCGCCTCACGGTCGAGTACACCAATCACCGTATTCCCGTCATCGCCGGTTCAGGCGGCAATTCAACTCTGGAAGCGATTGCGCTGACCCAGTCTGCCAAAGATGCCGGAGCCGATGCTTCCCTGCAGGTAGTTCCGTACTACAACCGTCCTACTCAGGAAGGCATGTACCAGCATTTCAAAAAAATTGCTGAAACGGTGGATATTCCCATCATTCTGTACAACGTTCCCGGTCGCAGTGTGGCCGATATGTCGAACGAAACCATTGCCCGTTTAGCACAGATCAGCAACATCGTCGGTGTCAAGGAAGCCAGTGGTAACATTGGCCGTGATATCGAGTTGCTCGCGATGGTGCCGGCCGATTTCGCGGTCTATTCCGGCGATGATTTATCTGCCATGGCCTTGATGCTGTGCGGTGGTAAAGGTGATATTTCCGTGACCGCCAATGTGGCGCCGCGTGCTATGCATGAAATGTGTCAGGCTGCCATGCAGGGCGATATTGCACGCGCCAAAGCACTCAATGAACCGTTGATTCCATTGCATCAAAAATTGTTCCTCGAACCTAATCCGGTTCCAGTAAAATGGGCGCTGACTGCCATGGGCATGATTCCTGCGGGTATTCGTTTGCCCCTGGTGCCGCTGTCGAGCCAGTACCATGAAACTCTGACCTCCGCCTTGCGGGAAGCCGGTCTGTTGAAATAAAAAAGTAAGCGCTGAATCTGGCGTGGAATGCATGTGGGTTTTTTACATGGGCGCGGCAAATTGCGTTGCCTGAAAATTTTAACTTTGAGTTTGTATCGAAATGACTAAACGCACTAATTCATTAAATAATATGCTTTCCCTGCTGGCGGTGGTTGCCATTGCCGGTTGTAGTTCATCAGGTAATTTTTTTCAGCCTGACCGGATTGATTATAAAAGTGCGAGCAATAAAAAAGACGCAGCACCAACTCTGGATGTGCCACCGGATTTAAGCCAGATTTCGCGCGATAACCGCTATTCGATTCCCGACAATGGCAGCACCGGCGCCTTGACCGCGTCCGGCTTTAATGCCGCCAAAAACGCTGCCGGACAAACTGTGCAGACCAATGACACTGCTGCCACGGTAGCCCTGAACAGTTTTCAGGGCATGCGGATAGAACGCGATGGTTCCGAGCGCTGGTTAGTGGTCAATCAAAGCCCGGAAGTGTTGTGGCCGAAGATTAAAGATTTTTGGCAAAACAATGGATTTGTCATCAATCAGGAAACTGAAGTTACCGGTGTCATGGAAACCGACTGGGCTGAAAACCGCGCCAAACTGCCACAGGATATCGTCCGTAAAACCATCGGGTATGTGTTTGACTCCTTATTCTCCACCGGCGAAAAAGATAAATTCCGTACCCGACTGGAACGCGGCGACAATGGCAGCACTGAAATTTTCATCAGTCATCATGGCATCGAAGAAGTCGTTACAGGCTCACAGAAAGACGGCGTCACCTGGTCAGCACGTCCAAATGATCCTGGCCTCGAAGTGGCTTTCATGACCCGTCTGATGGTCAGTCTGGGCGCGACCGAAGTCAAAGCCAAAGACATTGCCGCTAACACAGTTGCGCTGCCAACCAAGGCAAAACTGGTTAAAGAAGGTACTGCCAGCCAGATCGATGTGGATGAAAGTTTTGATCGCGCCTGGCGTCGTGTCGGTCTGGCACTCGACCGGGTCAACTTCACGGTGGAAGATCGTGACCGTGCCAAAGGTATTTATTTTGTCCGTTACATCGATCAGGACGGCACTGCCAGCAAAGGATGGTTCTCCAGTATCTTCTCCAGCGACAAGGACAAAGAAACTAAACGCTATCGCATTTCGGTCAAAGGCGAAGCTAATCTGAGCCATGTGACGGTGCAAAACAACGATGGCGGTGCAGAAAATTCCAGCACCTCGGAAAAAATCCTGACACTGATTCTGGATCAGCTGAAGTAATCTGTTGTTGTGATCAGGCCAAGGCCTGATTGCGAAAAAAAAGGCCGGCCGTGTTTCCACTGCCGGCCTTTTTTTATGGTTTGGTTTAGTGGGTATTGTCAGTTGCCGGTATGACTTTGCTTTCCACCGGCAAAAACAGCTGCGCACAGTCTACCGCATCAAAGTGATACGGCTTGCCGCAAAAATCACAGTTAACATCCAGACTGCCCAGACTTTTAATGGCTTCATCGATTTCGGCCTGACCCAGCATGAAGAGCATGTTGCCGACTTTTTCGCGGCTGCAGGAGCAATGGAAATGTACATGCCGGGATTCAAATACCCGCAGGGTTTCTTCCCAAAACAAACGGTGTATCAGGGTAAGAATATCGGTGCTGAGTAATTCTTCCCGCTTGAGGGTATTGCCCAGCATACCGGCACGAAACCAGGCCTGTTCAGCGCTTTCCGCCTGAAAGGCACTGTCGCCGGTGGCGCTGCCGCCGTGAAATGGCAAACGTTGCAGCAACATGCCGCGCGCAACCTTGCTGTCGGCCGCCAGCCATAAGCGGGTGTCGAGCTGTTCTGATTGCAGCATGTAATTTTCAATAATTGCGGCGATGCTGGCACCTTCGAGCGGGACGATACCCTGATAAGCCTGCTGGCCTGGAACTTTGTTATTCGGGTCGAGCGTAATGACGAAGCGACTGCGTGCATTGAACAATTCGCTGACGCTGGCATTATCGGCAATCTGCGCGCCTTCGGCCAGTTTGGCCATGGAACGTAACTGCAACTCATGGTTGCATTCCACCACCAGCAACTGAACAGGTCCGTCACCATGAATCTGCATGATCATGCTACCATCGAATTTCAGATTGGCACACAACAGCGCCGCTGCGCAACTGAGTTCACCCAGCAGATGCTGTACCGCCAGCGGATAGTCGTGATGTTCCAGGATGTGTTGCCAGCTGTGGTTGAGTTCCACCAGCTCACCGCGCACGGTGGCATCGTCAAACATGAATTTTTGCAGAGTATCGGTCATAAAAGGGCAGGGTATAGGGTTGGATTACTTAAGACGTACCAGCTTGGTTTTAAACAATTGCGCGCGTTCCACGTAATTGGCCGTATTGGCGTGCAGATGACGGATTTCTTCTTCGGTCAGAGTGCGGGCCACCTTGGCCGGACTGCCGATAATGAGAGAATTATCGGGAAACTGTTTGTATTCCGTGACCAGCGCACCGGCGCCGACCAGACAGTTTTTGCCGATCACCGCACCATTGAGTACCACCGCCTGAATACCGATGAGCGCACCATCGCCGATGGTGCAGCCATGCAGCATGGCCTGATGGCCGATGGTGACATTCTCGCCGATGGTCAGCGGAAAACCGATGTCGGTGTGCAGTACACAGCTTTCCTGGACATTGCTGTTGGCGCCGATGGAAATAAGCTCGTTGTCGCCGCGAATGGTGACATCAAACCAGACACTGGAATGAGCCGCCAGATGAACCTTGCCAATCACATTGGCCGAATCGGCCACGAAGGCGCTGTCATCGATCTGGGGCTGGGAATCGCCTAACTGATAGATAGCCATAGCTGTTTATCCATTGAAAATAAAGAGTTGCGGGAAAAATTGCGTAGAATATCATTTTACTCCCCCTCAATCGGCCTGACACGTTTAAATGATTATTTTGGCAAACCCCGCATGACAACTACCGCTCCTGAATTGCGCCAGCTGGCACTCACGGCACTGGCCTGTACCGATCCGCAGCAAAAAACCGTACAAACGGCAGCATTGCAGCAACACTACCTCGCCGGACAATTACCTGTCGATCCACAGGCGGAACTTCTGCTGCCGGCCAGTTGGGTCATTCCCGGACGCCCAGCCAAACCGTTGCTGGTGCCGCCGCTGCAAGTTGGACGCCGGACCATGCGCACCCCCGAGGGCCGGGCGATCTTGCTGCATGCTCTGTGTCATATCGAATTCAATGCCATCAATCTGGCACTCGATGCAATCTGGCGCTTTGCCGCCATGCCGGTGGCGTATTACGCCGACTGGCTGCAGGTCGCCGCCGAAGAAGCGCTGCACTTTAACCTGCTCTGTGCGCACTTGCTCACCCTCGGTTATCGGTATGGCGATTTTCCGGGGCACGATACGCTTTGGGAAATGGTGGCCAAGACCCAGGAGGATGTGCTGGCACGTATGGCGCTGGTGCCCAGAACCATGGAGGCCCGCGGTCTCGATGCAGCGCCCAGCACCCGCAACAAGCTCACTCAGGTTGGTGATCTGGCCGGAGCGGCAATTATTGAGCGTATTCTGAACGATGAAATTGGCCATGTTGCCATCGGCAACCGCTGGTATGGCTATTTATGTCAGCAGCGTGGACTTGAGCCGATCGCCACCTATGCCAGTCTGGCACAGCGCTACGCCGCGCCCAGACTGCGTGCCCCGTTTAACCTCGAAGCCCGCCGCGCTGCCGGTTTTTCTGAAGCCGAATTACAGGCACTGCTGATGCAGTGAAGATAATAAATACCATCAGGTCCGCGGAAATTAAACGCTAAACCGATGACTAAGGCTATAATCTTCCCGATGTAAATTTTGTTTTATTTGCTTTTGCCAGCCGCTTTTGCCAACCATTTTTTGTTAAATTCCATTCGCCATGCATTACGTATCCACTCGCGGCATCGCTGCACAACATTCCTTTTCCGAGATTCTGTTAGGCGGTCTGGCTGAAGATGGCGGTCTGTACCTGCCGGATTCCTATCCACAGATCAGCTCTGCCGAACTCAACAGCTGGCGGCAGTTTTCTTATGCCGAACTGGCCTGTGCGATTCTGGCCAAATTTGCCCCGGATATTCCACTCGCTGATTTACGCGCGTTGACTGAAAAAACCTATACTGCCGCCGTGTATGGCAATACCACGGGCGACGCCAGTCAGATTACGCCTTTGCGACAGCTCAAATCAGGTCTGTATCTGCAGGCGCTCTCGAATGGTCCGACACTGGCCTTTAAAGACATGGCGATGCAGATGCTGGGCAATCTGTTTGAATACACGCTGGCGCAACAACATGCTGAACTCAATATTTTCGGTGCCACCTCCGGCGACACCGGCAGTGCGGCGGAATACGCCATGCGCGGCAAGCGCGGCATCAGGGTATTTATGCTCTCGCCACATAAAAAAATGAGTGTCTTTCAGACGGCGCAAATGTTCAGTCTGATGGATGACAATATTTTCAATATCGCCGTCGACGGTGTGTTTGATGACTGCCAGGATCTGGTTAAGGCTGTCTCCAACGATCTGAACTTCAAAAAACAGCAAAAAATCGGCACCGTCAATTCCATCAACTGGGCCAGGGTAGTGGCTCAGGTAGTGTATTACTTCCGCGGATATTTAAGCGCCACCAGCAGCAATGATCAACAAGTGTCTTTTACAGTCCCGTCAGGCAATTTCGGCAATATCTGCGCCGGTCATATCGCCCGGATGATGGGTTTGCCGATTGCTAAACTGGTGGTGGCCACCAATGAAAACGATGTGCTCGATGAATTCTTCAAAACCGGTCGCTATCAGGTAAGGTTGTCTGAACAGACATATCACACCAGCAGTCCCTCGATGGATATTTCCAAAGCCTCCAATTTTGAGCGTTTTGTGTTTGACCTGATCGGTCGCGACAGCGTACGTCTGGCCGCACTGTTCCATAAGGTGGAAACCGAGGGCGGTTTTGATTTGTCCGGTGCGCCCGGCAGTGATGGTGATGAATTTGCGCGCGTGGCTGAATTCGGTTTTTCTTCCGGCAAGTCCGTGCATGCTGATCGTCTGGCGACCATACGCAGTCTGTATGCTTCCGATGGCGTGATCGTCGATACTCACACCGCCGACGGCATCAAAGTGGCGCTGGAGCAGCGCAACCCACACATTCCCATGATCGTGCTCGAAACGGCCTTGCCCGCCAAGTTCAATGAAACCATCCGCGAAGCACTGGGGATGGATGCGCCACGTCCGCCAGGTTTTGAACATATCGAAGCCCTGCCGCAACGCTTTGTGGTGCTGCCAGCCGATGTGGCGCAAATGAAAGCGTATATTGCTGGTAAAACCGGTTTGTAAGATTGTTGACGTACACACCTCGATAAACGCCGACACCTCGATGTCGCTGTCGGCGTTTCACTTCAATTGTAGCTTTGTAGTAACTTCGCCCTTTACCTGCACACAATTACTCGCCAACCTTGTTAGTTGCCTGAATTGCGACTAACTTGTAAGGATGACTTTCTTTTCATTCGGCAACAGTTATAAAAACAATCATTTAATTGCCCTGTTGAAATAAATTTTCATTCTTGTTTCAAATTTGAAACATATTGCACGTTTGCGCAAATATTTTTTCCGCAAAGCATTATTTAAAAGTACACTCTGTTAAGTAGATAATTTACAATAAAACCACTAATCAAAACTGGTTGGCACGGGAAACATAGCATGGATAGAAATACCTTACTTAACTCAAGCCGCGCTCAATTTCTGACGGTGTTTGGGCAGATCATGCATAGCGCTATCATGCGTTCATCTGAAAAGCTGTATGAAAAGGCGGATAAGAGTAAAAGCTCGCAAGTGCAGCGCCAGTTACTTGATGCGCGCAGCACGCTCATGATCCATGAGGCAGAACTGAGCAAACTCATCGAGAGCAAGCTGGCCGGTTTGATTGAGCGCAGTTTTCAGACTGCGTACGATAAATTTCGCCCATCTTTTTTTAAAGCCGGCAATGGCAATTCCATGGCGTTAATGGATATCACCGCTTTTGAAGATGAATTGCGCGTCGATATTATTACCAACCGTTTTCGCAGTGAAGCTGAAGAACAGTTGCGTGATTTAAATATCCGCATCGCGATTTTATTTGAACGTAATGACATTGCCGAGCGTGAAAATCCCTTCCGGCCCTATTTGCTGACCCGTTGTCTGGTACTGGGCATAGAAGCGATCAATGTGGATGCAGAGACGGTGGTTATTCTGACCGATCAATTGGCCGAAGAATTAGTTTCTGGTATTTCGACACTGTATGAAAGTGTCAACGAACATTTGTCCGAATGTGGCGTGGCTGCTCAGTTGCAATTCAAGTCAAAAAGTATGCCGGCCGATTTGACCAATCCGGTTGGTTATGATCCTGAAAGCAATGCGGAAGATGCGCTAGCCAGTGATACTCTGTCTACCCAAATCGCCGCCCGCCATGCACCTGCCAGTTCATCGGCACCAGCTGCGCGGTCACGAGTCGGGAAAATCGAACAGTTAATCCAGATGGTGCGGCAAAAAAATACCCAGCAGATGGCTGCCAGTCATGGTGGCGGCCCTCAGGGAATTGAGGGGGGCGAATCTGCTGGCGGATATGACGAAGGTGCTGTTTCCGGTCATGGTTCTGTTGGTAATGAAGCTGGTTATGGTGGTGGTAACGGTGTCATGTATGGCGCCGGCGCCCCCAGCAACAGCCCGGCAGGTGCTGTCGGGCAGTTATTCAGTCAGGCCGGTTCGGCCATGAGTGGCTGGCTCGAAGGAGCTCAGGAAATGGGCGATACCCTGCGTCGGGTATTCAGGGGTGGAACCCAGTCGGCACGCAGTGGCTCTGGTCAGGTCGTTGCCGGTGGCGATTCTGGACAGGAATATGACGGCGACGCTGGTTCTGCTATGGCGTCGGAATCTGGCTCCGGTGTGGCATCCGGCAGTGAAGCCGAGGATGACTCCGTTCAGGCAGCAGAAACCTCACAATTGATTGCGATTTCTCCGCAGTTAAATCAGGCTCTGCGAGTACCTATTCCGGCAACCCAGGATATGATGGGACTCGATGGCGAAGTACGTAATTTGATTATCGAACGGCGTGACAATTTAAACTCACTCGCTGCCGACCAGCATGAAAAAATGACGATCGATATCGTCGCCATGCTGTTTGAATTCATTTTAAAAGATCATCAGGTACCAGCGGAAGTGCGCGCTCAGTTGGGGCGATTGCAGTTTTCTGTATTGAAAATGGCGCTCATGGATTCAGCGCTGCTGACCAAGAAAAGCCATCCGGCCCGTTTGCTGGTTAATCGCATTGGTTCGATTTCGGTCAGTCTGCAGCAAATCGACCCGACCGGCGAGCGTATTTCGACCGAAATTTGTCGTATTGTTGAAGAATTGCTGGCCAGTGATTCGGAAAATCCCGAACTGTTCAGCAGAATGCTCGATCAGCTCGATGTCTTTATTGCGCGTGAATTACTGGCCTCGAATGCCAACATGGAGCGCGTTGTCAAAGTGGTGGTCAGTGCCGAACAGCGCTCCCAACGCTACAATCAGGCCAGCGCCCGGCTGGAAAAAATGCTCGATGGGATGGTGATTACTCCCTATTTGCGCCGTTTTCTGATCGACACCTGGTCGCACGTGATTGAACGGGTAGAGCGCAATTCCACGGCCGGATCAACCCGCTTTCGTTTGCTGGTACCAAATCTGTTGTGGAGCATACTCCCCAAAGCCAATCGTGATGACCGTTCGATGTTGCTGCAACTCATACCTGCACTCGTGCCGGTGCTGCGCGAAGGCATGGGTCTGGTGGCCTGGTTGCCGGAACATCAGCAGGAGCTGTTAAATTGGCTCGTCGATGCCCACACCACCGTCATGCGTGCGGTAGCCAGCAGCGAAAATGTGGTCACCCTGGCAGAAGTGCAGCGCCATTTTCATGACTTTGTTTATCCGTCCGAAGCTGAAGTCGTGGCTCCCGTAGCGCATAAAGTCACCGTGAATCGTGCTCTGCTTGACGAAGCCATTCGTGAGCTGGAAACAGAATTGCAGGAAGTCGGGTTGTTGCAGGATCTGGATATGACGCCAGAACTCGTTGGTGTCAGCAAAGAAGAAATTGAAGCACCTGATCAGTCTGAACAGGCAGAAGCCTTGGATGGCGACAGTGTGGACGCTGATGCACACATGGAAGCATTCATGCAGGATCAGGAAAAACCGGCAGAGCCTGCCAAAGAGGTTGATATCCTCGACCGTCTGCGCAGCGGTGTGGTGGTGGAAATTAATTTATCTGGCAAACCGACCCGTGGACGGCTCAACTGGATCAGTCCGAATTCTTCCAACCTGATTTTGACGATTACCGGTCAGGAAGCACCATCGATTATCAGTGTTCGTATGTTCCGGCGCATGCTCAAAAACGAGCGTGCCCGTTTTGTGGAAGTCGCTCCGCTGTTTGAGCGTGCTGTACAGTCGTTGCTGGAATCGGCCGATCAGCTTGATCTGGCCAATGCTGATTAGTCAGGTAGGGTGTATTAGCCCATCGGGCGTAATACACCATTAACCGTCATTTTGCCACATGGTGATTACGCCCTTTTGGGCTAATACACCCTACCTGACTTGATGCTAAAATCGGACCCCTGATCCTCCTGCCTGACTTCCATGCGATTCTCTGCTTGCCTGCTTGCCTGTTTTTATGTTGCTCTGTTCAGTCCGGCCAGATCGGCCGAGGTACAGGTGGCGGTGGCTGCCAATTTTGCTGGGCCGATGCAGCAAATCGCCAGCCAGTTTGAGCAGCGCAGTGGCCATACCGTGCTGTTGTCATTTGCCTCCAGTGGCAAACTGCTGACGCAGATTACTCAGTCCGCCCCTTTCGATCTTTTTCTCGCCGCCGATCAGGCTATGCCAGCCCGGCTGGTTGAGCAGCATCTGGCTGTTGCCGGCAGCCAGTTTACCTATGCTACTGGCAAGCTGGTGCTATGGTCCGCTACTCCCGGACTGGTGGATGCGCAGGCAAGGGTGTTGCTGCAGGGGCGCTTCCAGCATCTGGCGATCGCTTCACCTCGGCAGGCACCCTATGGCGCAGCAGCGCTGCAAACCCTGAACGCACTTAAGCTGTCCTATGCCGACAAAATCGTTCAGGGTGAGAGTATCGGTCAGGCCTATGCACTCGTTGCCAGTGGCAATGCCGAGCTCGGTCTGGTGGCACTCTCGCAAGTCTGGAAAGACAATAAAATCACCAGCGGTTCTGCCTGGATAGTGCCGTCAACGTTGTACTCGCCTTTACGTCAGGATGCCGTGCTGTTGATACACGGGCAAAATAACGCCGCCGCCAAAGCCTTGCTCGGTTATCTTAAAACCGATCAGGTACAACAGCTGATCCATTCCTGGGGATACACCAATTAATGACCGCGACTGACCTGCAGGCCATCTGGCTCACACTACAACTGGCGGCGACCACCACGCTGCTGCTGCTGTTGCTGGGTACACCGTTAGCCTGGTGGCTGGTGCGCACGCGCTCAGCATGGAAAAATCCGCTCCGGGCACTGGTGGCCCTGCCGCTGGTATTGCCACCCACGGTGATCGGGTTTTATCTGCTGGTCTTTATGGGTCCGCAGGGCTTGCTCGGGCAGTTGACCCAATATCTGGGACTGGGCTTGCTGCCATTCACTTTTGCCGGACTGGTGCTTGCCTCGATGCTCTATTCCTTACCGTTTGTGGTGCAACCTTTATACAATGCCTTTGATGCGCTGGGTGAGCGTCCGCTGGAAGTCGCTGCCACCTTGCGTGCCGGACCGCTGGACACATTTTTGACGGTGGTGTTGCCACTCACCCGGCCAGCCTATCTGACTGCTCTGGTGATGGGCTTTGCCCATACTGTCGGTGAATTTGGCGTGGTGCTCATGATAGGTGGAAATATCCCGGGCAAAACAAGCGTGGTTTCGGTGCAGATGTATGATCATGTCGAAGCGCTCGATTATTTGCAGGCGCATTATCTGGCGGCCAGTTTGCTGCTATTTTCATTTTTTAGCCTGTTGTTGCTGTATGCACTCAACCAAGCCAGACCAGTGGATCAGCTGCCATGAACAATCTGCAACTGACGATTAGCCTGCCACAACTGCACCTCGATCTGCGTTTGCCTGCTCAGGGTATTTGCGCCATCATGGGGCCTTCCGGTGCCGGCAAAACCACTCTGCTGCGCGCCATTGCCGGACTCGAGCCAACAGCAACAGGACGGATCGTGATACAGGGGCAGGTATGGCAAGACAGTGCCCGACAGGTATTTGTGCCGGTGCATCGCCGTCCGGTCGGTTTTGTCTTTCAGCAGGCGGGTTTGTTTGCCCACCTGTCGGTACAGGCCAATCTGGATTTCGGCTGGCGCCGGACTGCTGCGGCCCACAGAATCATTTCAATGCAACAGTTGTTCGAATTGTTGGATATCGCCCCCTTATTATCGCGACCGGTCGCCAGCCTGTCCGGTGGCGAACAGCAGCGCGTCAGCATGGCGCGCGCCTTGGCCACCAGCCCGCAATTGCTGCTCATGGATGAACCACTGGCCTCGCTGGATGAACAACGCAAAGCCGAGATTTTGCCCTATTTAGAACGACTGCATCAGCAATTAAAACTGCCCATCCTCATCGTCAGCCACGATACGCAAGAAATGGCCAGGCTGGCCGATGAAATCGTGTTGCTGGAAAATGGCAAGCTAAAGGCGCAGGGGAAAACGGCGGCCATCCTGTCGCGCCCGGATTTATCTCCGTCCGGCTGTGCTTTCGTACGCATTGAAGCGCGCATGCACAGACATGATCCACAGTTAAAACTCAGTCACTATTTTTTTGACGGCGGTTCACTCTGGCTGTCACAAAGCATAGCTGCTGCTCCGGGAGCGACTGGGTGTCTGCATATTCAGGCCAGTGATGTCAGCGTTGCTCTGACTGCTGCACCCGATTCCAGTCTGGGTGAAGCGCTCACGGCACAAATAGAGGCCATACATGAACCATGTGCCGGACAGGTATTGCTCGAACTTGATGCCAGTGGCACCCGTCTGTTGGCGCAGGTGAGTGTCGAAGCCATGGATCGGCTCAAGCTGCAAGTCGGCCTGAAATTGTTTGCCCACATTCGCCACGCAACATTGATCGGCTCATAACATCAACTGACGCTGGCTGGAAAAACATCGCTCCTGACCCGTGATCGGGTCAGTAAAAGCGATAGAGCGTGCCAGTAGTTGTAATGGACGAGAAAAATCATCTGCCTTGCACGGCAACGCCTGCGGATAAAAATCATCGTTGAGAATCGGAATGCCGAGCGCCGCCATATGCACCCTTAACTGATGCTTGCGACCCGTGAGTGGTTCGAGCCGGTAACGACTGGTGCAGGCATCAATTTGCTGCAGAAGTTCAATCCGGGTTTCAGAATTGGCCGTGCCGACAATTTCCTGCATGCGAAAAAATGGCGTGCCCTCGACCATTTTGCTGCGATAAATAAACGGCGACTCATAGCTGCTCAGGTCGGGGGCCAGTGCTTCGTATTGTTTGTGTACGGCGCGTTGCTGAAACAGTGACTGATACGTTCCACGAGTGGTCGTATTGATGGAAAACAGCATCACGCCGGCGGTTTCTCTGTCGAGTCGATGCACCGGGCTGAGATCACTCAGGCCAGTTTGATTTTTTAATCTTGCAAGTAAGGTTTGCTGTAAAAATCGGCCACTCGGAGTCACCGGCAAAAAATGCGGTTTATCGACCACCAGCAAATGCTCATCCTGAAACAAAATCAGTTCAGCAAATGGGATAGTAGTTTCTGCTTCAAGTTCACGGTAATAAAAAATTCGCCCCCCCCAGCGATAGACACTGCTGCAAGTGTAGGGGTTGCCATGATCATCGACCACTTCACCGGCATCGAGCCGTCGCTGCCATATCTGTGCTGGTACATCCGGGAAACGTTCGCGTAAAAATTCCAGCAATGTGTTCCAGTGGCCTTTCTGCAGCCACAAATAACTCGGCGCCACACCGGCGCGATCCGGCAATGGAATTTTAGCCGCCATGACTCTGATGTGCTAACTGCTGTTTGCTGGTGCGCTGAAATAACCATTGCAGCGAGATGGCGGTAAAGGTGAGTGCAATAATCAAGCCGATCCAGTAACCACGTACCCCCATGCCTGTGATATGCAAGTCAGACACGCCAAAGGTGAGCGCATAGCCTAACGGCATGCCGATAATCCAGAAGGCCGTCATGTGTATCATCATCGGAATGCGGGTAACTTTATAGCCACGCAAAATTCCGGCGCTGACCACTTGGGTAATGTCGGAAAACTGAAAAAAACCTCCCAGCACAATTAAGCGCTCGGCCAGCATCAGCACCGCGTCATCCTGGGTGTACCAGTGCGCGATCCAGTCGGAGGCGAAAATCATGGCACAACCCGACAGCGCCGCAACCACAATACCCAGCCGACTGCCGTTCTGACCAATGGCGCGTGCAGCGACAAAATCTTTGGCACCCACCGCATGCCCGACCCGGACAGTCAGTGCCGTACCAATGGCCATCGGCACCATAAAAGTGAGCGAAGAAAAATTGAGTGCGATCTGATGCGCCGCCACCGATGCGGTACCGAGTCGGGCAATGATCAGGGCAATCAGGCTGAAAGCACTGACTTCGACTAAAAACATAATCCCTATCGGCAAACCCAGTTTGAAAATCTGTTTTTGCACCAGCGGGTGCCAGCCTTGCCAGGCGCGGAACGGATGTGTGTGCTCGTAGTGATGCGAGCGGGTAATCCACAAAGCCAGCATCAGGAAGTTAACCCAGACGCAAAATGCGGTCGCCCACCCGCAACCGACACCACCCATGGCTGGAAAACCAAAATGGCCGTAGATAAGCACCCAGTTGACCGGAATATTGAGCAGCAGGCAAAACACCGACATCATCATCATCGGCTTGGTTTGCTTTAACGCCGCACTGTAGTTATACAGTACCCGGTAAGCCGCAAAGGCAGGCAAGCCCCAGGAAATGGCCTGTAAAAATTCGGCCGCTTTGGCGGCAATCTGCGGTTCGAGTCCGAGATGCACAAATATCGGCGCAATCAGGCGGGTAATTATCCAGGCAATCACCCCCAGAGCAGCGGCTTGCACCAGTGCCTGTTGGGTCAGGGCGGGAATTGATCCGGTGTCGCCGGCACCAACCTTGTGCGCCACCAGAGGACTGGTGGCCAGTAAATAGCCCAGCATGGTGACCACCAACGTCACCCAGATGGATGAGCCGACCGAAACCGCCGCCAGATCGCCGGCCGAAACGTGGCCAGCCATCACGGTATCAATAAATGCTGTCCCAGTGGAAGCTACCTGACCAACAGCAATCGGCCAGGCTAAGTGCCAGGTGGCACGGGTATCTTTTAAACGCATAAAAACTTTATGAAGGTTGCACAAACGTGCAGAGTTTATTTTTTCCAGTAGGAAAATTCGGGTTCATGGCAGGAAATATCCATTTCAGTTGCCTGCTCATGCATATAAGACTGCGCATCACTAATGGCTTGATTGTATATGCTGGGGCCCAATTCACGCAGACAAAAATCGAGTAACAGCCGCGATTTCAGATCGCCGATATTTTCATCCATGTGCTGGGAGAAAAACCGTTGAATGGAGGTAATTAAGCGGTTTTCATTTTCTGGAGTTAATTTGATGGTCATAGGCGGTGATTCAACTAGTGCGCTGCGCAAAGCAGCATCCTACCGCAAACAGCGTTGGTTGGGAGTTGCTGGGATAGAATAGTATTTCTAAAAAGCAATACTTGTAAGATGTCAACTTTCGTCTTATTGTTAGAAGATGAATCTTACCTATCTTATCAGAATGCACTGGAGGGTCGCTCCATGTTAAAAGTCGTTGTTATTGACGGAAATTCGATTTCACGCGGATTGCTGAACTCTGTTTTGACCGCCGGTGGTCACGAGGTCATCGGCGACAGCAATGTCACTTTGCAGGGAATTGCCCGCATGATCAAGCTTAAGCCGCAGCTAGTGTGTCTGGATTTGGCCTCGGCCGAAGGTGATCCGATGGAAGTGCTGGATAATCTGCGTAAAGAATTACCCAAAACCATGGTTTTTTTGGTATCGAATAGTTTTGACCCTGAAAGTATCCGTCTCGGTCAGGAACACGGTGCGCGCGGCTTTATTGTCAAACCATTCAATACCGCACGAGTGTTGACCACGATACGCACCGCCGTGTTGAAGTTCGTTACTGAACTCAAACAGTCTCAGACTGCCGCGGATGTGCCGGCAGCTGAAGAGTAATATTGCTCAGAGCGGCAAAAAGAAATGCACACCAGCCTGACGCAGCATACTAGTGAGTGTGATCAGCGGCAGTCCGGTCAGTGCGGTCGGATCGCTGCTATCAATACGTTCCAAAATGGCAATACCGAGTCCTTCATTTTTGGCGCTGCCAGCGCAATCGTAAGGTTGTTCTATCCGTAAATACGCATCCAATTCGGCATCAGGTAAATTCCGGAACGTCACCCGGGTCTGAATATTGGCCAACTGCGGCGCATAGTTGGTCTGATAAACGCACAGGGCACTGTGAAAAATGACTTCCCGGCCGCGCATCCTTTGTAGTTGCTCCAATGCAAGTTGATGATTGCCGGGTTTGCCTATATGGAGATCGTCCAGGGTGGCCACCTGATCGGAGCCGATAATGATGGCGTCCGGGTCGATGTCAGCAATGGCGCGGGCTTTTTGTTCTGCCAGCCGTAAGGCGGTTTGTTGCGGGGATTCATCCGGCAGGGCCGTTTCGTCGATATTCGGCACCATCACGTCGAATGGAAGGTTCAATCTTGATAATAATTCTTTGCGGTATACTGAGCCAGAAGCGAGTATGATGCGCTTGGCGTTGTTGAAGACAGTCATTTTTTGTGTAAACCTTTGACGCAAAAGGGATAATGCTGTTATTATCGCAGGTTTTCCGAGGATGTAATGCGGAGTACTGAATTATGCTGATCATTGATGCGTTTGCATTTAGCCGGACAGAGGAGCAACAATCCGGGACGTTGTCCCTGAAAGAGCTTCCCAGACTGCGTGCGGAATGTGTCTCTGAAGAGGGTGTGGTAGAGTGGCAACTGACAGGGGAAACTCATGCCAGTGGTTATCCGGTACTGCATCTGACAGTGACAGGCACAGTTTCTTTGCGTTGCCAGCGTTGTCTGACACCGTTCGTGTTTGAGTTTTCTTCTGACAGTCAAATCATTTTGGCTAAAGATGAACAAAACGCCGATGAAATAGATGCTTCTCTGGAAGAAGAAGAAACCGAAGTAATTGTAGGAAGTAAGGCATTTGATATCATGGCATTGATAGAAGATGAGGCATTGCTGGCTATCCCGCTATCGCCAAAGCATGAAGTTTGTCCGATCAGGGAGAAGCTTGATGCGTTTGCGACTGCAAAGAAGGAATCGCCGTTTGCTGCATTGAAGGATCAGTTAATAATCGGAAAAAATAGCGAAGATTAAAAACGGATCTGGTTTTAAATAGTAGTAAGGATTCTTGGCTGGGGCGATGAGTTTGCTGGCCGGGTATGTTAAAATTTCAGAACTTTAGTTCGAGTATTAGGAGTTATCATGGCTGTTCAGCAAAACAAAAAGACCCCGTCCAAGCGCGGTATGCATCGTTCACACGATTTTTTAGTAGCACCACAGTTGTCTATCGAGCCAACCACCGGTGAAACTCATATGCGTCACCACATCAGCCCTAACGGCTTTTACCGTGGCCGTAAAGTACTGAAAACTAAAAACGACGAGTAATTGAACTCGACGTATCAGTATTGAATTACATCATCACAGCGCTTGTTTGTGCTATGAACTAATAAGCGTACGAAAGCGGCGTAACCAGTTTTTAATTGGCGCCGCTTTTTTTATGCGCGAATGCAGCATGGTATTTACTAAATACATGCAACTTTAATCACCTGAAAAGCCTTAGCTCAATAAATGGTAGTGATTAATGTTAACCCCCGTCGGCAGTAAAAGGCAGTTTGTTAAGCTGCCTGATAAAGTCAACCTCGATTTCAGGAGACGACGAAAAAAATGACCATACGTATTTCAATCGATTGCATGGGCGGCGACCATGGCCCGGCTGCAACAGTTGCAGCAGCAGTTTCTTTTGTTAAGCGTACAGAAGATGTGCAGGTAATTCTGGTTGGCCAGGAATTAGTCATCCGCTCCGAATTAAAACGCCTTAAAGTCAACCTGCCTGAGCGTATTTCCATCGTTCATGCCAGTGAAGTCGTCACCATGGAAGATCCGCTGGAAGTGGCGCTGCGACGCAAAAAAGATTCTTCCATGCGCGTGGCCGTCAATCAGATCAAAGATGAACTGGCTGATGTCTGCGTTTCTGCCGGCAATACCGGCGCCCTGATGGCGATATCCCGCTACGTATTAAAAACCCTGCCTTTTGTTGACCGGCCTGCTATCTGCAGTATTTTGCCCAACCAAAAAGACAAGCCAACCTATATGCTCGATCTCGGAGCCAATGTGGATTGCGAGCCGCGGCATTTGCATCAGTTTGCCCTGATGGCCTCAGCTCTGTTTGAGGCTGTCGAAGGTCAGAAAAACCCTACCATCGGCTTACTCAATGTGGGTGAGGAAGATATCAAAGGTAATGATGTCGTGAAAAAAACGGCGCAGCTTTTACGCGCTGAGCATGCCAAAGGAACGATCAATTTTTATGGCAACGTCGAAGGTAATGATATTTTTGTCGGCACTACTGATATCGTTGTGTGCGACGGTTTTGTTGGCAATATCACCCTTAAGGCAGCCGAAGGTATGGGCCGGTTTGTGAAAACCGTCATGACCAATGAATTCAAGCGCAATATTTTTACACTGCTTGGGGCACTTTTTGCCAGAAACGCGCTCAATGCCATTGGTAAGCGACTCAATCCATCCCGTTATAATGGCGGCAGTCTGCTGGGTTTGCGTGGTCTGGTGATTAAAAGCCATGGCGGGGCGGATGCCTATAGTTTTGAATGGGCGATACAGCGCGCTTACGATGCGGCTAAAAATGATGTGATCAGTCATATTGCCAGTGCAATGACTGAATTGACGCCCGAATTGACCGAAGCAGCATCGGTGGCCGCGATCAGTGGAACCGAGTTTGACTAATCTTTAAAGAGTCCATAAGCATGTATAGCAAAATCAGTGGTACAGGCAGTTATTTGCCCCCTAATCGCGTTACCAATCAGGAATTGACCCTGCAACTGGCTGAAAAAGGGATAGAAACTTCCGATGAATGGATAGTCAGCCGCAGCGGTATTTCTGCGCGCCATTTTGCCGACGCCGGAGTCTGCGCCAGTGATCTGGGCGTTGAAGCTGCATTGCGCGCCATCGAAATGTCCGGACTGGATAAAAATCAGATCGATCTCATCATTTTGGCGACCTCGACACCGGATCATCTGGGCGGCTTTCCCAGTACCGCCTGTGTAGTTCAGCGCAAGCTTGGCATCAGTGGCTGTGCGGCGTTTGACGTGCAGGCGGTGTGCAGCGGCTTTATTTATGCCGTAACGTTAGCCGATGCCATGATCAAGGCTGGCAACAGCAAGCACGTTCTGGTCATCGGCGCGGAAGTATTTTCCCGCATCCTGGATTTTAATGATCGCACTACCTGCGTGCTGTTTGGTGACGGTGCCGGTGCCGTAGTGATGTCCGCCTCAGAGCAGCCCGGTGTGCTGGCTACCAAGCTGCATGCTGATGGAAACTATTCCGACATTTTAAGTATCCCCGGCAAGCTCGCCAATGGTGTGGTCGAAGGTGGTGGCTTTGTGCATATGGATGGTCCTGCTGTGTTCAAGATTGCGGTCTCTGCACTCGATAAAGTGGCCCGTGAAGTGTTGGAACTCGCTGGCATGACATCGGAAGATCTGGACTGGCTGGTGCCGCATCAGGCCAATATCCGTATTATGCAAAGTACGGCCAAAAAATTACACATGCCTCTCGACAAAGTCGTGGCCACCGTGGCGCAGCATGGCAATACATCGGCCGCCTCGATTCCACTGGCACTCGATTCTGCCGTGCGCGATGGACGCATTCAAGCCGGTCAGACGGTGCTCATTGAAGGCGTGGGTGGTGGCTTTACCTGGGGTGCTGCTGTCGTCAGAATGTAATATGATGGGTTTATAATTTTTACTGCGAATTGATTTTCATCCATGACTAAAAAAATTGCTTTTGTTTTTCCCGGCCAGGGTTCTCAGGCTATTGGTATGCTCAATGGTTTTGCTGATCATCCGATCGTGCAGCAAACAGTGGCAGAAGCCTCCGATGCGCTCAACCTGGATCTGGGTAAGTTAATCAATGAAGGTCCGAAAGAAGAACTTGATCTGACCATCAATACCCAGCCAGCTATGTTGACGGCTGCAGTGGCTTGTTATCGCGCCTGGATTGCAGCCGGTGGTGCTAAGCCAGCTCTGGTCGCAGGCCATAGTCTGGGTGAATATTCGGCCCTGGTGGCTGCTGGCGTGCTGGCATTTGCCGACGCAGTTCCACTGGTGCGCTTTCGCGCTCAGGTAATGCAGGAAGCCGTCCCTTTCGGTGTGGGTGGTATGGCTGCTATTCTGGGACTGTCGGATGAAGAGGTTCGGCTGGCCTGTCAGGAAGCAGCCCAGGGCGACGTGGTTGAGCCAGTCAATTTCAATGCGCCGGCACAGGTGGTCATAGCTGGCCACAAGGCGGCGGTTGAGCGCGCCTGTGAAGCCGCTAAGGCGCGTGGAGCCAAACGTGCCCTGGTGCTGGCCGTATCCGCACCATTCCATTCGTCGCTGTTAAAGCCGGCTTCCGACCGGCTGCGTACTTATCTGGAGAATGTGCCGTTTGCCGTGCCGCAGATTGAATTAATCAATAATGTCGATGTCACCATTCTGAACGATGCCGCCAGCATCCGGGATGCCTTGGTGCGTCAGGCGGATCATCCGGTACGTTGGGTGGAAACCATTCTGCGCATGGCGGATCAGCAGGTCACTCATATTGTAGAATGTGGTCCGGGCAAAGTATTATCCGGTCTGGTCAAACGCATTCATCCTGAGATGGTCGGCGATGCTTTTTACGACGATGCAACCTTAACTAAAATTCTGGCTTTGAGCCGGGAATAATTCGGAGATAACACATGAATCCACTATTTGATCTGACCGGGCAGGTTGCACTGGTTACCGGTGCTTCGCGCGGTATCGGTCGTGCCATTGCTACTGTGTTGGCGCGCCAGGGGGCGACCGTCATTGGTACTGCCACCAGCGTAGCGGGTGCAGAAAACATTACCGCCTATTTGTCAGATGCTGGTATCGGTCGCGGTGAAGTTCTCAACGTTTGCGATGCTGCAGCCAGCATTGCTCTGATCGAAAAAATTCAAAAAGAATTTGCCGGTCTGTCAATCTTGGTCAATAACGCCGGCATTACTCAGGATCAGCTAGCCATGCGCATGAAGGATGAAGAGTGGGATGCTGTCATCGCCACCAATCTGACGGCCGTGGGACGGTTGTCGCGCGCGGTGCTGCGAAATATGATGAAAGCCAAATATGGCCGCATCATCAATATCACGTCCGTCGTTGGCTCTGCCGGCAATCCGGGGCAGATCAACTATGCGGCCGCCAAAGCTGGCGTGGCTGGCATGAGTCGGGCACTCGCACGTGAAATCGGCAGTCGCAATATTACTGTCAACTGTATCGCTCCCGGTTTCATCGATACCGACATGACCAAGGCGCTGACCGAGCAGCAATCCGAAGCAATTCTGCAGCAAATTCCATTGGGTCGTCTGGGGCAGCCTGAAGAAATCGCGGCAGCCGCGCTGTTTTTGGCGTCGTCAGAAGCTGGTTATGTTACCGGAACGACAATGCATGTGAATGGCGGTATGTATTTGAGTTGATGTTTTTCACGGTTGGAATAGTGTTTTTGCTCTAAAATTAGACTGAATTTAACCGAAGTTTAAAAAATTTGAGCGAAGATAAATTGAAAAGCAATAATCCCCGTTTTTTTTGTGCATAAGTCTGTTAAAATGCGCGCACTTTCTGAATCACACACCATGGAGACGTATATGTCAGATATCGAACAACGTGTTAAAAAAATTGTAGCCGAACAACTTGGCGTAGCAGAAGCCGACATCAAAACTGAATCTTCTTTTGTTGATGATCTGGGCGCTGATTCATTGGATACAGTTGAATTGGTTATGGCTTTGGAAGATGAATTCGAAATGGAAATTCCTGACGAACAAGCTGAGAAAATCACGACAGTACAACAGGCAATTGATTACGCGACTGCGCACTTAAAAGCGTAATTCAACTAGTTTTTGTTGAACACACAGTAAAACTATCGGGTGATGACCGGCGGCAGCAACGTTGTAGTGTTGGTGCTGAACCGTGTTATCCCCTTTAACGTAATGAATGTGGATGAGTCTGCATTCAATTATTGACCGACTCCAGGAGAATCGCTTGAGCCGCTCGCATCAACGTCGTGTCGTAGTCACAGGAATGGGCTGCGTGTCACCGGTTGGTAATAACCTGTCTGAAGCCTGGGGTGCTGTTACTTCCGGTAAGTCGGGTATTGCGACCATCACCAGGTTTGATCCGTCACCATTTACCACGCATTTTGCTGGTGAAGTGAAGGGGTTTCAGATTGAAGATTACATCCCGGCCAAAGAAGCGCGTCATATGGATACCTTTATCCATTTTGGCCTCGCTGCCGGCATGCAGGCCATGCAGGACAGTGGCCTGGTCGTTACCGAAGAAAATGCTGACCGTATCGGTGTGATGGTAGGTTCTGGCATCGGTGGTCTGCCGCTGATTGAAGAAACCCATACTGAATATACCAATCGTGGTGCGCGTCGCATCAGCCCGTTTTTTGTTCCTGCGTCGATCATCAATATGATTTCAGGACATCTGTCGATCAAATACGGTTTGAAGGGTCCTAATCTGGCCATCGTGACCGCCTGCTCAACAGGCTTGCACTGTATCGGTGCCGCTGCCCGCATGATTGAATATGGTGATGTCGATGCAATGGTCGCTGGCGGTGCGGAATCCACCATTTCTCCATTGGGACTCGGCGGGTTTGCTTCGGCACGTGCGCTGTCTTCGCGAAATGATGACCCGCTGACGGCTTCCCGTCCGTGGGATAAGGATCGCGACGGTTTTGTGCTCGGTGAAGGTGCTGGTGTTATGGTGCTTGAAGAATATGAGCACGCCAAAGCACGTGGTGCCAAAATTTATGCCGAAGTCCTTGGCTTTGGTATGAGCGCAGATGCCTATCATATGACAGCTCCGCTTGAAGATGGTGACGGTGCCCGTCGCTGCATGAATTCGGCGCTCAAAAATGCTGGCATCAATCCCGATCAGGTGAATTACATCAATGCCCACGGCACCTCAACACCGCTGGGAGATTTGGCTGAAACGGTGGGTATTAAACGTACCTTCGGTGATTACGCCAAAAAAATGGTGGTGAATTCAACCAAATCCATGACCGGTCATTTGCTCGGTGGAGCCGGCGGCCTGGAAGCGGTGTTTACTGTCATGGCTGTGCATAAGCAGTTGTCACCGCCAACGATCAATATTTTCAATCAGGATCCGGCATGTGATCTTGACTATTGTGCCAATACAGCCAGAGATATGCCGATTAATATTGCGGTTAAAAACTCTTTTGGTTTTGGTGGTACTAACGGCACATTGGTTTTTGGTAAAATTTAAACTTTTGTGAAAATAGCGGTCTGTGTTCTACAGACCGCTATTTTTTTGTTTTCGAACATGTCCATCGCAATTTCATTGTATTTGCAACCTTCCAAATTATTGCAGCACTGCGCAATATTCTTCTGTTTTTTCCTGTTGTTGACGGCCTTGTTTATCGGTTTTCAGGAATTTCCTGCATTT
>CAIOYD010000070.1 GCA_903862415.1 uncultured Oxalobacteraceae bacterium | reverse complement strand
ACCTCCGATAAAAAAAGGATGCCTGAGCATCCTTTTTTTAATGTGGCACCGTTTCTTTAAACGAAGGTCGTTCAGAAAGTTTTTCAAACAGCCTGGCCAGATTGGGGTAATCGCTGCGCCAGTCGAGTTCGGGAAAACGGAAACTCAGCCAGCCCAAGGTGCAACCCACAGACACATCAGACAAACTGTAATGGGCACCGCTGCAAAATGGTTGCTCACCCAGACCCGCCGACATGGCTTTGAGTCCTGCGTGCACCTTGCTCATTTGCCGCGCAATCCAGTCATTGCTTTGCAATTCAGCCGGGCGCTGGGTTAATTCCAGCCGCACCAGAATAGCCGCATCGAGCATGCCATCGGCGAGTGCTTCCCAGCACTTGACACCGGCACGTTCACGTCCATGGGTGGGAATGAGCTTGCTCACCGGGGTGAGGGTATCGAGATATTCAACAATCACATGCGAATCAAACATGCTGTTGCTATCTTCCATGATCAGGCAGGGCACTTTGCCCAGCGGATTGGCGCTTTGTATGGTGGTGTCTGGCGACCAGACATTTTCCAGGATCAAATCACACTCAAGCTTTTTTTCCGCTAAAACAATCCGGACTTTCCTGACGAAAGGGCTTGCTGTTGAGCCAATTAGTTTCATAGTTTCTCAAAAAAATAGTGTGGTCAAATTATAACATTGTGTTAATTCAAAACGGAGAAGGGTTTCAATATTGCTATTAACGACCCAGCTTACTTGATGTTTGCCCCAAGCAAAGCCTGCAACAGGCACAGGAAATGGTAAAATCGGGGCTGACCAGACTAAAAACAAGACAGCGAACAGTCTTGATCTGTCACTTTATCAGCCCATGCCGATAAAGCCTATGATTTTTTTAGCCTTTCCCACCATTTTATTTGCTTCCACTACACACCATGCCACTTACTACTCTTTCCGCGCTTTCCCCTCTGGATGGTCGCTACGCCAGCAAAGTCGATGCCCTGCGTGATATTTTATCTGAAACCGGATTTATGCATCATCGCGTCAAAGTCGAAATTTCCTGGCTGGAAGCCTTATCGCAAGCCGGTTTTGCCGAAATCAAACCTTTTTCTGCCTCTGCCAGCGCTTTTTTACAGCAAATAACCGCCAATTTCGGTCAGGCACAGGCCGCGCGCATCAAAGAAATCGAAGCCGTGACCAATCACGATGTCAAGGCGGTCGAATACTGGATCAAAGAGCAGGTCAAAGATAATGCCGAATTGCTCGCGGCTACGGAATTCATTCATTTCGCCTGCACTTCCGAAGATATTAACAATACCTCGCACGGTATGATGTTGTTAGCGGCGCGCGATCAGGTTATGTTGCCTATGCTGGAAAAATTGATTGCCAAGCTGACTGAAATTGCCCACGACAATGCCGCCCTGCCTATGCTGTCACGCACGCACGGTCAGCCTGCGAGCCCGACAACGTTGGGTAAAGAAATCGCCAACGTGGTTGCCCGTCTGCAGCGCGCTGCCAGCCGTATCGCCGCCGTTGAAGTGCTGGGAAAAATGAATGGTGCCGTAGGTAACTACAATGCCCATTTATCTGCCTATCCGGATGTTGACTGGGATGCGTTTTCCAAAGCCGTGATCGAAAACCGTCTGGGTCTGAAACACAATCCCTATACCATTCAGATTGAACCGCACGATTACATGGCCGAAATGTTTGATGCCTTTGCCCGTGCCAACACCATTCTGCTGGATTTGAATCGCGATATCTGGGGTTATATTTCTATCGGCTATTTCAAACAGCGCACCAAAGCTGGTGAAATCGGTTCGTCCACCATGCCACACAAAGTCAACCCGATCGACTTTGAAAATTCCGAAGGCAATCTTGGTCTGGCCAATGCGGTATTAAAACACCTGTCAGAAAAATTGCCGGTCTCGCGCTGGCAGCGTGATCTGACCGACTCCACCGTGCTGCGCAATATCGGCGTGGCCTTTGGTTATACCTTGCTGGCGTATGACAGCTGCCTGCGTGGTCTGAATAAACTGGAAGTCAATCCAACCCGTCTGGCTGAAGATCTCGATGCCACCTGGGAAGTGCTGGCCGAACCGGTACAAACCGTGATGCGCCGTTATGGCATTGAAAATCCGTATGAACAGTTAAAAGAATTAACCCGCGGCAAAGGCATTTCCAAACAAGCCCTGCGTGACTTTGTCACCGGCCTGGCGATTCCGGAAGAAGCCAAGCAATTGTTGCTGGAAATGACGCCATCGAATTACATCGGTATCGCAGAGCAACTGGCACGTAATATTTAAACTGTTCCCGCTGCCAACAGCCGCCGTTACACAAAAAATCCATCTTTCTGCACAGATGGATTTTTTTTGGTATTATTAGTCCTCATTAGAACTAATTAATTTGAAATTTCAAATAAATCGATGATAACTTACACTAAAACAGCCATGTTTTTCCATTGGATAACGGCACTGCTGATTGTCGGAGCGTTTTTTCTGGGTGTGACCATGGTTGATATGCACGGATTCAGTCCGACCAAATTACGCTATTTTTCCTGGCATAAATGGTTGGGAGTCACGATTCTGGGTGTGAGTTGTCTGCGGCTGTTGTGGCGTCTGAGCCACCGTCCGCCTGCTTATGCCGGCAATTTGCCAGCCTGGCAGTCGCTGGTGGCGTCCGGATTGCATGGCTTGTTGTATCTACTCTTTTTTGCCATTCCTGTCAGTGGTTATCTGTACAGTCTGGCTGCCGGGGTGCCGGTAGTATATTTGGGGCTGTTTCCATTGCCTGTGCTGATAGCTCCCGATCCGGAACTCAAAGTGGTGCTCAAACAGGTTCACTATGTACTCAACATGACCTTACTGGCTGGTGTCAGCCTGCATGTACTGGCCGCATTGAAGCATCAGTTCATTGATCGTGACGGCATTTTAAAACGCATCCTGCCTTATTAACTGAAACGGAAATAATGATGATCAAGTTCACCCCGGCCACATTTAAAAAAATCTTTCTGACTGGCGCCGCACTGTGTGTAACCGGCATGGCTTATGCAGCAATGACGCTGGATACTAAAGCCACTAATATCACCATTGTCGTCAAACAGATGAATGTGCCGGTCTCAGCCAAATTTACCCGCTTCAGCGCCAATGTGGATTACAACCCGGCCAAACCTGACAGTGCCAAAGCCGCGATGGAAATTGAGATTGCCAGCTTTGATCTCGGCGACCCGGAATACAACAAGGAAGTGCTGAAAAAAGAATGGTTTAATGCCGCGCAATTCCCTAAAGCGAATTTTGTTTCCACCAGCATGAAGTCAGCCGCTAATGGCAGTCTGACCACCACCGGCAAACTGACCATCAAGGGAAAATCCATCGAGGTCAGTTTTCCGGTGACTGTCAAAAAAGACGGTAACAAACAAATTTTTGATGGTGTATTACCGATCAAACGTCTGGCATTCAATATTGGCGAAGGCGAATGGCAAGACACCAGCATGGTGGCCGATGAAGTGGCTATCAAGTTTCACGTAGTTGTAGCACCCTGACCTTACCCGGTTAGCCCGCAGTACCGATTTACACGCAGTTCATTCCATCACTTAACAGGATTAATCTCATGAAATTATCAACCTTACTGGCTGTTGTTCTGGTTGCCGCAGCACCGCAAGTGTTTGCGCAAACCTACAATATCGAACCTGGTCACACCTATCCAAGTTTTGAAACCGATCACTTTGGCATTTCCACCTGGCGTGGCAAGTTCAACAAAACCTCCGGCACGGTCACACTGGATAAAGTAGCCAAAACCGGCAGCCTCGACATTACCATCGATACCACCTCAGTCGATGTGGGTCATGCCAAATTGAATGAACATCTCAACAGCCCGGATTTTTTCAATACCGCCAAATTTCCAACCGCGACTTACAAAGCCACCAATTTTAAATTTGATGGTGACAAACCGGTTGCCGTTATGGGTGAGCTGACTTTGTTGGGTGTGACTAAACCGGTGACATTGACGATCAATAAATTCAAATGCATCATGCATCCGATGCTGCATCGTGAAGTTTGCGGCGCTGATGTTTCGGCTTCGTTCAAACGTACCGATTTCGGCATGAATACTTACTCACCACCGTTTGATCCGGAAATCAAACTGGCGATTCAGGTAGAAGCCGTCAAAGCGGATTAATCCATCCAATACTACATACACTGACCAACATGAGTGAACGTTATTTACGCAGTATTCGCCTGCTGGCCGAGTGTATGCAGCAATTTGAAAAACTGTCGGACAGTCATATCCGACAGTTTGAACTAACCCACGCGCAGTTCGATATTATTGCCACGCTCGGCAATACCGAAGGGCTAACCTGCAAGCAGCTGGGTGAAAAAACCCTGATCACCAAAGGCACCATGACCGGTGTGCTCGATCGTCTGGAAATCAAACAATTGATTCAACGAGTGCAATGCAACGAAGACCGGCGCCGCAGTTTTGTGCGCCTCACGCCACAGGGCGAAAAGCTGTTCAACAGCGCCTTCCCACATGTCATTGGCATGATGAAACACCGCTTTGCCGATTACGACACCAACGATTTCATCACGCTTGAACAACAGCTGACTAAATTAAAAAACAGTTTGGGCTAACGATGCTTCCATAGCACTTGAGACACATGGTGTATTACACTGCGTTAATACACCCTACCAACATCACTTCACCAATTAAACCACTGCACCATCAGTTTCGTCTTTCTGCTTGACCGGCTTAATCAAGTCTTCACGCTTTACACCGAGCCACATGGCAATCGCTGCGGCCACGAAAACCGACGAGTAAATACCGAAGCAAATACCGATAGTCAGCGCCATGGAAAAACCATGCAATGTGGCGCCACCAAAGAAATACATCGACAGCACCATCATCTGGGTACAGCCATGGGTGATGATGGTCCGTGAGATGGTGCTGGTAATGGCATTGTCGATCACTTCAGTAACCGATGTTTTACGCTGCTTGCGGAAGTTTTCCCGGATCCGGTCAAAAATAACCACCGATTCATTCACCGAGTAACCCAACACCGCCAGCACTGCCGCCAATACCGACAGGCTGAATTCCCACTGGAAGAAGGCAAAGAAACCCAGAATAATCACCACGTCATGCAAGTTGGCGATAATCGCTGAGACCGCATATTTCCATTCGAAGCGAATCGCCAGGTAAATCATCACGCCAACAATCACCATCGCCAGCGCATACAGACCATTGGTCCATAATTCTTCGCCTACCTGTGGGCCGACAATTTCGACACGCTGTTTGCTCACACCGGCATCCTGCTTTTGCAGCGCGGCCAGTACGAGGTCAGTTTGCTGCGCAGCAGTGACACCTTCTTTAGGCGCAGGCAAACGGATCAGCACATCTTGCGCACGACCGAAAATGGAGGCGCTGGTGTCATGAAAACCCAGTTCTTCCAATGTTTTTTTGACTTGCTCCACATTGGCCGGCTGACTGTAACTGACTTCCATGACGGTGCCGCCAGTGAATTCAATCGACAGATTCAATCCTCGATGGAACAGAAAAAATACCGCGGCCACAAAGGTGATAGCGGAAATGGCATTGAAGATCAGCGCATGGCGCATGAACGGAATGTCTTTTTTGAAGCGGAATAATTCCATGATAAATCCTAAAATTCGGTGTGTTAGTTAGCTGGTTTCCAGATCTGGCCGATGGCGATAGTCGTGAGCTTGCGCTTGCGGCCGTACCACAGATTCACCACACCACGGGAGACAAACACGGAAGAGAACATCGAGGTCAGAATACCCAGGCAATGCACGACGGCAAAACCGCGGATGGCACCAGAACCGAAGACCAGCAGCGCCAGACCGACAATAAAGGTAGTGACGTTGGAATCCAGAATTGTCGCCCAGGCACGATCAAAACCGGCCGCAATCGCTGCCTGTGGTGAGTTACCGGCGCGCAGTTCTTCACGAATGCGTTCATTAATGAGCACGTTGGAATCGATCGCCATACCCAGTGCCAGTGCAATCGCTGCCATACCCGGCAAGGTGAGTGCTGCCTGCATTAGCGACAACAGGGCAACCAGCAACAACAGATTGAACGACAGTGCCATGACACTGAAACCACCAAACAGCATGTAGTACAAAATCATGAAAACTGAAATCGCGATGAAACCGTACATGGTGGAATTGAGGCCCTGCTTGACGTTTTCGGCACCTAACTGAGGTCCGATGACGCGCTCTTCAATAATGGTCATTGGTGCCGCCAGCGCACCGGCACGCAACAGCAGCGCCAGATCACTGGCCGCTTCAGTCGAACCCATGCCGGTAATCTGGAAGGAAGAACCCAGTTCCGCCTGAATCGTTGGCACCGTCAGGACTTCGCCCTTGCCTTTTTCAAACAACACGATAGCCATGCGTTTGCCGATTTTCCCACGTGTGGCTTCACGCATTTTGCGGCCGCCATCGCCATTCAGATCAATGCTGACAGCAGGTTGCTGATGCTGATCAAAGCTGGCTGAAGCGCCAGAAATGTATTCGCCTGTGAGTACCGGGTCTTTGAGTAAAATCACCGGCACGTTCTTGCCTACTTTGAACAGTTCTGAACCATAAGGTACGGCCGCGGTGCCATCTGTGCCTTCGAGGATGGATTCATCACGCATGCGTACTTCCAGCGTGGCTGTACGGCCGATAATGTCTTTGGCACGCGCCACATCCACCACACCCGGCAACTGGACGACAATCCGGTCGGCACCCTGTTGCTGAATGATGGGTTCAGAAACACCGAGTTCATTTATCCGCTTTGACAGGGTGGAAATGTTTTGCTTCACGCCATCCGCTTTTGCCTGTTGCAGCGCAGCGGGTTTGAGACTGATCGTCAACAGTAAATCGTTACCGGTGCCGGTTTCCAGTAAATCGGCATCGCGCTGCTGATCAGCGATCAGGTCCTTGGCTTTCGTGCGGGTTGCGGCATCGGTGAATTTGATGGTGATCTGTTCCGCATTGCGTTCAATGCCGGAATGACGGATATCTTTATCGCGCAGACTGGTACGGATACTGGCCTGCATGCCCTGCAAACGTTTGGTGAGCACGCCATTGGTATCGACCTGCATCAGAAAATGCACGCCACCGCGTAAATCCAGCCCCAGGAACATCGGCAGCGCATGGATGCTTTGCAGCCAGGCCGGTGTGTTGGACATGGAATTAAAGGTGACGCTGTAAGCCGGGTCAGTCTGGTCTGGATTGAGATTTTTTTCCAGCACTTCCTTGGCTTTAAACTGGGTATCCGGATCGGCAAAGCGTGCTTTGACCGAACCCTGAGCACCGTTTTGCGCATAAAAAATCCCGGTTTCGCTCAGATTGGCCGACTTCAAGGCTTCTTCTACCCGTGTTTGCATGCCGGAATCCACTTTAACAGTCGACTTGGCACTGTTAATTTGCAAGGCTGGCGATGAATTATAAAAATTCGGCAAGGTATACAGCGTGCCAAACGCCAGAGCTATGACGATAAGTACGTATTTCCAGGCGGGGTAACGATTCATAGGGTTTCAACTAAGTGAGTAATAAATGCTGGCAGTAAAAGCCGTCAGCAGTGGCACAAAACAACAGGCGGGAACGCTCCCGCCTGATTTGATTACAGTGATTTGATGGTATCTTTAGGCAGCAACATCGTTACCGCGCTTTTTTGAATCACGACTTCGGTATTGGGCGCGACTTCGACAGTGACATAACCTTCAGTGACTTTAGTGACTTTACCCAAAATACCGCCAACGGTGATGATTTCATCATTTTTAGCCAGCGCATCCATCATGGACTTCTGTTCTTTTTGACGCTTCATTTGTGGCCGTATCATCAGAAAATACAGCACCACAAACATCATAATAATAGGCAAGAAACTCATCAGATTGCCTTCAATTCCGGTCGCACCGGCAGTTTGCGCATACGCATTGGTAATAAACATAGTTCCCTCGATTGTTGTTGATCAAAATTTAACGCCAACAGCTTACATGGCGTCACTTTGACAGTTTTAAAGCGCTTATTTCTTTCAGACCAACATAAAGTTGGCTATTCTAGCATTTCCCCTAAATTCCTCGACCTCTATCTGCATGAAATTGCAGCACAAAGGCCGAAAAACCATCTACATCGAGCGCATTGCGCATTTCTTGCATTAATTCCAGGTAATAGTGCAGGTTATGGATGGTATTGAGGCGAGCACCGAGGATTTCTCCGGTGCGGTGCAAATGGTGCAGATAAGCGCGGGAAAAGTTTTGGCAGGCATAACAGCCACAGGTGGCGTCAAGTGGCGCGGTATCTTGCTTGTAACGGGCATTTTTGATTTTGATGTCGCCAAAGCGGGTAAATATCCAGCCGTTACGCGCATTCCGGGTGGGCATGACGCAATCAAACATATCGATCCCGTTTTGCACCCCAGCCACCAGATCTTCTGGCGTGCCGACACCCATTAAATAATGCGGCTTGTTGGCCGGCAGGCGCGGCCCGAGATGTTGCAATATACGCATCATATCTTCTTTAGGCTCACCCACCGACAGCCCGCCTATGGCGACGCCGTGGAAATCGAGCTCTTCAAGGCCGGCCAGCGATTCGTCACGCAGATGCTCAAACATACCACCCTGAACGATACCGAATAGGGCATTGGGATTCTCACCCTGATTGAATTCATCCATGGAACGTTTGGCCCAGCGCAGCGACATGCGCATCGAGCGCGCGGCTTCTTCGCTGGTGGCGGGACGGCCATCGATTTCATACGGGGTGCATTCGTCAAACTGCATAACGATGTCGGAATTGAGCACTTTTTGAATTTGCATGGAGATTTCCGGCGACAGAAACAGCCGTTCACCGCTGATGGGCGAGGCAAATTTCACCCCTTCTTCGGTAATTTTGCGCATGGCTCCGAGTGAAAACACCTGAAAGCCGCCGGAATCGGTCAGTATCGGCTGATCCCAACCCATAAATTTGTGCAGACCGCCAAATTTTTTCAACACCTCCAGGCCCGGGCGCAGCCACAGGTGGAAGGTATTACCCAAAATAATTTGCGCCTGAATTTCTTTCAGCTCCAGTGGCGACATCGCCTTGACCGAACCGTACGTCCCCACCGGCATAAAAATTGGTGTCTGAATCACGCCATGATTGACAGTGACCTGGCCACGACGGGCGGCGCTGTGCGGATCTTTTTTAAGCAGTTGAAAATCGAGCATGTCAGCCTTCTTTCTTATTGGTCAGCAACATCGCGTCGCCATAGCTAAAAAAACGATAGTGTTGCTGTATCGCATACTGGTAGGCTGAACGTATAGTCTGGTAACCGGCAAACGCCGACACCAGCATCAACAGAGTGGATTTGGGTAAATGGAAATTGGTCACCAGCCGTGTCACGGTGTGAAAACGGTAACCCGGAGTGATAAACAACCTGGTGTCGGCATTGCCAGCGACCAGTACGCCGCTCTGCGAGGCCGATTCCAGTGCCCGCAGACTGGTGGTGCCGACCGCAATCACATCACGACCGGCCGCACGCGACTGTTGCACCGCCGCCACGGTGGCCGCTGGTACGCTATACCATTCGGTATGCATATCATGCTCACTCAGGTTTTCATGTCGCACCGGTTGAAAGGTACCGGCACCAACATGCAGCGTCACGTAAGCAAACGCTATACCCTTGGCACGACACTGTTCCAGCAGGCCGGCATCAAAATGCAGTCCTGCCGTAGGTGCTGCCACCGCACCGGGGACTTTGGAATACACCGTCTGGTAACGGGTTTCATCGAACTCACTGGCCGCATGTTCAATATAGGGCGGCAACGGCAGACGTCCGTGCTGTTCGAGCAGATCAAACACATCGGAAGGAAAATGCAGGGTATAAAACTCACCGGCACGCTCCCCCACTTCCACCTCAAAAGCATCGGCCAGTCGCAACGTACTGCCGGGGGCGGGTGATTTGGACGCACGCACTTGCGCTAGCACCGTATGCTGCAGTTCATTATTGAGCAACACACGCTCCACCAGCACTTCGACCTTGCCGCCGGTGTTTTTGACGCCGAAAAACCGCGCTTTGAGTACACGGGTATCGTTAAACACCAGCACATCACCGGCCGACAACTGCGCCACCAGATCGGTAAACTGGCGATCCTGCAACACGGCTGCGTCAATTTGCAGCAAACGGGAAGCGCTGCGGGCAGGCAAAGGCATCTGCGCAATCAGCTCTGGCGGCAGGTCAAAATCGAAATCGGACAGGGAATAAATAGGATCAGGCATCATTTCATTAAATATTTACAACACAAACTGTATAAAAACACAGTAATATGCTAATTTATTGCGTGGGCGAACCCGCCATTTTACGCTTTCTTGCCTGACTACGATATGCCAGCCACCAACAAAACTTTGCCACCGACCAAAGCCAAACCGACAGCGGCCGGCAAACTGGCCGCCAGCTTAGCCAAACTCGGGCTGCACAGCCCCATGGATATGGTGTTGCACCTGCCCATGCGTTATGTGGATGAAACCCAGATCATGTCCATGCAGCAGGCAGCGCTGCTGGGCGGGCGCATGTTGCAGGTCGAAGGTGTGGTCACGGAGTGCGACGTGCAATATCGGCCACGTCGTCAACTGGTGGTCACCATTGCTGACGACGCAGGCCAGATGGTGCTGCGGTTTGTTAATTTTTATGGCAGCCAGATTACTCAGCTCGCCGTCGGCACCCGGGTGCGCGCCAGAGCAGAAATCCGGCACGGTTTTTTTGGTTCCGAAATGGTTCATCCCGACTACAAAATCGTCAATCAGAGCACGCCGCTGCCAACGCAGCTCACTCCGGTCTATCCTTCCGGCACCGGTGTTTCCCAAGCCAGTCTGCGGCGCGAAATTCACACCGCCATGCAACACATCGACTGGCACGACACGCTCAGCGACAACTTGCGCTCCCAGTATGGTTTGCTGGAATTTGAAGCGGCAGTCAAGTGCCTGCATCACCCACCGGCTGACGTGGATGAATCCAGTCTGGAAGACCGCTCCCATGATGCCTGGCGGCGGATGAAGTTCGATGAATTACTGGCCCAGCAATTGTCGCTGCAACGCGCTCAGGCGGCACGACGCAGTAAATCCGCACCCAGTCTGGATTGTGTCGGGCAGTTATCCGAGCGTTTTTTACAGCAGCTGCCGTTTGCGCTGACCAGCGCACAACAACGGGTACTGGCTGAAATCCGGCGCGATATTGCCGCCCCTCATCCCATGCAACGGTTATTGCAGGGTGACGTAGGCTGCGGCAAAACCATTATCGCCGCGCTCGCCGCAGCTCAGGCGATCGACAGCGGTTATCAGGCGGCCTTAATGGCGCCAACCGAAATTTTAGCTGACCAGCATTTTCGCAAAATTGCCGGCTGGCTCGAACCTCTGGGCATAGGCGTGGTCTGGCTGACCGGTAGTCTGAAAAAAAAAGAAAAGCAGGCCGCACGCGAACAAATTTTGTCAGGCCAGGCACAGCTCATCATCGGCACCCATGCATTAATTCAGGAAGATGTGCAGTTTGCCCGCTTAGGCCTGGTGCTCATCGATGAACAGCACCGCTTTGGCGTCGATCAACGCCTAACTCTGCGCAACAAAGGCAATCATCATCAGCTGGTGCCGCATCAGTTGATGATGACAGCCACCCCGATTCCGCGCACCCTGGCCATGACGTATTACGCCGATCTGGAAATTTCCGTCATCGATGAATTACCCCCCGGACGCACGCCGATCATGACCCGCGTGATCGATCAGGAACGCCGCGGCGAAGTCATTGAACGCGTGGGAGCGGCCACCGCCGAAGGTCGCCAGGCTTACTGGGTGTGCCCGTTGATTGAAGAATCCGAAGCACTGCAATTACAAACCGCCACCGATACCTGCGCCATGCTGCAACAAGCCTTGCCTCATCTGCAGGTCGGCCTGGTACACGGACGCATGAAACCGGCCGAAAAACAGGCCATCATGGCCGATTTTATTGCCGGCCACACCCAGTTACTGGTCGCCACCACCGTCATTGAAGTGGGTGTCGATGTACCCAATGCCTCCCTCATGGTGATCGAGCATGCAGAACGCTTTGGTTTGTCACAACTACATCAGTTGCGCGGTCGCGTCGGTCGCGGTACGGCGGCCTCAGTCTGCCTGCTGATGTATCAGGGTCCGCTGGGCGGCGTGGCCAAACAACGTTTAATGACCATGCGCGCCTCCACCGATGGTTTTGAAATTGCCCGTAAAGATCTGGAAATCCGTGGCCCGGGTGAATTTTTAGGTGCCCGTCAGGCCGGCCAGGCAATGTTACGTTTTGCCGACCTGGAAACCGATCAGGAACTCGTCGATCAGGCGCGCGCACTGGCGCAGGCACTGCTCGCCCATACCCTGCCAGATTCAGAGAACATCGTCAGCGCTCATTTGCAGCGCTGGATGAATCACCGTGAAGAATATCTGAAAGTGTAATTTTCCCCGAGGATAAGTGGCCGAATTTGCGCTACATCACATTCAATTTCAAAATTCTCATCTACAGATAAAAGAACTCCCCCACGACAGCTAATACGTGTAACATTCCTGTTGAGAAATATTCAAATACGGTTGACCACAGTCGTCGCGGACCACCTGGGCTTTTATGACACTTACCGAACTGAAATACATCGTTGCAGTTGCCCGTCATCGTCATTTTGGACATGCGGCAGAAGCCTGTTTTGTGGCCCAGCCAACCTTATCGGTCGCCATCAAAAAACTCGAAGATGAATTAGGTGTGATTCTGTTTGAACGCGGCGGCACAGAAATCACCACCACCCCCATCGGAGCGCAAATTGTCGCTCAGGCCGAACATGTGCTGGAACAAACTGCGGCCATTAAAGAAATTGCCAAACAAAACAACGATCCGCTGGCCGGAATTTTTCGTCTGGGTGTCATCTATACCGTCGGCCCCTACCTGCTGCCCTCGCTGGTGAAAGGCATGATTGCGTATGCGCCACAAATGCCGCTGGTCTTGCAGGAAAATTTCACCACCCGCCTGCTCGAATTACTGCGTCAGGGTGAACTCGATGCGGCCATCGTTGCCCTGCCGCTGCCGGAAAATGGCTTCATGACATTGCCTGTGTATGATGAACCGTTTGTCGTGGCCGTACCCAATGGTCATGAATGGGTGACGCGTACGCACATCACTGCGCATGAACTAAAATCGGAAACCATGCTCCTGCTCGGCAATGGCCACTGCTTCCGCGATCAGGTGCTCGAAGTCTGCCCCGAAATGGCACGTTTTTCCACCAGCGATGATGGCATTGCCCGTACCTTTGAAGGTTCTTCTCTGGAAACCATACGACACATGGTGGCCTCCGGCATCGGCATCACGGTGCTACCGAAAGCATCGGCACCCAAGCCAACCAGCGCCGATGGCATGCTGCACCACATTCCTTTCGCAGACCCTGCTCCTGAACGTCAGATTGCCTTGGTCTGGCGCAAAAGCTTCACCCGTCATGCCGCCATCACCGCCCTGCAACAGGTCATTTTGCAATGCCATTTACCGGGCGTAACCATGCTGCCGGATGCAACAGTGAGTTAAAGTTGTACAGACATATTTTCCTTTTTTGCCAGCACAATTAACCGTATTGGTTGCTTTGTCTTTTTTTTGAAATTTTACACATATAGTTGTTAAAAAATGATGCATAAAATAGTGATTTATGGCAATAATACGGGTTGAATTGTTAGGGAGACAGTGCATGCAACACCTGGGAACAGAATTTGAAAGCTTCATGGGTCAATCAGACGCCGCCATTGGTCGCCGCGATTTTTTGAAAATCGCCGTCGGCGCGACGCTGGCCGCCACATTCCTGCCGGCCAGCGCCAAAACCGTGATCCATACCGATGTTGATGGCTTAAAAGAAGGTGAATTTACCCTCGATATTGATGGCCAGCCAGTACCCGTGTACATGGCGCAGCCCAGAGATAAAAGCAATCTCCCCATCATGCTGGTTATTTCTGAAGTGTTTGGTTTGCATGAACATATTGCCGACGTAGCACGCCGCTTTGCCAAACAAGGCTATCTGGCAATCGCACCGGAACTGTTTGTACGTCAGGGAGACCCGGCCAATTACGACAACATCGCGCAACTCAACAAGGAAGTTGTTTCCAAAGTGCCCGACAGTCAGGTCATCGCCGATCTGGATGCCTGTATCGCCTGGGCTAAACGCAATGGCGGCAACCCAGACAAAATCGCGGTCAGTGGCTTTGGCTGGGGTGGACGCTTTGTCTGGTTATATGCAGCCCACAATCCGAGCGTTAAAGCTGGGGTCGAATGGTATGCCCGACTGGTTGCCGACACTACACTGGCAACGATGAATCCGGAAAATCCCATCGACATCGCCGCTCAATTAACCACCCCGATTCTCGGCTTGCATGGCGGCAAAGATATCGGCGTCTCCATGGCATCGATTCAGCAAATGAAAGAGGTGTTAGCACAGGGCAGCAGCCATTCTGAAATCGTGCTGTACCCCAAAACCGGGCACGCCTTCTTTGCCGACTACCGCAACAGCTATGTGCCTGAGGACGCCAAAGACAGCTGGAAGCGCTGCCTCGACTGGCTGCGCGCACATGGAATGGAGTAATTATTAAGGCTGAAAACACTCTTTTCTTCATTGAGATTTGCTTTTAACCCGGCCTGATGCTTTAATGCCTGACACACTGTCTGTCGAGGTTCAAAATTCATCCCACTTTACTTGCCATCCTGTTTACCACTGCTATTGCCGGCGTTATCAGCATCAGTGCGGCGGCGATTTTTTCCTTTGCCCTGCTTTCCAAAATGGTTGAGCGCATGGTCAGTCTGTCGGTAGGCATCATGCTGTCGACGTCGTTTTTACATGCCCTGCCGGAAGCGTTTGAATCACGAGCGGACACCCGCAGCTTATTCGCCCTGTTGCTGGGTAGTTTGCTGGGATTTTTTTTACTGGAAAAATTCGCCATCCTGCGCCACTCACATCATCACGAAGGTGATGGTCATCATCATTCGCACGGACACGATGCCCATCAGGCCGGCAAATCCGGCTGGATGATTTTAGTCGGTGATGGCATGCACAATTTTACTGACGGAATTTTAATTGCGGCGGCTTTTTTAGCCAATCCGCAACTTGGCATCGTCACCGGACTGGCTATCATCGCTCACGAAATACCTCAGGAAATCGGTGACTTTATTGTGCTGCTCAATGCTGGCTTCACACGTCGGCGCGCCTATATGTACAACCTGCTGTCGAGTCTGATGGCTGTTATCGGTGGCGTGCTGGGTTATTACACTCTGGAAAACGCCAGCAACCTGATTCCGTATGTCCTGGTGGTGGCATCTTCGGGATTTATTTATATTGCCGTCAGTGATTTAATGCCACAAATGCAGCGCCGTGCCACCCTGCGTGAGACCATCCCGCAAATTCTTCTTATCGGACTTGGCATTGTGCTGGTGCTGTATCTGACTGCCGGTCATTAAACGTAATACGCCAGCGTCGTCATCACTTTTGCCATCCCGGTCATGAGTTGTTTTACCGGCGCAGGCAAATCCGCTGCCCCAAGTTGCTGAGCACTGGCACCATGAGCAATTTCATCGTCACGCATTTGCAGCACAATCGCCCGTGATTTGGCATCCTGCTCTGGCAACTCGTCCAGATGACTGTTGAGATGCGCCTCCACCTGACGTTCGGTTTCCACCACAAACCCCAGACTGGTCGCATCACCTACTTTGGCAGCAATCGCTCCGAGCGCAAACGCACCGGCATACCAAAAGGGATTGAGCAAGCTGACATGAGAATCGAGTTCTTTGAGACGGTGAGCAGTCCAGGCCAGATGGTCTTCTTCATCCCTGCCAGCGGCCACAAACTGCTCCTGCACGGCGGCATCATGGGCAAACAAACCCTGCGATTCGTACAGCGCCTGAGCGCACACTTCGCCAACGTGATTGACCCGCATTAACCCGGCACTATGACGCCGCTGGGCCAACTCCATGCGCTCATCAGGCTGCTGCTCTGACGGATTGGCACGTGCCGCTGTCGTCACCCCAGTCACCACCCGTAGGGTTTTATCGAGATGAATCAGTAATACATCAAGTTTGTTCAAGCCAGAGTCCTGTCTTATTATGCTGTTGTGCAACAACCACGAAACTTTTTCAAGTGGGCTATTTTAATCACATTTTCTTTGCGCCGCGACCTGAATTTTGCTGAAATAATGCCTGACATCCAAGAACCACCCCTACATGCCTGCGGCAAATCAGTGGTACCCTAATCGTTTTGCAGCTCAAACTACTCAAGTATCCCATGAAAAAAACCTTTTTTGCATTGACCATTCTGACCACGCTGATGGCATCGGCCTCGGCACAAACGTCGGTTGCCCTGTATGGCACACTCGACGCCGGCGTCACTTATGCCAGTACCGGCAACACTCCGCCGGTCAATGTCGGTCAGAATAAATGGTCACTCGACAGTGGCATAGACCAGCCGTCCGTCATCGGCGTCAAAGGAATGGAAGATTTTGGCGGCTCGCTGAAAGCCATTTTCCAGCTCGAAGCTGGCGTGCAAATCAATTCCGGCAGCAGCACCAATAACAGCAGCCTGTTTAATCGCGCCTCCTGGGTTGGATTGACGGGCGACTTCGGTACCGTCACCGCCGGGCGCCAGTTTACCCCTTTATATGATGCACTCAAAACGCTGGACCCGTTTGAACTCGGTCTGGCAGGAACCGCAACCAATCTGATGAGTATCGGTGGTGCCAATTTCATCAACGGCGTGGCCATCGGCGGCAATAATGTCAGTAACGGTGGTGGCGTGGTCGGACAAAACAATTCCATGCGCTACGCTTCACAAACCGTATCCGGCTGGTCTATGGAATTCAACTACAGCTTTGGTGAAATTGCCGGCAGCATTCAAAATGGCCGTCAGATGGGCACCACCATCAACTATACCCACGGACCGCTGGCCGCGCTGCTTTCGTATGATGTCGCCAATGCGATCAATAACCGCAACACCTTTCATACCACGCTGCTGGGTGCAGTCATGGACTGGTCTGAGCTGGGATTGCCGCTGAAATCGTCACTCGGCTACGCCATGAATCGCGGCTCCGATGTCACCGCCATTGCGGATGTCGATTCATCCGATCTGCTGCTGGGATTACGCTATCCGCTGGGCGCGCATGAACTGCTGGCATCCTATCTGCATAAAAATGACCATACCAGTGCCAATCTGGACGCCCAACAGTTTGCTCTGGGTTACACCTATGCGCTGTCGAAACGGACTTCGTTCTACACATCCATCGCTGCACTGAAAAATAAAAACGGTGCGGATTATCGCGTCGGCAATGCCAGCAACCCTGGTTATGGTGTGAATGTGTTTGATTTGGGTTTGCGGCACCGGTTTTAATAAAAATGAATTAATTAGCAACTACGGCAGCTGTGGCTGCCGTTTTTTTTGCTGCATTTTACATACTCACACAAACAATCAACGAATACTTCAACATTAAAAATGTTTAATGCAGGCAATTTCCACTCGCATCTATAATTCAGGCATCAACTCTACACTTTGCTAAAACATACAGTAGAGCTATCCCAGGAATCTTCGCTTTGAGGCCCCCATGCTTTGGATTGTTCGTATTGCATTAAAACGCCCATATACCTTCGTGGTGCTGGCGCTACTGATTCTGATTTTTGGACCTCTGGCAGCACTGCGTTCGCCTACCGATATTTTCCCGGATATTAAAATTCCCGTGATCAGTGTGGTTTGGACCTACACAGGTTTGTCGCCCGAAGATATGTCCGGACGGGTTCTGTATTATTACGAAAGGTCGTTAAGCTCTACCGTCAACGATATTGAACACATAGAATCGCAATCGCTGGCCGGTTACGGAATTGTGAAAATTTTCTTCCAGCCGAATGTGGATATTCGCACCGCCACCGCGCAGGTGACCTCGATCTCCCAAACAGTTTTAAAGCAAATGCCACCGGGTATTACGCCACCATTGATTCTGAATTACAACGCTTCAACAGTACCGATTCTGCAACTGGCGCTCTCGAGTATGGAAGAAACCGAACAGAAGCTATTCGACTTTGGCCAGAATTTTATTCGTCCGCAATTAGCCACTGTACCTGGCACCGCCGTACCTTCACCTTACGGTGGAAAAGTCAGACAAATTCAGATCGACTTAAATCAGCAAGCCATGCAGGCCAGGCATTTATCGGCGCAAGATATTGAAAATGCGATCACCGCACAAAATCAAATCATTCCGGTTGGTACGCAAAAAATTGGTCAATTTGAATATAGTGTCAAACTCAATAACAGCCCTGATGCGTTTGAAAAACTCAGCGAAATCCCGATTAAGTACGTCGGTGGCACCCTGATTTATCTGCGTGATGTCGCCAGTGTGCGCGATGGCAATCCACCGCAAACCAATATCGTCAGAGTTAATGGCAGTCGTGCCGTGTTGATGACGATTTTAAAAAGTGGTGCTGCCTCCACCCTGGATATTGTCAGCAACATTAAAAATTTACTGCCCACCATTTCAGAAACCTTGCCTAAGTCTATCCATCTGGATGCTATTGGTGATCAATCGGTGTTTGTCAAAGCTGCTGTCGGCGGCGTAGCGCGTGAAGCGGTGATTGCCGCCTTATTAACGAGCTTAATGATTTTGCTGTTTTTAGGCAGCTGGCGCTCCACCTTGATTATCACAGCCTCGATTCCACTGGCGATTTTATCGTCCATCATCGGGTTATACGTTGTCGGCGAAACGCTCAATATCATGACTTTAGGCGGACTTGCGCTGGCGGTAGGAATTTTGGTCGATGATGCGACTGTCACGATTGAAAACATTAACTGGCATCTTGAACAAGGCAAAGATGTGCATACTGCCATCATGGACGGTGCGCATCAGATCGTCGGCCCTGCATTTGTCTCACTGCTCTGCATCTGCATCGTTTTTATTCCGATGTTCTTTTTAAATGGTGTCGCGCATTATTTGTTTGTGCCAATGGCCGAAGCCGTAGTGTTTGCCATGATCGCGTCCTTCATCCTGTCACGCACACTGGTGCCGACTATGTCATTGTATATTTTGCGAGTGCACAGCATAGATGGACATCCATCCGGCGAATTACTCCAGATGGCGCAGCCAGAACATCACACCCCATCACATTCGCACAACCCACTGGTCAGATTCCAGCAGGCATTCGAACGCCAGTTTATAAGAATTCGCAATACCTATTATTCTTTCCTGGTGCTGGCCATGGAAAACAAAAAAATATTTATTACGGGATTTTTAACTGTCGTTGTCATTTCATTTGCTTTAGTTCCATGGCTGGGGAGAGACTTTTTCCCCGATGTTGACTCCGGCCAGATAAAAATGCATGTGCGTGCTCAGGTTGGCACCCGCATAGAAGAAACCGCCAAGTTATTTGATCAGGTAGAACAACATATCCGCAGAAAAATTCCGGCTGATGAATTAGGCACGATCGTCGACAATATGGGTTTAACCGTCAGCGGCATTAATCAGGTGTATAACAACACCGGTACGATAGGCCCACAAGACGGCGATATTTTAATTGCGCTCAACGAGAATCATCGGCCTACGGCAGACTACGTGGCCGAACTCAGAAAATCGTTAACTGAGCAATTTCCCGGAACCACGTTTTCATTTCTGCCTGCCGACATTATCAGTCAGATTCTTAATTTTGGCGCACCGGCACCGATTGATGTCCAGGTGATGGGACCAAACGGTATGGAAAATATGCTGTATGCACAAAAGCTGCAACGTGAAATCAATTCCATTCCAGGCATTGCCGATGTACGTATTCAGCAAGCCAATAACTATCCACAGTTAAAAATCGATGTTGACCGCAGTCGCGCCAAACTGGCAGGAATTACTGAACGCGATGTCACCAACAGTCTGGTCGTAACGATGGCCGGCAGTGGTCAGGTTGCTCCGGCATTTTGGCTCAATAAACGCAATGGTGTTTCTTACCCTATCGTGGCGCAAACACCGGAATACGACATTCAATCGCTGTCTGATTTGAAAAATATCCCTGTCGTCGGTGATAACGTTAAGGGCCAGCAGGTTCTGGGTGGACTGGCCAACATCACGCGCGCAACCACCCCGGCTGTGGTTTCGCATTATGCAGTGCAGCCTGTGATTGATATTTTTGCCACCCCTCAGCGTCGCGATTTAGGCGGCGTCGCCAGCGACATCAATAAAATTTTAAAGCAAAATGAAGCCAGCCGCCCAAAAGGAGCGACCATTACCTTACGCGGACAAGTACAAACCATGAACACCGCGTTCAGTGGTTTATTGTTTGGTTTGTTGGCAGCCATCGTGTTGATCTATTTACTGATCGTGGTGAATTTTCAGTCATGGAGTGACCCCTTCGTCATTATCAGCGCTCTGCCGGCCGCACTGGCAGGCATAGTCTGGATGCTGTTCAGCACCCACACCACACTTTCTGTCCCGGCATTAACGGGGGCGATTATGTGTATGGGCGTGGCAACGGCAAACAGTATTTTAGTGATCAGCTTTGCACGCGAACGGCTACAACACTCAGGCGACCCGATTAAAGCAGCGCTGGAAGCTGGCTTCACGCGCTTCCGACCAGTCTTAATGACCGCTCTGGCCATGATTATCGGTATGGCACCCATGGCGCTTGGCCTGGGTGAAGGCGGAGAACAAAATGCACCTCTGGGCCGTGCCGTTATTGGCGGACTCATGGCAGCAACCATCGCCACCCTGTTATTTGTACCTATCCTGTTTAGCATGGTACATAAAAATGAACAACCTGCTTCACCGTCTGGAGATCCCCGTGAGCACAAATGACAACAACGAAATATTACGCAAGCCGCTACCATCGAACTTAAAAATCAAAGCACTGTTCGCCGTCATTATCGCCATTGGCGTCGTCGTCTGGGGTATTAACTCACGCTCAAAAGATCAGGCTGGCCTGGTCCATTTAGCGCAAGAGCAGGCAACACCGATGGTAAAAGTGATTCAACCATCCCTGACGACTGAAGCTTCTGATCTGGTTTTGCCAGGAACATTGCAAGCCTATTATTCAGCATCAGTCTACGCCAGGGTTAACGGTTATTTAAAAAATTGGTCCGTTGATATTGGCACACCAGTGAAAGCAGGGCAGGTGCTGGCTGTGATTGAAACACCTGAATTAGACCAACAATTAAAACAATCGGAAGCCAATCTGGAAACCGCACTTGCCAATGAGCGACTTACTGAAATCACCAGTAATCGCTGGAAAAATTTGCTGGCCAGCGATTCTGTTTCCAGACAGGAAGCAGATGAAAAAAATGGTGATAATGAAGCTAAAAAAGCCCTCGTCATGGCCGCCAGAGCCGATGTGGACCGACTGCGGGCACTGGCGTCATTTAAAAAAATCACCGCACCGTTTGATGGCCTTATCACGTCACGAAAAACTGACATCGGCGCACTGATCAATGCCGGCCATGATGCGGGACATGAATTATTTACCGTAGCAGATACCAGAAAATTACGCCTGTATGTCAACGTGCCGCAAAACTATGCCCACAAAATTACTGCCGGAATGAAAGCTGATCTGGATGTACCGAGCTTTCCAGGCTCATCCTTTGTCGCAACACTAAGCGCCAATTCGGGCGCGGTGAATGAAGATTCAGGCACCATCCTGATGGAACTTGCCGTGGACAACAAAGAAGGCGATCTGATGCCCGGCGGCTATGGCAATGTGCATTTCAAACTTCCAGTCGATCGCAGCCTGGTTCATATTCCTGCCAGCGCGCTGGTGTTCCGCAAAGAAGGTTTGTCGATCGCCACGCTGACAGCGGACAACCATGTTGCCTTCCGAAAAATACAGGTCAGTCATGATCAAGGTGCGGTTGTGGAAATTGCGAATGGATTAAGCGCCACTGATCGCCTCATTGATAACCCGCCGGATTCCCTGGAAAATGGCGATATGGTTCGTATAGGCGGAGGAAATAAATAATGTTTTCCAAAAGGATGTATTCCTCGACAGCCTTAAGTATTGGCCTTGCCGTTGCTTTAGGTGGCTGCTCATTTGCACCCACTTATCATGCACCTGTCATCGCGCTCAACACCGATGCGTGGCAAGATTCCATCTGGACAATTGCCCAACCCACTGACGATCATCCAAGGGATGCCTGGTGGGAAATCTATCATGATCCGATTCTTAATGATCTGGAATCCTCCATAGATCAGGCTAACCCCACCCTGGCAATTGCACTGGCACGCTTTGACCAGGCTAATGCCTATAGCAGTGGATTGCAATCAGGTTTATTTCCCAACATCGATGGCGGAGCTAACGCCAGCACTAACCGCCAATCCGCTAATCGCCCGCTGCGTGGATCTAATCAGGCGAATGTGTATAAAGCAGATACAGTCAGTCTCGGAGCCAGTTATGAACTCGATTTTTGGGGCAGGGTCAGAAACCTGGTTGCAGCAGGCAACGCCAATGCACAGGCCAGTGCTGCCGATGTCGAAACAGTGCGTCTTAGCCTGCACGCTCAACTGGCGGATAACTACCTCAACTTGCGCGGCACCGATGCCAGACTGCAGTTACTTACCACTACTGTTGACGCCTATCAAAGTGCTCTGGAACTAACCCAGCGCCGTCATGACGGAGGTGTTTCCTCAGGACTCGATGTCGCCCGCGCAGAAACACAAATAAGCACCATCAAAGCACAACTCGCCGACATCACCGCAAAACGCGCGATCATCGAACATGCCATAGCGAGCCTGACAGGCAAGCCGGCCATGAACTTTACTTTAGCTATCGCTGACAAGCACCTGAGCACACCAGAAATTCCGCTCGGAATGCCTTCAACCTTGCTACAGCGTCGCCCCGACATCAGTGCAGCAGAACGACGTGCCGCCGCTGCCAATGCCACCATAGGTGTGGCACGTGCAGCCTATTTCCCGAACTTTTCGCTGGGCGCAGCCTTTGGTTATCAAAATACCGGCAAAGGTGAATTACTGTCGGCACCCAACAGTTTCTGGACCCTGGGCCCTGGCGTGGTCTTTAATTTATTCGATGCCGGGAAACGTCGTGCCGAAGTGGATCAAGCCAAGGCTGCTTCAGACATCAGCGGAGCTCAATATCGTGCTATTGTACTTACTGCTTTCCAACAGGTCGAAGACGCGCTGTCGCAATTGAAATATTCAAAAGAAGGCGAGATACAACAGGCCGCGGCCGTTAAATCAGCACAAACAAGCTTAACTCTTTCTCTGAACCGGTATCGCGAAGGCGCCGTGAACTATTTAGATGTGGTGACGGCTCAAGCCTGGGCATTAGCCGCAGAAACCAGTGAGCTGGATTTACATACCCAGCAGTTGCGCACCAGTGTCGAATTAATTCGCGCTTTGGGTGGGGGATGGAACTCCGCAGTCAGTCAACCCAACTAACGTAACTCATGCCCAAGATATTAACCATCGAAGATGACCCGGTGACTGCCGATGAAATCGCGGCAGAATTGCGTGCCCATGGCTATCTGGTTGAGATTGAACATGACGGCCAATGCGGCCTGAATAAAGCAATAAATGGCCATTATGATGCCATTACCCTGGATCGTATGCTACCAACTCTGGACGGCTTGAGCATCGTCAGCCAATTACGCACGCAGGGCATCACCACTCCCGTCCTGATGATCAGTGCCTTAAGCGCTGTGGATGAACGCATCCGCGGGTTACGTGCTGGCGGGGATGATTATTTGACCAAACCCTTTGCTACCGATGAAATGTCTGCCCGCCTGGAAGTCTTATTACGGCGCAGGCAAACACCGCAATTAGTCATCACCTTACAAGTCGCTGATCTGACTATGCAGCTCATGGAACGCACTGTACTGCGTGGCGCACTGCTGATTGAATTAAAAACTACCGAATTCCGCCTGCTTGAATACATGATGCGCAATTCCGGCCAGGTACTCACCCGTGGCATGATTTTTGAGGCGGTCTGGAATTATCACTTCGACCCGTATACCAACCTGATTGAAGTTCACATGGCACGCCTGCGCAAAAAAATCGATTTGCCAGACCTGCCTGCACTGATTCATACCGTGCGTGGTTCCGGCTATTTATTGGGATTTCGTCCATGAAACCAAGTTTACTCGATCACTGGCGCATTTCTTTTTTCAGACTCGCCATCGTCTTCGGGCTGATTTTTATTGTCGGCAATGTCGCTTTACTGAGTCTGGTTTACTGGCAAACCTCCAGTTATCTGATGCACCGGATCGATGACAGTATTTTACTCATGTCGGATAATTTCACCAATCTGACTCCGGAACAGGCTCACCGGCAAATCAACGATGCACTCAAATACGATTTACGCAAATCCAACCTGTATGGTTTATTTGATTCCAGCCGGACTCTGATTGCCGGCAATATCAAGACCTTGCCTGAAGGCGTGACCATCGATGGACACATTCATCAGTTTGTTCATGTCGGTCTTCCTCCCTACCTGCCCAACTTATCAGTCCAGACAGCAGGATGGGCCCGGGCGCGCTTTCAAGTTCTCAGTAATGGTGACATTCTGGTTGTTGGCAGAGACTTTACTCAACTCGCCGAAATCAAAGAAATCATCCGGAACGCGTTAATCGGCAGTGGCATCAGCATCTTGCTTCTTGGACTGCTGAGTGGCTTTTTGCTCAGCATCCGGCCACTGAGGCGCATCAACGTGATTCGCACCACCAGTGGCCGCATCATGCAGGGCGAACTCAGCTTACGCTTGCCGGTCTCGAACCGGCACGATGAGCTCGATATGCTGGCACTGATTGTCAACCTGATGCTGGAAGAAATTGAACGGCTGCTCACTGAAGTCAAATCGGTCAGCGATACCCTGGCCCACGATTTACGCACACCTCTGACCCGACTGCGACTTATCCTGTACCGGGCACAACAACAGTTACCGGCGGAATTTCAAGAGCGACAGTTACTTGAACAGGCTCTGACCGAAACGGATAGCCTGCTGGAGCGATTTCGCGCCTTGCTGCGAATTTCTGAAATCGAAAATCGGCACCGTCAATCGGGATTTATCCACCTGCAACCAGACAGTGTTGTTTTACAGGTGGCGGAATTAGTTGAACCGCTCGCTGAAGATGCCGGAGTCCAGTTGATCGTTGATTGCGGACCGACCAGTCAGATACATGCTGATCCGGATTTGTTGTTTGAAGCCATTAGCAACCTGCTCGATAATGCCATCAAATTTACCCCGCGTGGCGGTTGGGTGCGGCTCAAACTCAGTCAATCCGATGATATGATTCGCATCGACATCAGCGACAATGGTTGCGGCATTCCTGCTGACGAACACGACGCTGTCATGCTGCGCTTTCATCGCAGCAATCATGACCAAAACCAAAAACAGGGCTACGGCCTGGGCTTGAGTATCGTCGCGGCGATTCTGCGGCTGCATGGCTTTCATCTGCAGTTTCAGCCCGCAGAAATCGGTACACATCTGACGTTGCTCTGTCCCGCCATTCCTCGCTGATGCTTCAGATCTTGTAATCCAATCCCAGTGTCAACCCGGAACTGGACGCTTTGTTGGTTGCCGCACCCTGAAATTGGCTTGCATCTCCACCCCACTGATTGTGATCGAACTCCACAAACGCCAGAGCATGTTTTGAGAATTTATATTCAGCAAAACCTATCACCCGATGAATGCTGGCATCCGGTTTGACGTTGGCGCTCCAAGTGCGCTGCACCTGATAGTAACCCAGTGTCAGATCAATGGCGGAGGTGGCCGCATAGGTGGTTCCCACGGAAGCAATCGTGGTTTTAATATTCGTCGTCACCGTGCGGTCAGCGCTGTTGCTGCCATAATTGGCCGCCAGCTGCCAGTCACCAAAAATATAACGGCCGCCGACCGTGTAGGCAGTTAATTTCAAAGTATCTGTATTGTTGTTGAGTGCTTCATACGCTCCCGAAACCAATACCGGACCGGCGTGGTAACTCAGTGCCGCCTGAGCACTGGAATTGCTCTGGGTGGAACCAGCCACTCCGCCGAGCGAATAATCCACAATGGCATTCACGTCACCCAGCGCCAGACTGTATTTGACCGCATTATCCTGGCGCATCATGGAATCATTGCCGGGATTACCGCTGCCGTAATAAGTTGCTGGAGAAGCGACCAGTGACGAGGAGTTGAGTGAAGTGTATTGCAGATTCGGATTGAATGAAGTAAACCGGCCGCCGATGGCATCAATATCATCAATAATATCGCGCAGAGCACTCTGCTGACGACCGAGTGAAATTTTACCAAACGAACCTGCCAGACTCACTGTCGCCTGACGTTCAAACAGCTTGTTGGTAGTGGCCGCCGTGGTGTCTTTGCCGGCACCCAAATTTGGATTGGTATTGCCGCTGTTTACATACAAATCACTTTCCAGGGTAAAGCTGGCTTTAAAGCCATCGCTCAAGACCTCACCGCCAGTGATTCCCCAGCGTCCGGAACGATCTGCACCACTGGCTAAAGCCGTGGTATTGGTCGGACTCGCTGATGGGGAAGACGTGGCCGACAAACCAAGACCCGAAGATGAGCGCACACCGGCATCGAGCACACCATACACAGTAACACCGCTACCAACTTCCGGAGGCGCATTGGCGACAGTAATTTGTTGCGCATAAGCACTGGCGGATACCGCAGAAATAATTCCAACAACGAGGTAGTTTAATTTCATCATTTTCATTCGATAAAGTGAAACTGAGGCAACAAGTCAACTCCGCTGATGAGCAGAAGAGTTGACAGGTTAACATTGTCAGTTTCTTTACAGAACGAATCATTTCGGGTTTTGATATTCGGAAATCACATAAAGACTTTTAAATAAAAAAATGCCGCGCAATTTACATTGCACGGCATTGATTGCTAACCGGCTGCATCAGCCGGCCAACAGCACTTAATTAAAACTTGGTGCGCAGACCAACAGCGTAGATATAGTTGCTGGAGTTGTCTGAAACTACTGGCAGAGTGTATTGAGCACCCTTCACTTTAGAGAACATCACACCGGCGTACACGTCAGTACGTTTAGTGAAATGGTAGTCAGCCAACATCGACAGAATGTCGATATTGCCATCGTGCTGTTTCAGGTCACCAGTTGCTTTAGCAGCGATATCATAGTAACCGGCAGCCAGATTGAACGCTGGTGAGAAGTTGTAATCACCACCAACCCACAGAATGTTCGTGGTTTGATTGTTGGTAGCAAAGTTGGAACTTGCTGGATCCAGAGCAAAACCGTTCAGGCTGGTGATACCCATTGAAGCCAGAGTATTTGACGGCGCTTTTAATGTATAACCTTCATAACCGCCACGTACTGTCGCATCGCCCATCGTGTATTTGGCAGCAATCATGTAACCAGTAGTGTTGTAATTGGTGACTTTTACATCGCCTTGGATTGCACTGTTGCCTTCTTTCATGGCATCAGTATAAGCCTGGTAAGCAGTTTGAATGCCCAGACCATTAGCTTCGTAACCCAGATTCAGGGAGTAAGCAGATTGTGCTGAAGAGCTGCCAGACACGCCGCCGAGTTTATACAAAGCGCCAAAATTGAAATCGCCAATTTTGTTTTTGTATTTCAGGCTGTTGTCTTGACGCAGACTTTCTGAAACGCCGTTACCGCCGCCGTATCCGCCTGAGAAGCCCAGTGGGGAAAACAATTGAGCGGCTTGTACTGGATCGTAAGCAACAACGATGTCATACATAGGAACATAGTTTTTACCAACTGTCAGTGTACCCATAGTAGCGTCAGTCAGACCAACGTTAGCTGTACGATTAAACAATTGACCGTTCAGGGATGAGTTGACAGATACTGTGCCGCTGGTGGCGTTTCTGTTGTTAGCCAGTGAAGCAGCTGCATTGTTGAGGGAACCTGATGGCAGGTTAATGCCGGATTCCAATACAAAAATCGCTTTCAGACCGCCGCCCAGATCTTCAGTACCGCGAATGCCCCAACGTGAATCAGAGATACCGCCGTTGAACATGCCGCTGGTGGAATTGTTCACCAGTGTGCTTGTCGGAGTAACTGGATTAACAGTTGCCGGGAAATTGGAATCACCACTTAATGAATGATTGACTGTACCAACAGCGACATCCAATACGCCATACAATTCAACCGAAGAACCGTTGGAAGATTGTGCGAAAGCGCCGTTTGCAGCAAACAGCATGGCAATACTGACACCGATGATTTTCTTGTTCATTGTTCGTCCTTTGTTTAAGTGATAAAAAATATTTCTTGTTTTACTCAGGCAATCATCACCCCTGGTGATTGAATAATTTGCCATTTCAGCAGACAGAGCAAATGTGATTCTGTCTTGCAGGCCTCCCACCTCACCGATTATGACAACCCGTATTTTGGCTTTTTACCTGCTGACTAACGTGGTTTTGCTCTAACAAGGCTGAACTATAATAACGAATAATTACAACTCTATGACATCAACGTTGCAAATATGCCACAGTGGTTACAATACTAACGTCATTGTGACTGCTTGAAATTTTCTCTCCTGCAACGACGAATTCAGCTTACTCAGTCAGCGTGCAAATTCAAGTTTACTATGACATCGGCATGACATGATTGATGTTAAACAACAACACCTTGCCGCACAGCACATCCAAACAACACTCTGACTCAAGCGGAAATTAATGCGCCTCATCCCAGTTAGCCCCGACACCCACTTCGGCGATCAAAGGCACTTTCAGGCTGGCGACCCGGGCCATCAGTTCAGGCAGTTTTTGTTTCACCAACGCCAATTCCGCCTCCGGCACTTCCAGCACCAGCTCATCATGCACCTGCATAATCATTTTTGCTTTCATCCCGGCAGATTCCAGCCACTGTTGCACTGCGATCATGGCCAACTTGATGAGATCAGCCGCCGTTCCCTGCATGGGCGCATTAATCGCGGCACGCTCAGCTCCCTGACGCCGCTGACCGTTGGGTGAATTGATTTCAGCCAACCACAGACGACGACCGAAGACCGTTTCCACATAGCCCTGCTCCCTGGCTTTGACGCGGGTGTCGGCCATATAATGGGCCACGCCGGGGTAACGACTGAAATACTTATCGATGTAGCTTTGTGCGGCAGCCCGTTCTATGCCCAGATTACCCGCCAGACCAAAAGCACTCATGCCATAAATCAGGCCGAAATTAATCACCTTGGCATAACGGCGCTGCTCACTGCTGACCTCGGTTGGAGCAATGCCAAAAATTTCCGCCGCTGTGGCGCGATGCACATCCTCGCCTTCAGCAAACGAGCGCAACAAACTCTCATCTCCCGAAATATGCGCCATGATGCGCAACTCAATCTGCGAATAATCGGCCGACACCAACACACTGCCAGACGGAGCAATAAACGCTTCCCGTATGCGCCGTCCCTCAACACTGCGGATAGGAATGTTTTGTAAATTGGGATCATTCGAGGCCAGCCGTCCGGTGACCGCCACCGCCTGGGCATAATTGGTATGTACCCGGCCAGTGCTGGCATTCACCATTTTTGGCAGTTTGTCGGTATAGGTCGACTTCAACTTCGCCAGACCGCGATATTCCAGTAACACTTTGGGCAAAGGATAATTTTCGGCCAGTTTTTGCAGCACCTCCTCATCCGTCGAAGGCGCGCCGGAAGGAGTCTTTTTCACTACCGGCAACTGCAACTTGGTAAAAAATATTTCACCAAGTTGCTTTGGAGAATTTAAATTAAACGGTTGCCCAGCCAATTCATAGGCCTGATTTTCCAGCTGCAACAAGCGCAGACCGATTTCATTCGATTGTGTGGCCAACAACTGGGCATCGATCAGGACGCCATTGCGCTCAATTTTTTGCAGTACCTGAGCGGTTGGCAATTCAATCGCTTCATATATATATAGTAACCGGGCACTTTGCTGCACTTCGGGAAACATGGCCTGATGCAGTTGCAGAGTAATATCGGCATCTTCGGCGGCATAGTCGGTAGCACGGGCAATATCGACCTGATCAAAGCAAATCTGATTGACGCCTTTGCCACACACTTCTTCAAAGCTGATGGTTTTGCGCCCCAGATGACGCAGCGCCAGACTGTCCATGTCGTGCGACTTATGGGATTCAAACACATACGATTCGAGCAGGGTATCGTGTGCCACTCCCTTAAGGCTGACACCGTGATTGGCAAAAATATGACTGTCGTATTTTAAATTTTGCCCCACCTTGCGCTTACTGTCGTCTTCCAGCCAGGGTTTGAGTCGCTCCAGCACCAGCGTGCGCGACAGCTGCTGCGGCGCTCCCGGATAACAGTGGGCTAACGGTATGTAAGCAGCATGACCAGCCTCACAACAGAGCGAAATTCCGACCATCTGGGCCGTCATCGGTTCGAGCGAGGTGGTTTCGGTATCGATCGAAGTCAGTGCTGCACGATCGATGATCCCCATCCAGTGCGCCAGTTCAGCTTCAGTCAAGACCGTCTCATAACGACTCGCCACCACCACTCTTGGTTGGGTTGCAGGTTGGGTTATGGGTTGGGCTACGGGCTGAACATCGACTGCAAACTGGGCGACAGGTGCGTTGTCAGCACTAGCCGGTTGCGACGCCTCGGCATCCCGCAACCAGCTCCTAAAACCATAACGGCGATAAAAATCGATCATGGCCGACAGATCTTCAGGGCGCGCCACCAGGGATTCAACAATCGAGCTGCTTTGCGCGCTTAAATCACAATCGGTTTTTACGGTCACCAGCACCCGCGCCTGCGGCAACCAGTCTAGTGCCTGACGCAGATTTTCACCTACCACGCCACCAATATCGGCAGCATGCGCCATTACGCCATCGAGGGAATCATACAAACCCAGCCATTTGACGGCGGTCTTGGGACCGACTTTGGCCACACCAGGAACATTATCGACCGTATCACCGATGAGACTGAGGTAATCAACAATCCGATTGGGCGGCACGCCAAATTTGGCAATCACGCCCGCCACATCGAGCTTTTCGTTACTCATGGTGTTAATGAGCGTGACATCGTCATTGACCAGTTGTGCCAGATCTTTGTCGCCGGTGGAGACGATGCATTTCAAGCCCTGCCTGACCGAATCGACGGCCAGCGTACCGATCACATCATCAGCCTCAACACCGTCTATCATCAGGATAGGCCAGCCCAGATGGCGCACGACTTCATGGATAGGTGCGATCTGCGCCACCAGATCTTCCGGCATGGAAGCGCGCTGCGCTTTATACTCGGCATATAAGTCATCGCGAAAAGTTTTTCCTTTTGCATCGAATACGCAAGCAATGTAAGCTGCCGGATAATCCATACGCAGACGGCGCAGCATATTGATCATGCCGTAAATCGCACCGGTCGGCTGACCTGTGGCATTGCGTAAATCAGGCATGGCATGAAAAGCACGGTATAAATAACTCGAACCATCCACCAACAGTAAGGTTTTTTGCATAATTTTTTGAACCAGGTTACGAATGCGCCAAAAGAAAAACAGCATGGCAAAGCTGCGTCAAATCACCGATAAACAGCAACTTGATGCCATCAAAGCCAGTGAGTCATGGAATTTGCTGACGATTATGGCAGAATTTATCGAGTCCACCGAACGTTTATCGCATGTGCGCCCGGCGGTGTCGATCTTTGGCTCGGCTCGCACCCGCCCGGAAGACCCGTTTTACCAGAATTGTCTCGATTTATCCCGCCGTCTCTCCGATGAAGGCTTTGCCGTTATTTCCGGCGGTGGGCCAGGCATTATGGAAGCGGCCAATCGTGGCGCATTTAATGGTCGCTCTCCGTCAATTGGCTTGAATGTCGAGTTACCCAAAGAACAGGTACCGAATCGCTTTCAAACTATTTCTATTTCTTTTCGGCATTTTTTTGCCCGTAAAGTTGCTTTTGTAAAATATGCCGATGCCTATGTCGTCTATCCGGGCGGATTTGGCACCCTCGATGAAGTCACTGAAGCCATTACCCTGATACAAACCGGCAAGACCCGCCGCATTCCGGTGATTCTGGTCGGTACCCAGTTCTGGCAGGGTTTCACCGACTGGCTGACTTCATCACTGGCAGCCAACCACATGATTGCAGAAAAAGATCTGGACATCATCCAGCTCATCGATGAACCCAGCAATATTGTGGATGCCATTTTTGCGTTTTATGAGGCACTCGACATTGAAACTGTCAGTAATACCTTGCCGCCGCCGCTTTAAAGAGTAAACTTGACTGACGATCAGAGAACTACTTTGCTACAATGCCATATTGATTTCCCAGATACCCACTGTTTCACCACCTCAGAATCATGATGAAAACCAATCTTAAGTTCGCTCTTGCTGTGATTTACTGCTGTGTCGTCAATAGCGCCTACGCCACGCCGCCTTCAGATATGCCACCACAACTGGAAAAACTGGAAGAAACGGGCGACCCGGCTGTCAGCAACAGCAAACCGGATCACAGCAGCCAGACAGTGCAAACCACCCAGAATGGCCAGCAAACCGAAGTCAAAGTCACCAACGACATCGGTACTTATATTGTCAAACCCAACCAGAATGTCGGCAATTCATTGCCTGGCGACGCTCAGAGCAGCAGCAACCATCCGGTACAGTGGGTCATTAAAAGCTGGGGCGGCAGCAAGAGCACCGAACCCAAAGCCGATGAAGCTCCGCCAACACTGGCGCCCAATCCGGATGCCCTGCCACAAAAATAACCATTCCCTATTTTTAGTCTATTGATCTCATGGCCGTATTTACTCCAGTCAGTCTGACTGACCTCAGCCACTGGCTGCCGCAATTTTCGCTTGGCCGTGCACATTCTATCAAGGGTATTTCCTCCGGTATTGAAAACAGCAATTTTTTCATTACCACGGATGCCGGTGAATTCGTTCTGACGATTTTTGAAAATCTGAGCCTCGAACAACTGCCCTTCTATCTGCACCTGATGGATCATTTGGCTCAGCGTGGCATCCTCGTGCCCGCTCCGGTGGCCACTAACACCGGTCAGCTGGTAACGCTGCTGCACAACAAGCCGGCCGCGATTGTCAGCAAACTTAGCGGCGACAGTCAACTTGATCCGGCACCGGTGCATTGCGCCGAGGTGGGCACCATGCTGGCCAAAATGCATCTGGCTGGACGCGATTACCCGCGCCACCAGGAAAACCTGCGCGGACTGCACTGGTGGCTGGAAACAGCTCCCAAGGTCATGGATTATCTGAGCCCGGATCAACAAAGCCTGCTGAACTCGCAGCTTCAGCAACAGCAAACTCTGGCCGCCAGCGCCGAGTATGCCGCCCTGCCGCGCGGACCAGTACATGCCGATCTGTTTCGCAACAATGTAATGTTTAACGGCACCCGACTCACAGGCTTCTTTGATTTTTATTTTGCCGGCTGCGACAGCTTTGTGTTTGATATTGCCGTCACCGTCAACGACTGGTGCATTTATTTGGACAGTGGCGCGCTTGATCCGGCGCGCACCAACGCCCTGCTGGATGCGTACCAAAAAATTCGCCCACTGACGCCTGAGGAACTGACTGTCTGGCCGCTGATGCTGCAGGCAGCTGCCTTACGTTTCTGGCTTTCCCGTCTGTATGATTTTCATCAACCACGAGAAGCACATATGCTCATTGCGCACGATCCAGCCCATTTTGAACGCATCCTGCGCCAACGCTGCGCGACTCCGGCATGAACCAGCTCCCCGCCAACACCGGGTGGCTCTGGGTACGTCAGGGCTACGATTTTTTCAAGAAGCAGCCACTGGAATTTTCCACCCTGTTTCTTGGCTATCTGTTTTTCATGCTCGTCATAGGCAGCATTCCGGTGCTGGGACAGATTCTGTCGTTTGTGTTTTTGCCGCTGTTTACCATCGCCTTCATGCAAGCCTGCAAAGAGATAGATCAGGGCACTAAAGCCCATCCGCGCCTGCTTCTGTATGGCTTCCAGTCACCACATATGGGTCGATTGCTACAGTTGGGTGTGCTATACCTGATAGCCGCAATCACGTCACTGGGAGCCTCAGCACTGATCGATGACGGTATCTTTGTGCAAATCATGACCGGACAACTGGAGTTGTCGGCCAAAAATATCGCCAACACCAATATGGTGGGCGCGATGTTTTTTGCCCTGCTGGTTTACATCCCGGCGCTCATGGCTTTCTGGTTTGCCGGCCCTCTGATTGCCTGGCAGGGAATGCCGGTAGTTAAAGCGGTTTTTTACAGTTTTTTTGCCACCTGGCGCTCAGCCAAAGTATTTCTGGTGTATGGGCTGGCGTGGTTTACGGTGGGCGGAGTGCTGCCCACACTGATCAGTATTTTTATTGCTGCCATCACGGGCTACGCCAACATGATCATCCTGATCATGATGCCGTTTTCCATGATATTGACTATCGTGCTGTACTGCTCGTTTTATCCGACTTACCGCTCTGTCTTTGGTCAGCCAGCCGCAACCGCACCCACAGCGTCATCCACAATTTCATAACTATGGGTGATTTCTGCGGTCTTTTCCAGCATGATCGAAGCGGAGCAATATTTATCGTGTGACAGATTGATGGCGCGTTCAACCACATTTTGTTTGACGTTGCTGCCGCTGACGATAAAGTGGAAATGTACTTTGGTAAATACCTTAGGCTCTTTTTCAGCCCGCTCTGCCGTCAGTTTGACTTCACAGTTACTGATCGTCTGACCGCTTTTGCGTAAAATCAGCACCACGTCATAGGCAGTGCAACCACCAGTGCCGAGCAACACCATTTCCATCGGGCGCGGCGCCAGATTGCGGCCACCACCATCGGGCGCCCCATCCATAGCCACCACATGGCCCGAACCAGTTTCAGCCAAAAAAGTCATTCCGGACATCCCGGTCCAACGTACGGTGCATTCCATCGTCAACATCCTCTGCTGTAATTAAATTAAGCTTTATTGTAGCCGATGAAATTGCGTCATCGGTCAAAACAAATTCTGTCGCTTGTCGCATTGCCGCAATGCAATATTTTATACTTATTATTAAAAATGCCTCATTGAGACAAAAACAGGAAAAATAAATCAATTTTATATTGCACAGCACAATGCAGTTCGCTAGAATAAATCGTTGTCTTTTAAACTCCGATTTAAGGCAGCGATCTTCGGTTGCATGAAGAGAAAATCCCCCGTAACACTACCTTCTCCGGTAGAACTTAGCCCGAAACACCAGTTTCGGGCTTTTTTTGCTCAAAAATACAGCAAAAGTCCAACCATTCCTTGACTCTGACTCTTTGAAAATAGTATAATTTGCGGCTTTCCATCACGCTTGTGGGAAAACGATACAAGGATGAGTCTGCCTATTACTGCAAACCTGCTATGCAAATAGCTATTTTCAGCAAGAAGTGGAACCGCCATTGAAGCGAAATTACTTTATTTAATTAGGAAGTCATCATGAAAACCTTCTCCGCAAAAGCACACGAAGTGCAGCGCGACTGGTTCGTGATTGACGCGACGGATAAAATCCTCGGACGTGTTGCCAGCGAAGTGGCACTCCGATTACGCGGCAAACACAAACCTGAATTTACACCACACGTAGACACTGGCGATTTTATCGTTGTTGTCAACGCCGGTAAATTACGTGTTACAGGCACTAAAGCCCTCAATAAAACATACTATCGCCACACTGGTTATCCAGGCGGTATCTATGAAACCAATTTCCAGAAGATGCAGGAACGTTTTCCTGGTCGCGCTCTGGAAAAGGCAGTTAAGGGTATGTTACCTAAAGGCCCACTGGGCTATGCCATGATCAAAAAGCTCAAAGTGTATGCTGAGGCAACTCATCCGCACTCTGCCCAGCAGCCTAAAGTACTCGAACTCTAAGGAATAGACATGATCGGTAACTTCAATTACGGAACCGGCCGTCGCAAGAGTGCAGTAGCTCGCGTCTTCCTGAAATCCGGCAGCGGCAAGATCGTTGTAAATGGCAAACCAGCCAATGAATATTTTTCACGTGAAACTGGCTTGATGGTTATCCGTCAACCTCTGGAACTGACTAACCACCTCGAAACTTTCGACATCATGATCAATGTTCATGGTGGCGGCGAGTCTGGCCAGGCTGGTGCAGTTCGTCACGGCATTACCCGTGCACTGATCGACTACGAAGCAACACTGAAATCAGAATTGTCAAAAGCTGGTTTTGTTACTCGTGATGCTCGTGAAGTTGAACGTAAAAAAGTCGGTCTGCGTAAAGCACGTCGCGCTAAACAGTTCTCGAAACGTTAATTCAACAACGTCAGGTTCAGTTTTACAAAAGCCGTCAGATTTCGATCTGGCGGTTTTTTTTATTGTACAAATCAATTTAATATCGTAATGTTGTAGTTAAGAATCAATTTAACAAGTAAATACCACTCAAATCACATTTATGAATTTATCACTAGCTGCTAAAATTGCCTCAAAGATTATTGCTAGGAAAATAAATGATTAAAGCAGGCATCGTCGGAGGCACCGGATACACCGGTGTCGAATTGCTACGCATTTTGGCTACACATCCGGAAGTTCAATTGCATGCCATTACTTCTCGTAAGGAAGATGGCCTGGCCGTAGCCGACATGTACCCGTCGCTGCGAGGCCGGGTGAATTTAGCCTTCAGTGCGCCCGAAAAAGCCAATCTGAACGAGTGTGATGTGGTGTTTTTTGCTACTCCGCATGGCGTGGCCATGGCGCAGGCACGCGAATTACTCGCCGCAGGTGTCAAGGTGATTGATCTGGCGGCAGATTTCCGTCTGCAAGATCCGGCCCAGTTTGAAAAATGGTATGGCATGTCGCACAGCTGTACCGATCTGCTGGCCGAAGCCGTGTATGGCTTACCGGAATTAAATCGCGCTGCCATCAAAAAGGCGCGCATTGTCGGCAATCCCGGCTGTTATCCGACTACGATGCAGCTGGGTTTCTATCCGCTGCTCAAAGCTGGCATCATCGACAGCGGCAACCTGATTGCTGACTGCAAATCCGGCGTCTCCGGTGCCGGTCGCAAAGCGGAAATCAGTACACTGTACTCGGAAGCCAGCGACAACTTCAAAGCGTATTCCGTCCATGGGCACCGGCATATTCCGGAAACCGTAGAGCAGCTGCAAAAAATCTCCGCACAGCCGGTAGAATTGATTTTCACTCCGCATCTGGTGCCCATGATCCGCGGCATGCACTCCACTCTGTATGCCAGACTCAATTACGAAATCGATAACTCAGCGCTGCAGGCACTGTTTGAATCTGCCTATGCCGAAGAAGCGTTCGTCGATGTCATGCCTTTTGGCAGTCATCCGGAAACCCGCAGCACTCGCGGCTCAAATACCTTACGTCTGGCATTGCACCGTCATGGTTCTACCGTGATTATTCTGGTGGTGCAGGATAACTTAATGAAAGGAGCATCAGGACAGGCAGTGCAATGTATGAACTTAATGTTCGGCTTACCGGAAACAGTTGGCCTGACTCATATACCTCTGCTGCCTTAATGTGAATCCAACATGAAAAATAACAGCTCCCGCTACAAAACCATATCCACCATCAAAGTGGTGGAAGACAATAAATCCTGGTTGCGCCTGTCCATGCTGGTACTGATTTTGCTGGGCATCATGGTGGCCTTTTCTCTGTTTTCTTACAAGTTGGGCGGCACCATCAGCGGCACCGCGCCAGCCAAAGAACAACTGTCACAGTTAAAAGAGCAGGTGGAAAAACTCGACAGCGAACGTGAAAAGCTCTCCAGCACCGCCAACAGCGCTGACAGTGAACTCAATATTGAACGTGCTACACAAAAACAATTAGCAGCCCAGGTGCAGGCACTGACGACTGAAAATAACAAACTCAAGGAAGATCTGGCCTTCTTTGAAAACCTGATTCCGGCCGCCAGTAGTGCTGAAGGTGTACGTATTGGCGCTTTTAAAGCCGATGCGAGTAATCACTTGCAAATCCAGTACCGGGTACTGGCGATGCAGGGCGGTAAAAATGTGCAGGACTTTGTGGGGCAATTACAATTCGTTGCAACTGCGTTGCAGAACGGAAAAACTGTTACTCTTACGCTTCCTGATCCAAAAAGTGATGAAGCAGCCAAAATGAAGTTGTCTTTCAAATACTATCAACGTATGGAAGGCACCCTCACCATTCCCGAAGGGACTGTCATCAAATCACTGCAAGCACGCATTTTGGACAAAGGACAGTTGCGCTCCTACCAGTCCATTAATTTTTAGATCCTGAAGGAAGTTCATGTTTAACCGTAAAAACAAAAGCACGATTGACAGCTTGATCGGGCTTTCAACCAACATCGATGGCAACCTGTACTTCAAAGGCGGCCTGCGTATCGACGGCAATGTCAAAGGGAATGTGATTGCTTCCGAAGATCAGGGCAGCATGCTCATTATTTCGGAAAATGCCATGATTTGCGGTGAAGTCCGCGCTGCTCATGTCGTGGTCGACGGCACTATCCTCGGACCGGTGTTTTCCACCGAATTGCTCGAACTGCTGCCCAAGGCCAGAATCACCGGGGATGTGAACTATAAAGCTCTGGAAATGAACAGCGGCGCTACGGTAACAGGACTGTTGACCCATAATCCTTCAGGTGAAGCCGGCGAGCAAATTCTGCAACTTTCGTCGTCCCAAGCATGAGTGCTGGCAACGCGCTATAATGTAAGACCAGTGTGTATGATTGTGGTGAATTGGCCACATTATGCCAGGATTTAAAATTGAGGAGCCTTATATGAACGCCGTCACCGAAATGCCAGCACCGATTGTTTTTACTGATAGCGCAGCACAAAAAGTTGCTCAATTAATTGAAGAAGAAGGCAATGCGGACTTAAAATTACGCGTCTTTGTTCAGGGCGGCGGCTGCTCCGGATTCCAGTATGGTTTTACTTTTGATGAAATCGTCAATGAAGATGACACCACCATGAGCAAAAATGGTGTGCATTTATTGATCGACTCCATGAGTTACCAGTATCTGGTGGGTGCAGAAATCGACTACAAGGATGATCTCGAAGGAGCGCAGTTCGTGATTAAAAATCCGAATGCCACCACCACCTGTGGTTGTGGCTCTTCCTTCTCAGCCTGATTATGGTGAGTAAATAATAAAAAAGGACGCCTGTGCGTCCTTTTTTATTTTACGTCGACGAATTTAATTCACCCAAACAGGTGCTTAAAATTTGTCACTGATTGCTTGGCAAGTCCGTACACTGTTACTGATGAATACATCCCAAACCCAGTTTGATCCGGAAAAGCAGCGTCAGGTAGTGCAGGCCCTGCTCAAGGTTCTGCCCGCAGCGAGCGTGCTGTTTCATACCGAAGACACCAAACCGTATGAGTGTGACGGTCTGGCGGCCTACAGTCAGTTGCCAATGATTGTGATTCTGCCGGAATCGGAACAGCAAATTTTAGCTGCGCTGGCGGTCTGTCGCAAACTTTCTGTTCCGGTCGTACCACGTGGTGCAGGTACCGGCCTCTCGGGTGGCGCCATGCCGGTGGCCGATGGCATCGTGATTTCCACTGCCCGACTCAACCAGATTGTTAAACTCGATCAGGCGGCACGCACTGCCGTGGTTCAACCGGGAGTGCGCAATCTGGCCATCTCGGAAGCGGTGGCGGCGCTGGGTTTGTACTACGCACCCGACCCTTCTTCGCAGATCGCCTGCACGATTGCCGGTAATGTGGCGGAAAATTCCGGCGGTGTGCATTGTCTGAAGTATGGGCTGACGCTGCACAATATTCTGCGCGTGCGCGTGGCCACTATCGAAGGTGACATTATCGAACTCGGCAGTGAGGCGCTCGATGCTCCGGGACTTGACCTGCTGGCAGTATTTATCGGCTCCGAAGGAATGCTGGGTATCGTCACCGAGGTCACCGTCAAACTAATTCCCAAACCTGAATGTGCCCAGGTCATTATGGCGTCCTTCACGGATGTCACCACCGCCTGCAATGCGGTGTCGAATATTATTCAGGCCGGTATTATTCCAGCCGGGCTGGAGATGATGGATCAGACCTCGATCCACATGGTCGAACCATTCGTGCAGGCAGGCTATGATTTAAATGCCGCTGCCATTTTACTGTGTGAATCCGACGGTACGCAAGCCGAAGTGGCCGATGAAATCAGTCGCATGAGTGCGGTGCTGCAACAGGCCGGAGCGAGCGCGATTGCGGTGTCGCAAACCGAAGCCGAACGACTGCGCTTTTGGTCCGGACGTAAAAATGCCTTCCCGGCAGCCGGGCGGATTTCACCGGATTACTACTGCATGGATGGCACCATCCCACGTAAAAAATTAGGCCAGGTATTACAGGGCATCGCTGCACTGGAACAAAAACATCAGCTGCGCTGCGCCAATGTGTTTCATGCCGGCGATGGCAATTTGCATCCGCTGATTTTATTTGACGCCAGCATTCCGGGTGAATTTGATCGCGCCGAACAATTTGGTACCGACATTCTAAGCATGTGCGTCGACGTCGGCGGCACCATCACCGGCGAACACGGTGTCGGCATCGAAAAAATCAATGCCATGTGTCTGCAGTTCAGCGCAAGTGAATGTGCCGCCTTCATGGCAGTTAAACACGCCTTCGATGTGCCCGGTCTGCTCAATCCCACCAAAGCCATTCCTACGCTGCACCGCTGCGCCGAATTTGGGCGTGAGCACGTCCATCATGGCCAGCAAAAATTCCCTGAACTGTCACGCTTTTAAGCACCGACTATGACCATAGAACTTATCGAACGCATCCGTGCCGCCGCAGCCAGCAAAACCCCGTTATGCATTCAGGGTGGTGGCAGCAAACACTGGTATGGCCAGCAACCGCAGGGTGAACTGTTAAGCACCCGTGGCTACAGCGGCATTATTGACTACGACCCGACCGAACTCGTCATTACCGCCCGCTGTGGCACACCGCTATCAGAAATCACTGCAGCACTGGCCGCACAACAGCAGTTTCTGGCGTTCGAGCCACCAAGTTTTTCTCCGGACGCCACCATCGGCGGTGTAGTTGCTGCCGGACTGGCCGGGCCACGACGCGCCTATGCTGGTGGTGTACGTGATTTTGTCCTCGGTGCCGTACTGGTTGACGGCCACGCCGAACGGCTCAAATTTGGTGGTCAGGTGATGAAAAATGTCGCCGGCTACGATGTATCGCGTATGCTGGCCGGATCGATGGGCTCGCTAGGTCTGCTGTTGGAACTGTCGATCAAAGTGTTGCCGCTGCCACGCAGTGAAATCACGCTGGTATTTGAGTGCGATCAAGCGAAGGCACTGCAACTGTGCAACCAGTGGGCTGGCATGCCGCTGCCACTGTCTGCGTCGAGCTGGCATCAGGGGCTGTTGCATCTGCGACTTTCCGGCTCGGAAGCCGCCACCAGCGCAGCACAGCGTCAGCTGGGCGGCATAACACCAGACCCAGATAGTGCACAGCAGCACTGGCAGTCTTTGCGCGAACAAACCCATGCGTTTTTCAACACCAGCGTCTGGCGACTGTCATTGCCAGCAACGACATCAGCACTGGAACTCCGGGGTCAGCAACTCATTGAATGGGGTGGCGCGCAGCGCTGGCTGGTGGATTCCGATCTGGATGCAGCCAGCATGCGAAAAAAAATAACTGCCCTCGGTGGCCACGCCACGCTGTTTAAACTGGGTGACAAACAACAAGGCGTGTTCCAGCCACTGCCAGCACCGTTAATGCACATCCACCAGCGCTTAAAAACCGCCTTTGATCCGGCCAGCATTTTTAATCCCGGCCGACTTTATCCGGCACTGTAAATCCATGCATACTTCACTAACTGACAACCTGCAGGCAACCCATGCCGGCCAAGAAGCGCAAGCCATCCTGGGTAAATGCGTGCACTGTGGTTTTTGTACCGCCACCTGCCCCACCTATCAATTGCTGGGCGACGAGCTCGATGGACCGCGTGGTCGCATCTATCTGATCAAGCAGGTGCTCGAAGGACAGCCTGCGACACTCAAAACACTCAATCATCTGGACCGTTGCCTGACCTGTCGCAGCTGCGAAACCACCTGCCCTTCCGGTGTGGAATATGGCCGACTGGTAGAAATTGGCCGCGAACTGGTTGAGCAACAGGTGAGCAGACCATTCTGGCAACAACTGCAGCGCACGGCACTGAAAACGGTCTTGCCACGTAACTGGTTATTTACTCCACTGCTGCGCAGTGGCCAGCTGTTCCGACCGCTGTTACCCCAAAAAATCGCTGCCAGCATTCCAGTCAGGCAGCAGACCGCGCCACGTCCGGCACAGATCCATGAGCGCCGCATGATTTTGCTCGAAGGTTGCGTTCAGCCAGGGTTGTCCCCCAATATCAACGCTGCTACCGCGCGCGTCCTCGATCGCCTGAAGGTACAGCTGCTGACCGCACCCAAAGCTGGCTGCTGCGGCGCGCTGCGTTCGCATCTGAATGATCACGAAGGCGGCATGGCTGATGCCAGACGCAATATCGATGCTTGGATCCCATTGCTCGATGCCGGTGCGTCCAATCTGCTGATAACGGCGTCCGGCTGTGGCTCCATGGTCAAAGAATATGGCCACATGCTCCGCCACGATCAGACCTACGCAGACAAAGCCGCCAGAATCAGCGCAGCGACTCTGGATGTGAGTGAAGTAGTGTTTGCCGAACGCGCACAACTGATGGCGCGCAAACCAGTCAGCAGTGCACCGGTGGTGTTTCATGTGCCCTGCAGTTTGCAGCACGGACTGAAAATTACCGGCAAGGTGGAACAGATTATGACCGCTGTCGGCATCACACTGCAGGGTTGTGCCAACAGTCATTTATGTTGCGGTTCAGCCGGTACCTATTCGATTTTGCAACCCGCCATCAGTCTGCAATTACGCGAGCGCAAACTGCAGCATCTGCAGGCCGGCGGTGCCGAAAAAATTGTCTCTGCCAACATCGGCTGCATCACGCATCTGCAGGCAGGAACGGATACGCCGGTGCAGCACTGGATTGAGTTGCTTGACGAGCTAATCCAGCCATAGCCCGCTGATAACCAAACTGCCACTGCGCTTCTATCATCGCCACATAGGCTTCATAGGTGGGTGGCGTGACGATGTTGATTTTGTTTTTACGCCAGATGATTTTTTGTTGGATGCGCTGATGTAAAAATACCTGCTCCATATCGGAGGTATCAAACCAGATATCGGCCGGCTGCTGCAGCACGTCGTTTAAGCGCGCATTGCCATCGAACCCGAGTACGGTACGCAAGGCCGGCAAGCCATAGGTTTTATCGTAGCCGCCCTTGATTTCCATGATTACCTGATCGGCCAGCTGAGCGGCGACTTCAAGCGGAAATAAATCGATCACACCGCCGATATAATCGCCGCCGGGACTGGAATGACAGCGGAAATAAAACATGTCAGAAATCGACGCGCGTACTGCATCACCCAAAGGCATGCTGACATCGAGCAAAATTTCGGATGCCACGGCATTGTCGCCATATTTTTCTGCACTCAACGGGCACGGTAAATCACCGATCAATTCTGCTGCGCGTGGGTCGCAAAAAATCGTTTCCACAAACAGCTTACGTTGATCGCGCAATTGCCCAGCCTCGTGCTCGGCATACAGCAGTTTTCCGGCAACAATGGCCACACTGATTTCGGGCTCAGATGTCCTGTCGGGCAAAGGTAATTGTGGTGGAATATCAAACATGTAATCATGAAACAAGTCGGGAATATATTTTGCCGGCTGTCCAAAAAACCGCCGCCGCATGGCACCGCTGAATGACCCCAGCAGCGTGGCCTGATGTTTCGATTTTAATCCACTCCAGAAATGATACATTTGCGGAGCGCACAACCAGGCTTTGCGTTCGGCATCGGTGGGTAAATTCTGGATCAGGGTGGCAGCAATGGCACCACCACAACTGGCCAGCAGCACGTCCGGGGCCATTCCTTGATCACGCATGGCAGCGTACGCACCAAGATAATAACCAAAATGAAAGCCACCACCGGCCATCACCATGCAACGGGTATATTTTTTTGATTTCGTCATCAGTGGGCAAATTCGATTTTATTCAGGGTCAGACAGGGAAGAAAAAAACAGTCACTCACGCATATTGTTGTGTAAATTAACATTGCCTTTCTGGCTTTTAAGTATACATTGAGCTGATAGCTAAAATTATTACATAAATCCACCTCTCACCAGAGACTATGTACCGAATGGACAGTGTCGAACTTTCATGGCAAAAAAGTCAATTTCAACAAATTGTCGACATGGCACTGAATGCCATCGTCATGACCAATGCCCGTGGCCAGATAGAACTCGTCAATCAACAACTCGAACACATCTTTGGTTATTCGCATCAGGAACTCATCGGTCAACCGATAGAAGTCCTGTTGCCGGAACGTTTTAGCGCCCACCACATCGATTACCGTCACACCTTTGACATTAATCCACATGCGCGCAACACCCACGATCGCACTGACTTGTTTGGCCGGCGCAAAGATGGCAGTGAATTTCCCGTGGAAATCGGCCTCAACCCGCTGCATACCGCGGCTGGCAACAAAGTAGTTGCCACCGTCATCGATATCAGCGAACGCCTCGGCAATCTGAATCAGTTGCGCGAACTGACCGAATTACGTCAGGCGATTCTCGACAGCGCCAATTTTTCTATCATCTGCACCAACTCGCAGGGCATTATCCAGGTGTTCAATAAAGCTGCCGAACGCATGCTGGGGTACAGTCAGGAAGAAATGGTTAACCGCCAGTCACCGGAAATTATTCACGACGTCAGTGAAGTCATCAAACGCTCGGTCGACTTATCCGAAGAATTAGGCACAACCATAGAACCCGGCTTCGATACCTTTATTGCCAAAACCCGGCTATTGCATGTTGCCGATGAAAATGAATGGACTTACATTCATAAAGACGGCACCCGGATTCCGGTGATGCTGTCCGTGACCGCTCTGCTTAATCATAAAGAAGAAGTGACCGGTTACCTCGGTATCGGTGTCGATTTGCGGGAACAGAAATGGCAGGAAAGCCGCCTCGACGACAGTGAAGAATTATTCCGGGTCCTGTATGAATTTTCCGGCGATGCCCATATGGTGACCGCGCCGGAAACCGGCTTTGTCGGCGCCAATTCGGCTACCGCCAAACTGTTTGGCTGCAAAGATATTAACCAGTTCACCACCTTGTCACCGGCGGCAGTTTCGCCCGAATTCCAGTACGATGGTCAGCGCTCTGCGGATAAAGCCCAGGAAATGATGGCCCTCGCTATGAATGCCGGATCGCATCAGTTTGAGTGGCTGCATCAGCGCCTCGATGGCAGTTTGTTTGATGCCGATGTGTTACTGGTGCGTATGTCGCTGGGTGGAAAAACGCTGTTAAAAGCCACCGTGCGTGACATTACCGAGCGCAACCGCAGTGAGCGCGCCAAAAAAGAATTTATTTCCACCGTCAGCCATGAATTACGCACCCCGCTGACCTCGATCAGTGGCGCTCTGAGTCTGATTGAGCAGGGCGTACTCGGCGAGGTTGCACCTCAGGCGCTCACCATGATACGCATGGCGCATAAAAACAGTCTGCGCCTGACCGACTTGATTAACGATTTGCTTGATATTGAAAAACTGGGTGCCGAGCAAATGACGTTTAACATGCAAAATGTTGAACTCATGCCACTGATTAACCAGGCGATGGAATCGATCAACAGTTATTTTTTTAAATATCATGTCAGCTGTAAAATCATTGAACAGTGCGACGTTCAGGTCTATGTCGATGAGGGCAGGTTAATCCAGGTGCTGGCCAACTTTCTGTCGAATGCGGCTAAATTCTCCCACCATGGCGGCCAGGTCGATGTCGCCGTCAACTTGCATCATTACCACCAGCACAGTGCAGTACGTGTGGAAATTATTGATCATGGCGAAGGTGTACCGGATGAGTTCCGCGAAAAAATCTTTCAGAAATTTTCTCAGGCAGACTCATCCGACACCAAGAAAAAAGGCGGCACCGGACTCGGGCTGGCTATCAGTAAAAAACTCATCGAGCGCATGAATGGCGCTATTGGCTATGATTCGGTCGCGGGATCGGGAAGCTGCTTTTATTTTGAATTGCCACTGGCAGTGTAAGCTCCTGCGCAATTTGATTACTTACCCTGAAACGGTTAAAATGGCGTAGTTCTGGAACGGCACTGCCATAACGACATTTTGCCTGCTTTTCCACCCACCCAATTCCATACCCTCCAGTCAACCACGCTTGTCTCTGAAATCAGCGTGTAGCGACTGAATTACTGTTCTAGAAAGATAACATGAGCCTCCAATGCGGCATCGTCGGCCTTCCAAACGTAGGCAAATCCACCCTGTTCAATGCACTCACCAAAGCAGGAATTCCGGCAGAAAACTACCCTTTTTGCACGATTGAACCCAATGTTGGCGTAGTTGAAGTGCCAGATCCACGTCTGGCGCAATTATCTGCCATCGTCAAGCCGGAAAGAATTCAGAATGCAATCGTCGAATTTGTCGATATCGCCGGTCTGGTTGCCGGTGCGTCCAAAGGCGAGGGTCTGGGAAATCAGTTTCTGGCTCATATCCGCGAAACCGATGCAATCGTTAATGTGGTGCGCTGCTTTGAAGATGACAACGTCATTCACGTTGCCGGCAAAGTCAGCCCGCTCGACGATATTGAAGTCATTCAGACTGAACTGGCGCTCGCTGACATGAGTACAGTGGAAAAAGCCATCCACCGCGAACATAAAAAAGCCCGCTCCGGCGACAAGGATGCAGCCAAACTGGCTGAGCTGCTCGAACGGATCATGCCGGCACTTAATGAAGCCAAGCCAGTGCGCGCACTCGGTCTGGATGCCGAAGAAATGCTGCTCATTAAGCCGCTGTGTTTAATCACCGCCAAACCGGCAATGTATGTTGCCAATGTGTCCGACACCGGTTTTCATAACAACCCGCTGCTCGATCAACTGACGGCTTACGCCGAGTCGCAAAACGCCCCTATCGTGGCCATCTGCGCTTCGATCGAATCCGAAATCGCTGATCTGGAAGACGAAGATAAAAAAGCCTTCCTAGATGACATGGGTATGGCTGAGCCAGGTCTGGATCGTTTGATCCGTGCCGCCTTCAAATTATTGGGATTGCAGACTTACTTCACCGCTGGCGTAAAAGAAGTGCGCGCCTGGACGATTCATGTCGGCGATACCGCTCCGCAGGCGGCCGGCGTGATCCACACCGATTTTGAACGCGGCTTTATTCGCGCCCAAACCATCGCCTTTGATGATTTCATTCAGTTCAAAGGTGAAGCCGGTGCTAAAGAAGCCGGTAAAATGCGCGCAGAGGGTAAAGAGTATGTGGTCAAAGATGGCGACGTACTGAATTTTCTGTTTAACGTCTGATCAGATTCAGGTTTTTAATCCGGCAGCCTGCAGGCGTTCAAATTTAGCCTGCAGCTGCTCAGGAGTTTCACGCCAGGCAGGGTCAAAGGGGATACAGGCTACCGGACACACCTGCTGGCATTGCGGTTCGCTGTAATGCCCTACACATTCAGTGCATTTTGCCGGATCAATTTCATAAATTTCCGGCCCCATATAAATTGCTTCATTCGGGCATTCCGGCTCGCATACATCGCAATTAATACAGTCATCAGTAATCAGTAAAGCCATCCTGCCTAATTTCCTTTTTCCTGAGTTGCCGCCTGTGCGGCGAGTACTTTTTCCTGCAACCAGCGATCCACTGACGGGAACACAAACTTGGACACGTCGCCACCAAACTGGGCAATTTCACGCACGATGGTACCGGAAATAAACTGATATTGATCCGATGGTGTTAAAAACAGAGTTTCCACATCCGGCAGCAAATATCGGTTCATCCCGGCCATCTGAAATTCATATTCGAAATCCGACACGGCCCGCAAACCACGGACAATCACCCGGGCATCGTTTTTGCGAACGAAATCTTTTAACAGACCGGAAAAACTCTCCACCCGCACATTCGGATAATGTCCCAGCACTTCGTTGGCAATAGTCAGACGTTCGTCCAGAGAAAAGAACGGTTTTTTATTTTTACTGTCCGCAACACCAACAATGAGTGTGTCAAACAAGCCTGAAGCACGACGCACCAGATCTTCATGACCACGGGTCAATGGATCGAAAGTACCTGGATATACGGCTGTAACCATTACTACTCCTGGAAGTAAGCTAACAATGAAAGCGCATTATGCCTGAAATTGGTGCACTGGTTCTGTCTGCATTAACACTATTTGTTGCGTTGCAACAAGTGAAAAAACACTTTTCCGGCACGATCACAGCGAATTACTTGCCAGTTAGTTAAACTTTCCGGCAAATCTGCCTCCGTCAGCGCTTTCTCTGCCTCAAGATAAAGATAGCCGTCCGCTTTCAATAAAGCAACACAATCGGGCAAAATCGTACTCAGCAAATCACGGTGAAACGGCGGATCAAGAAAAATCACATCAAATGAATCAGCCCGGGCCGCCAGTTTTTGCGCCCAGATTCGGGCATCGCCCTGCAACACCTGAATTTGTGTAGCGCCGAGTTTATCGCGCATAGCTTCGAGTTGACGCACCGCCGGTGAATGTGCCTCGACCATGGTTACAGCCAGAGCACCACGACTGGCCGCCTCAAAACCCAGAGCGCCGCTGCCGGCATATAAATCCAGACAACGCACCGTTTGCCAGTTTTGTCCGAACAGAAAACTGAGCCAGTTAAACAGGGTTTCGCGTACCCGATCAGGCGTGGGTCGCAGGCCGGGAGCATCCACCACCGCTAAGGGGGTGCGTTTCCAGGTGCCGGCAATGATGCGGACTTGCTGTGGGGCAGATTTCTTGGTCATAGAAGCGAATCATAATCGATAGCTGAGGCCATCGTCAGGTGAAATAGCAGCAATCAAGCCGCCGTCTGCTAAAATGACGCACATTGTAGCCTGTCTCATCACCAACTCTGACTTCCCCATGTTTAGTTTCTTCAAAAAAAAACCAAAAATCGATGACCACGTCAGCACACCCGTGGCTGAACAGGTGGCGACCGAGAATAAACAATCCTGGCTCAAACGTCTCAAAGCCGGGCTGGCCAAAACCTCCAACAATCTGAGTACACTGTTTATCGGTGCTCAAATCAATGACGATCTGTACGAAGAACTCGAATCCGCGCTGCTGATGTCCGATGCGGGCATGGAAGCCACCTTGGCCTTGCTGTCGGAACTGAAAAAACAGGTGCGGGAACAAAAAATCACCCAGGCGCAGGACGTCAAAGCAGCATTGAAAGTAATTCTGACGCGTTTTTTGGCACCGCTGGAAAAGCCGCTTGAACTGGGCCGCCATCAACCTCTGGTAATGATGATTGCGGGCGTCAATGGTGCCGGCAAAACTACCACCATCGGCAAACTGGCCAAGCATCTGCAAAACCATCAGCAATCGGTTTTACTGGCTGCGGGCGACACTTTCCGTGCTGCCGCACGCGAACAACTCACTGTCTGGGGTGAACGCAATCATGTGACCGTGATTTCGCAGGAATCAGGCGACCCGGCTGCCGTAGCATTTGATTCAGTCAATTCGGCCATAGCCAGAGGCATCAACGTCGTCATGATCGACACCGCTGGCCGCTTGCCCAGCCAGTTGCATCTGATGGAAGAATTAAAGAAAGTTAAACGCGTAGTCGCCAAAGCACTCACGGATGCGCCGCACGAAGTCTTGCTGGTCATCGATGGCAACACCGGGCAGAATGCCCTGGCGCAAGTGATTGCCTTTGATGACGCTCTGGGTTTGACGGGTCTGGTGATCACCAAACTCGATGGCACGGCCAAAGGTGGCATTCTGGCAGCGATTGCCAAAATCCGCCCGATACCGGTGTATTTCATCGGCATGGGTGAACAGATTGAAGATTTACAGCCCTTCAAGGCGGATGAATTTGTCGATGCGCTGCTCAATTGATGCCAACCTTGTTTAGCTACTTTTTACGATATTCACTAATAAACTCATGATTGAATTTAAACAGGTCAGCAAACATTTCCCTCCCGATATCGCCGCACTGTCGGAGGTATCATTTTCCATCGGCCGTGGCGAGCTGGTTTTTTTAGCCGGCCCCTCCGGTGCCGGCAAATCGACGATCTTAAAAATGATCGCTGCCATGGAGCGTCCAAGCAGCGGACAAATTCTGGTCAACGGCCAGGATATGGCACAGTTAAAATCCGCCAGCCTGCCTTATTTTCGCCGCAATCTCGGCTTGATTTTGCAGGACCACAACCTGCTGCAAGATCGCAGCGTGATCGCCAATGTCATGCTGCCGCTGCTCATCAGTGGCGCCAGCAATGCCGAAGCTCTGATCCGCGCCAATGCAGCGCTGGAAAAAATGCAACTGGCTGACAAGGCTGATTCCTATCCGCCTGCACTTTCCGGCGGGGAACAACAGCGAGTGGCCATCGCCAGAGCGATTGTCAACCGTCCGCAACTGATTTTAGCCGATGAGCCCACGGCCTATCTGGATCGCGACAACGCCAGACAGGTCATGAATGCACTACAAACCTTTCAGGCGGCCGGCGTCACCTGTATTATTTCCTGCCATGATGAAGACTTTTTAGCCCAGGCTAACCGGGTTATCTATCTCAATCACGGCCAACAAAGTCAGACCTGGCCAACTGCCGCCTGACTGACCAATCACACTACCACCACTTTATGAACATCTGGTTCCGACAACATGCTGCCGCTTTCACCAATGCCGCCAAACAAATTGCTGGCGCGCCCGGCAATTTTCTTTTTAATGTCCTCGTCATTGCCGTGGCCTTGTCACTGCCCATTAGCGGATTGACCCTGATCGAAAATATTCGTCCAGTCTCAGCCGAATTAGCCATCCAGCCCGAACTGAGTCTGTTTTTGAAATCCAGCCTCAGCCGCGCAGAGGCGATTGCTTTCACCGAGCGCCTTAAAAAAATACTCAAGACTGCCAATACCCCAGCCAAACTACTGTTTGTCCCGCGTGAAACAGCGCTGGCGAACATGCAGGTCAATTCGGGGCTGGGCGATGTGCTGGCAACGCTGGGAACCAATCCGCTGCCGGATGCTTATGTTCTGAGTTTTGAGCAACATGTGGAATTGTCGACTCAGCTGGCCACACCCAGCAAAATCGAAATCCTGGCCACAGAATTAAGCCGCCAGCCAGAAGTCGAACATGTACAGATTGATACCAACTGGATTAAACGTCTGGCCGCGCTACTGCATTTAGCCCAGGTTTTACTCATCGCTCTGGCCTTAGTCTTAGGAACGGTCGTCATTACCGTGGTTTTTAATGCCACACGACTGCAAGTCATGTCGCACCGCGCCGAAATTGCTGTCATCCGCCTGCTTGGCGCCACCACACCCTATATTTGCCGCCCGTATTACTATACTGGCGCCATACTCGGCCTGGCCGCTGGCGGAATGTCGCTGTGCATTGTTATTCTGGGCTTAATTCCGCTCAATGGAGCGATTGCTGACTTTGCCCGACTGTATAACTCGTCGTTCCAGCTATACCCGCTGTCGCTCAACCTGAGCCTGTATTTGCTTCTGGGGAGTGTGGTTCTGGGGTTGATTGGCGCGTTTTTGTCGGTGCGCCATCAGGTCAGCAAGCTGAGTTGAGTTGAGTTGAGGGCTGCACTTTTACAACGGTGTTACAAGACAGTCTTTTTTATCATTATTTTCCTATATAATAAACAATTGCAAAAATAACATTTTTTAAGGCAAAGATTGACTATTGGCACTCGTTTGAATAGAGTGCTAATATGATGACTTGGTAATTCACATTTAGTTCAGGCATTTTTTAAAAAAATAGTAATTAGATATGCAAACCGATATTCTGATTGGAATAAACGCATGAACCCTTCAAGCACCACTACAATGCCAGCCAACAACACGGCCGTGTCACTGGGATTTACCGGCACGCTCGGCAATATTGATGCCTATATTTCGGCCGTCAATCGTTTGCCCATGCTGACTCAGGAAGAAGAAACCCGACTGGCGACTGCACTGCGCGACCAGAATGATCTGGGCGCAGCCCAACAGATGGTGATGTCCCATTTACGCCTGGTAGTGTCGATTGCCCGCGGTTATCTGGGTTATGGCCTGCCGCACGCCGACCTGATTCAGGAAGGTAATATTGGCTTAATGAAAGCCGTCAAACGCTTTAATCCGGATCAGGGTGTTCGTCTGGTGTCCTATGCCATGCATTGGATCAAGGCAGAAATGCATGAATACATTTTAAAAAACTGGCGCTTGGTCAAAGTGGCCACCACCAAGGCACAACGCAAATTATTCTTTAACCTGCGCAGTCACAAACTGGGTTTTGAAAGCATGACGCCAACGCAAATTGACAGTCTGGCAGAAACCCTGAATGTCAAACGCGAAGAAGTCATTGAAATGGAAATGCGTCTGGCTGGCCGCGATATGGCGCTGGATGCACCGACCGACGATGACGATGAAAAATTTGCACCCATCGCCTATCTGTCGAGCGACAACAATGAACCAACCCGCGTACTTGAAGCGCAGCATTATGACCTGCTGCAAACAGTGGGGCTGGAGTCGGCGCTGGAAAATCTTGATCCGCGCTCACGTCGCATTATCGAGGCACGCTGGTTAGCCAATGACGATGGCAGCGGTGCGACCCTGCACGAGCTGGCCGCCGAATTCAGCGTCTCGGCCGAACGTATCCGTCAAATTGAAAGTGCTGCACTGAAAAAAATGAAAACCAGTCTGGCTACCTATGCCTGATCTGTCTGTCTGAACAGCTGCAAAAAAAACGCTCTCCGGAGCGTTTTTTTGTTTTTGCTTTCTCTGGTCGCACTTTTTTCAGCACACCGGCAAACTTTTTTACCCGCCAGCGATCTACTGTTATTCTAAAGTAGCTAACCAGCTTAAACATAATGACGATTTATTCTGACCGCAATGCGCGCGCAGCTTTGCTGTGTGGTGAAGAAACCCATCTGTGGATACTCCACGACCAGACCGACTGCCTTCACTTACTGCCTTGTTTAAGTGCAGCAGAACAAATGCACTATCACCGTCTCAATCTTCCCGCAGTCAAACGTGAATATCTCAGTGCGCGTGCTCTGGTACGCCACTGTCTGTCGTGGTACGCGGATGTGGCACCATCTGAATGGCAATTCATCACCACCGCCTATGGAAAACCCTTATTGGCAGCAAAATTCGCCCACCTGCAACTGCACTTCAATATTACACACAGCAAAGGTACCGTGGCCTGTCTGCTCGCATGCGGTCATCAGGTCGGAGTGGATCTGGAACATCTGAATACGACTGCTGCAGTCGAATTGGAAGCAATATTATCGCCGCACGAATTAGCCAGACTGGCCAGACGACCGGGCAGCAAATCAAAACGCATGCTGTATTACTGGACTTTAAAAGAAGCGTATACAAAAACGCTGGGATACGGATTATCGATGCCGTTCAATGAGATCAGCTGTGAATTCAATGATGAAGATGCCAGTCCCGGGTATATTCGTTTAAATCTACCGCGCTGGCAATTCAGCCATCTGATCAGGCCGAATCACTGCCTCATCGCCACGGCGATCCATAAAACCTGCGACAGTCCGGTGGCAATCCGTCTATTTGAATCTGCGCCCTGGGATCAACATCTGCACGTCACAATCTATCCTGCCACAACCAGCAATCGCATTCGTTTGCACGTCAAACCAATGGAGAAATTATTCGTTGCAAGCCACTCCAGCACTGCCCAGGCGACAAAATCACCGGTGTGCTGATGGTCGCGGCTTCAACGCACAGCATGCGCTGTTCGCCGCCAGGCTCCATGTCGGCCAGAGACACTTCCACGCCCGGATTCCAGATCACGGCATCGGTAAACCCGGCACTGATCACATCACGAATGTGCTGACCTTCCTGCACCTGTAACTGCGCAGGAGAATGGCTATAAATACGGTCAGTCTGTCCCGTGATAGCCAGCTGTGGCGACATTTCCCGGGCATCCAGACCCGTGACTTTATCCCGATAAGTCAGGCCCTGCAAGCCACGGAGCCGCACGGCGGCAATTTGCTTAACCCGCAAATAAGTATGCAATGCGGCCGTGAAACTGAAGGGAGTCGTACCGGTATTGTGTATGCTTAATTTCACTTCCAGCGACTCACCACCAAAACTGATGTGTAGTTGCGCCAGAAAAGCGTATGACCATGCAGCACGGGTAACGGCATTATCACGCAACTCAAACAGCGCCTGACCGGGTTGAGCCGACTCGACACAGTGCCATTCTTGTGTGCGCACAACACCATGCTTAGGCAAGGGGCCCAGATCGGCAAATTGCGGGAAAATTACCGGGATGCCGCCGCGCAGCGACGCACCGCTATCGAAAGCAGATTTTGCACTTAAAAATAATTGCTCATTCTGCCCTGCCGGTATCCAGGAAAATACCTGGGCGCCGTGATGGGCTATCTGTACCCGTGCACCATCCTCGCTATGCAGAGTCGTAATCATTCTTTGAGCAGCAATTGCAGATCGTGCACGATAGGGTCAGGGCCCTGATTAAAGCGCACAAACAAACGCACATGTCCCAGTTTATCAAAAACATAGCTGCCGGCGCTGTGGTCGAGACTGTAGCTCTGCGGTGTTTTGCCTGGCACTTTTTCATAAAAAATCTTGAAATCTTTGGCGATCTGCGCAGTTTGGGTCAGGTCACCTACGAGCCCGAGAAAACGCTTGTCAAAGGAAGGCACATACTGCCCCAACAATGCCGGGGTATCGCGCTCCGGATCGAGACTGACAAAAATCACCTGCACCTGATCTGAAGCCGCACCGAGCTTTTGCATCACCGTTTCCAGTTCAGCCATGGTAGTTGGGCACACATCAGGGCACTGGGTGTAACCAAAAAACATCACCACCACTTTGCCTTTAAAATCCGACAGCTGACGCACTTTACCAGTCGAATCCGGCAGACTGAAGCTGTTGGCATAGGGTGCTCCACTGATGTCGGTATTGGTGAAAGCGACTTTTTCAGGCGGGTGACAGGCTGTGAGCAACAGCAATGCCGTGAGTAACAATTTTTTCATGCTGATTCCAGCCGCAGTGCGGATTAAAATTTCAGATAATGGTCAACCAGCAAAGCAGCAAACAACAGTGACAGGTAGACAATCGAAAAAGCGAAGGTTTTTCTGGCCAGCATGTCGCTGTAATGACGATAGATATTCCACGAGTAATACAAAAATATGGCACCCAGCACGAGGGCGCTGAACAAATAAATCAGACCACTCATTTGCACGGCAAACGGCAGCGTGGTAGTGGCAACGAGCACGATGGTGTACAGCCAGACATGCAGACCAGTGAATTTCATGCCATGGGTAATGGGCAGCATGGGCAAACCGGATTTGGCATAATCATCGCGACGATACAGGGCCAACACCCAGAAATGCGGCGGGGTCCAGACAAAAATAATCAACACCAGCAACCAGGCTTGCATAGGCACGTTATTGGCTACCGCCGCCCAACCGAGTGCCGGTGGCATGGCACCAGATAAACCACCGATGACGATATTTTGTGGCGTGGCTGGTTTTAAAATTATCGTATAAATCACGGCATAACCGATAAAGGTGACCAGTGTCAGCCACATGGTCAGTGGATTGACCAGAAAATACAATACCCATATCCCGGCTCCACCGATGAGGGCAGAAAACAGCAGAATTTGCGGCAGCGAGATTTCCCCTTGGGCTGAAGCGCGTCGGGCAGTGCGTGCCATACGGGCATCAATTTCGCGCTCGACCAGACAGTTCACCGCAAAAGCCGCGCCAGCGAGCAACCAGATTCCGGCAGCCGCGGCCAGCACGATGTGCCAGTCCGGCAAATCCGGTGTGGCCAGAAACATGCCGATCACGGCACAAAACACCGCCAGTTGGGTCACACGCGGCTTGGTGAGTGAAAGATATTGCGAAAAACGACTCGGTTGGACTGTCAAAGTATTCATACTTTCCTAAAACTGCTTATTTTTTACGCCGCAGGTCGACCGGCATCTGAACCCGATAGTTTAACACGGTCAGCAAGATCATCAGTACAGCCGCACCGGCATTATGAGCTACGGCCACCGGCAACGGCCAGTTGAACAGAATCGTCGCCAGTCCGGTCGCCAGCTGCAACAGCAACAACAGCAGGATGGCTTTGGCTATCGATGACAATCCGCTCATGTTTCTGGCCTTAAATGCCACATAGCCGGAGGTGACGAACACCAACAGGGCAAAATTGCGGTGCACCCAGTGGATCGCGGTCAGGGCAGCAAAAGACAGATAATCGCCAGCGGCGGTTTTTCCCAGCTCACGCCACAAACTGAAACCATGCTCAAAATCCATAGGCGGCACCAGCACACCCTGACACAGCGGATAGTCACTGCAAGCCACCACAGCATAATTGCTGCTGACCCAGCCACCAAGGGCAATCTGTACCACCAGAAACAGCCATGCCAGCCGTGCCAGCCATTTAAGCCGCAACGCATCATGGGTGACGCGCAGTCGGGCATAGGGCGACTGAATCCGCGACGCCAGCCAGCTGAGCATACTGAGCAAACCCATACCAAATAACAAATGGGTGGTGACAATCACCGGTTGCAGTTTCAGGGTCACGGTCCACATACCGAAAGCACCCTGCAGGCAGACAAACAGAAACAGCAACGTCGCATACAGGGGTGCGCCTTCAAACTGACGTCGCTTGATCCAGGCGATGAGCAACTGCGCAAAAATCAGGATGCCGACCGTCATGGCCAGATAGCGATGAATCATTTCTATCCAGGCTTTGACATGCGTCACGGGTCCCTGCGGCAGCAAAGCCTGCGCAGCGCTGATATCGGCGTGGGCAACAAATGGATTGGCGGCACCATAACAGCCCGGCCAGTCAGGACAACCCAGACCGGAATCGGTCAGCCGGGTAAAGCCACCGAAGACAATTAAATCAAAGGTTAAAAACATGGTGGCAAAGACCAGCTGACGATATTTATTGGCGTCCGCAGACACCCAGACTATCGACAGGGGAACAGTAGCCACCAGCAGGGCGGTAAAGGCAATTTGTAACCACATGCTTAACTCCGGTAATGGTCAGCAGGTTGAAGTTAGAGCATCAACCTATGCTGGAAGCTTTGAGTAACTTGATCAGGTCTTTGTTGATTTTCATGGGGTCAGCATCGACGTTATAACGCATCATTAAATTACCCAGTGGGTCGATCAGATACAAACGATCTTCAATCCCGGCTCCGGCTTCTGCTGGCAGCCAGGCCTGCAGCGCTTTGCCACTCGCCTGCAGCACATGCATGCCATCGTATTCGCGCAGCAGCAGGGTGTCGAGCGGAGTGGTATCCGTGAGCAGTAACACCCGTTCAACCCGCTCCATTTCTTTACCTTGCATCAACCGCAACTGGCGCATGTTGAACACGCCGCTGGCGCAGGCTTTCTGACAACCGGCACTGCTGACCTGCAACATGACCCATTTACCTTTATAGGCCGTGAGCTCTTCTGGCTGACCGCCCAGCAAAACACTGTTCAGGGTCGGCATCGGATAATCGCGCGGATCAAGCAGTGTGCCGTAATTGGTGCGTCCCGTCGGTTTAATGATGTAATAGGCCACATACGACAGCACCAGCGGTGCGGCGCAGATGGCCAGCACCAGATACAGTTTCCAGCGTCCGCGACTGGTTTGTTGCCGTGCTGCGTCATCCTGAATATCTGTTGGTTGATTAGTGTTATTCACTTTTTTTCCTGAAACTGGTTACGATAAAAAACAATAAAGCCGTCGCGGCCAGCGCCAGCCACTGAAAAGCATAACCACGGTGGCGCTCTGATCCGGCCGACGCACGCGGCCAGGCGCGCACCAGCCCATCCTCTTGTGCACTGGTTTGCTGGATAAAAAACGGCTGTACCGGCAAGCGACTGTCAGCACTAAATTCTTCCGGCGTTAAATTCTGTCTCAATGCGCCTGGTTTGAGTGTGGCGCTCTGCCCCAGTTGCATCACATGACCGCTCCCGGTGGTGAGCATGCCTTCAATTTGAATCTCGCCACTCGGGGTGCTATAGGGTTTGATAGTGGCACGGTCGGCTGAATTTCTTGGCAGCCAGCCACGCAACACCAGCACATAAGTATTTTCACCCTGCAGTTTGAACGGCATCACCACCACCATCCCGGCAGCACCCTGCTGCGGCCGGTTATCCAGATACACGGGCCAGTCGGACACAAATTCACCGCGCAGAGACACACGGGTATATTCCATCTGTCCAATGTCAACAAAATGCGGCAAAGGCACGGCAGGGGTATTTTCGCGCACTTGCAGGCGCGCTTCAATGGTTTCTTTGTATTTAGCGCGGCCAGCCTGCCAATAAGACAGACTGCAGCCGATAGCCACCACAATGACAGTAGCAAGAAATGGAATTAATTTGAAACGAAATGAGGGCATCTGCCGGAATTCCTTTAGCTGTTATAACAGACCGAAGTCAGGAGTGGGATTATAATAGCCTCTTACTTATTTGCGCGCTGCGCACTTCACTCCCATGAAAATACTTGTTGCCATCGCCTTCCTCCTCATCCTGCTCAGTCTGGGATCTGCACTGGTCTACTTAATGAAGGACAAAGGGCGCAGCATGCGCACGGTCAAGGCATTGGCCTTCCGCGTGGGCTTTTCGGTCGCACTGTTTATTTTAATCCTCATTGCCCATCATTATGGCTATATTCAGCCGACTGGCATCCGCTATTAAATCACCTATTTGAAAAACAGCTTGTGCCAATAAAAAACCGCACCAAGAGTGCGGCTTTTTATTGGAGCAGTCTACTTCATTACAACCAGTACACCACTACATACAGACCCAGCCAGACCACGTCAACAAAGTGCCAGTACCATGCTGCACCTTCAAAGGCAAAGTGATGTTGCGGAGTAAAATGGCCTTTCATGTGGCGATATAACACCACCGACAACATGATCGCACCCATGGTGACATGGAATCCATGAAAACCGGTCAGCAAGAAAAAGGTCGAGCCATAAATACCAGAAGTTAATTTCAGATTCAGTTCGCTATAAGCATGCATGTATTCAAACGCCTGCAACCCCATAAAGATCGCACCCAGTGCAATCGTCAAAAACAGGAACAGCGATGTTTTTGCGCGCTGACCAGCAACAAGCGCGTGATGTGCGATCGTCAGCGTCACGCCAGAAGACAGCAGCAGTGCGGTGTTAATGGTTGGAATCGGGAATGGTGTCATGGTTTTAAATGCTTCCACGGTACCAGCCGGTCCGATGTTACCCCAGTGAGCCACGAAATCCGGCCAGATCAGTTTATTGTCCAGATCACCCAGCCATGGCATGGTGATCGAACGGGCATAAAACAGCGCGCCGAAAAATGCACCGAAAAACATGACTTCAGAAAAAATAAACCAGCTCATGCTCCAGCGATAAGACACATCAACGCGCGCATTGTACTGGCCGCTTTCGGATTCGCCAATTGCATCGCCAAACCAGTTATACAACACCACTAAGGTCAGCAGAATGCCGGCAAAGTTGGCATACATGCCCCACGGAACCTCATTCACCCAGGCCGCAGCACCAAACATGGTCAGCAGTAGTGCTGCTCCGCCAAAAATTGGCCATTTTGAAGGACTTGGAACAAAATAATACGGCGCATGCCCTGAACTCATTTTCATCTCCCGAAACAAAACTTTGTTTTTAACTCGTTAATTTGCCACTACGTTTTTCACTATCAGGATCAACGTCGTGATGAATATTACTGCACCTAAAATTCCGGCAATAACCACATAAATGGGGTTTAATTTTGCAACATCCTGCTCGTACGAACTGCCCTTGCGGATTCCCAGGAAAGACCAGCACACGGCTTTCATGGTGGCAAAAAAAGACAGCTTGCGTTGCGATGCATTTTTCAGATCAGACATAATTCTTTCTTCTCTATTTCGGCGCCAGATTGCCGCCCACTTCAAAAAACGTATACGACAGCGTAATCGTATTCACATTTTTTGGCAGCTTGGGATCAATGAAAAACACCACCGGCATTTGCCTGGCTTCGTTCGGACCCAAGGTCTGCTGTTTGAAACAGAAACATTCTACTTTATTGAAAAACGGTGTTGCTTCCTGCGGTGCATAACTCGGTATAGCCTGAGCATCCATCTTGCGCGGCTGGGTATTCACCACCTCGTAGACAATTTGCGACATTTCACCCGGATGAACTTTCATACTGTTCACCACCGGTCTGAAACGCCATGGCCCGGTGGTATTGGCATCGAATTCCACCGTGATGATCCGGCTATTGTCGATCTGAGTATTTTTCGGGGTGGCGGCTTTGTCGCCTGTGAGTATATTCACCCCGGTCAATTCACAAATCTGCTTGTACATCGGAATCAAGGCATAACCAAAACCAAACATCAATGTAGCAATCACCACCAGCTTACCCAGCATTACCGCATTTAACTTTTCCAGCAACTTCGTTTTTTTCATTACCGAAACCAGATCTGCTTGACAAAAATACCGACAAAAAACATCAGCGCGACTGATGCCCAGATTAATGCTGTCTGCAGATTTTTAGCTTTAGTCGTCATTATCATCTCGCAGGGGGAGTTTGCACTCCCCCACTTTCTTATTTAACCGTTGGAGGGGTTTCAAAGGTGTGGAATGGTGCCGGACTTGGAATAGTCCATTCCAGCCCTTCAGCGCCTTCCCATGGTTTGTCTTCAGCTTTTTTGCCGCCGCGATACGCTGGCAGCACAACGAAGAAAATAAAGTACACCTGAGTCAGACCAAAACCAAGCGCGCCGACCGAAGCCAACATATTGAAATCGGTAAATTGCGCCGGATAATCTGCGTAACGACGTGGCATACCTGCCAGCCCCAGGAAGTGCATTGGGAAAAATGTGACGTTGAACCAGAAAAGCGAATTCCAGAAATGGATCTTGCCGCGGGTTTCGTTGTACATGAAACCGGTCCACTTTGGACTCCAGTAGTAAAAACCGGCAAACAGGGCAAACAGGGAACCTGCAACCAGAACATAGTGGAAATGCGCTACCACATAGTAAGTATCCTGCATCTGAATATCAATCGGTGTTACCGCCAGAATCAGTCCGGTAAAGCCGCCGATAGTAAATACAAAAATAAAACCAACGGCAAACAGCATCGGCGTTTCGAACGTCATCGAACCGCGCCACATGGTGGCTATCCAGTTAAACACTTTCACACCGGTCGGTACCGCGATGAGCATGGTTGCATACATGAAGAACAGTTGCGCTGTGACTGGCATACCGGTGGTAAACATGTGATGCGCCCAGACGATAAACGACAGGATCGCAATCGACGAAGTGGCATACACCATGGAAGCATAACCAAACAGTGGCTTACGGGCGAAAGCAGGAATGATCTGCGAAACGATACCGAAAGCAGGCAAAATCATAATGTAGACTTCAGGATGACCGAAGAACCAGAAAATATGCTGATACATCACCGGATCACCACCACCGGCGGCGTTGAAGAAGGAAGTGCCGAAATGACGGTCAGTCAGTGTCATCGTGATGGCACCAGCCAACACCGGCATCACTGCGATCAACAAATAGGCGGTAATTAACCAGGTCCAGCAGAACATCGGCATTTTCATCAGTGTCATGCCAGGAGCGCGCATGTTCAGAATCGTGGTGATAATATTGATCGAACCCATGATGGATGAAGCACCCATGATGTGCACGGCAAAAATTGCCATATCCATTCCCGGGCCCATTTGCGTCGATAACGGCGCATATAAAGTCCAGCCGGCAGCAGTGGCGCCACCAGGCACCAGGAACGATGTCATCAGCAGAATTGCTGCTGGTGGCATCAACCAGAAGGAAAAGTTATTCATCCGTGCAAAGGCCATATCGGAAGCGCCGATCTGCAGCGGAATCATCCAGTTGGCAAAGCCAACGAAGGCCGGCATGATCGCACCAAACACCATCACCAAACCGTGCATGGTAGTGAGTTGATTGAAAAATTCCGGTTGCATAAATTGCAGGCCAGGCTGAAACAGTTCAGCACGGATTAACAGTGCCATCACACCACCAGCCATGAGCATGGTGAGTGCAAATATCAGATACAACGTACCGATATCTTTGTGGTTAGTAGCGTACAACCAGCGGCGAAATCCGTGCGGATGATCGTGCGCGTGGTCATGACCATGATCAGCGTGTGCGTGATCCATTGTGGTGTTGCTCATTCGAATCTCCTATGAATTACTTACGCGCAGCCATAACTTCTGCTGGTTGGACAATGTTTTCTTGTGACTTATTCGACCAGCTATTACGGGTATAGGTAATAACGGCAGCGATATCGGTGTCAGACAAAACGCTTTTCCAGGTAGGCATGGCGTTTTTGCCATTCAGCACCAAATGGATTTGTGCGTCTTTAGCACCAGCAACAACCACCGAGCCATCGAGTGCCGGGAATGCGCCTGGTACACCTTTACCATTGGCCTGATGACAGACCACGCAATTGGCGCTGTAAACTTTTTCACCGCGCTGTTTTAACTCATCGATGGTCCAGACCTTGCCCGGATCATCAGCCAATGCGGCCATTTCTTTTTTCTTGCCATTCACCCAGGCTGTGTAATCGGCATCGCTGACGACACTCACGACCACTGGCATGAAAGCATGTTCCTTACCGCACAACTCAACGCACTGACCACGGTATTTGCCAATTTTCTCAGCACGGAACCAGGTGTCGCGCACAAATCCAGGAATCGCATCCTGCTTCACACCAAAGGCTTGAATCGTCCAGGAATGGATGACATCGTTGGCGGTGGTGATGATACGGATTTTTTTGTTGACCGGGACAACCACTTCATTATCGACTTCAATGAGATAGTTTTCACCACGGGCTTCGGTTGGCGGTTTGCCAGGTGAGCCGATCTGTTCACGCGGGGTGGACAGGGCCGAGAGGAAAGAAATGCCTTCACCCTCGCCTTTTAAATAGTCATAACCCCATTTCCACTGCATCCCGGTCACTTTAATGGTGATATCCGAGTTAGCCGTGTCTTTCATGGCAACCACGGTTCGGGTCGCAGGCAGTGCCATGGCAATAACGATAATGAAAGGCACGATAGTCCATGCGATTTCGACGGCGATACTTTCATGGAAAGTCGCTGGCTTGTGGCCCAGAGATTTGCGGTGCTTCAGGATGGAGTAAAACATGGCGCCAAACACCACCACGAAAATCACCATACAGACAGCCATCATCCAGTTGTGAATGGAATAAATCTGCTCGGCAATTTGTGTGACTGGCTGCTGGAAATTCATTTCCATGACAGCAGGCCCACCTTTACTGTCAACAACTTTTTGAACAATTTGATCAGCCCAAGATGACACACCTGCCATCATCAACAAGGAACCGAGCATTAACGATGGTAATCGCTTAGCATATTTCATGTTTTCCCCAAAACCTATTAGAATTCTTGCAACAAAGTAATGTTCTTTCACCTCAATCACGAGAGTATATGTCGGAAAGTTACCTGTTATCAAGCACAATGGTGCTGAACATCAACTGATGTAGCGCAATTAAAAATTCAATTCGACCATTTTTCAGTTATCCGAAATCAAACTGCAGTGCGTTTTTATTGTGAATTTATTATTTTTTTAAGCGATCGAATTTGATTATGCTTTCTCCGGGCTTGGTACTTCTGGGAACTGGCCTGAAAGCATGCCCATAGATAATTTCCAGCGTCAGGGGAATGCGCCCGTCAGGGTTGCGCATGGCTTCCAGCCGGGAGCACACCCGCTGCCAAGCCACCTTCCCCATGAGCGCTTTACGCCGTGTCAACAAAGGATTGCCGCCCAGAGCGCGCACGTCGGCGAACAGTTGTGGCACCGTGTCATACGTCAGGGTAATGATTTCCATGTCCATCACCGGCGTGGCAAACCCTGCATTGACCAACATGTCACCAAAATCATGCATATCCACAAATGGCAGGCTGTGCGGCGTGTCATCGACACCGGAAAAAGCCTGACGAATTTCTTTCAGACTGTCTGGGCCAAAGCAGGAAAACATCAGCAAACCATTCACCCGCAACAGCCGACGCCATTCGGCAAACACCGCATCCGGCTCTGGATGCCAGTGCAAGGCCAGATTGGACCAAACCAGCTCAAACGACTGTTCAGCCAGCGGGACAGCGCCAAAATCACCTTCAATGAGCTGGGTATTGGACTTACCGCCAACCGCACGCAACCATTGGGCCAACATTTTTTGTAACGACTGTTGTGCTGCTGTTTGCTCCAGCAGGGCTGATTGCAGCGAGGCATGGGTTGCATCGAGTCCGATCACATGCGCTTTGGGATAGTTTTTCTGCAGAGCAGGCAAATCCGCCCCGCTTCCGCAACCGGCATCAAGTATCCGCTGCGGATCAAGCCTCACCAATTGCAGGCGTTCGCGCATTCTGGCGGCAATTTCCCGGAAGATAAAATCCGCTGTCGGCGCACGACGTTCAAACCGCCGGCGCAGAAATAATAAATCGATGGGAGCACTTTGCATAAAAAAATTGGTCTTGGTCAGATGAGGCAAACAACCCGCAGTCTACACTTGGATGGCGCATTATGTGGCACAACTTAACGTATTTTCTTGCACAACGGGATTTCATTCAGTACTGGGAGAAGGCGCTAGCCTTTTTGCTGCCATGCAATTGCCTTCTATGCGCTGCCCTGCAGGAACAGTTAATTTGCGCTTCCTGTCAGTCACAGTTTTTTGATCTGACACTGCGCCGCTGCGACGTTTGTGCCCTGCCTTTGCCAGACCATGACCGCGTGTGCGGTAGCTGCCTGACACACCCGCCTGCATTTGACCGCAGCATCGTCGCCTGTGATTATTTACCGCCACTAGACCAGTTGCTGCGCAATCTCAAGTTTGGCCACCAATTGGCAGTCGCGCCCATGCTGGCGCAACGACTGGCAATGGCAGCTGACTCTCTGCCCGACCTGCCGGATTTGCTGATTCCAGTTCCACTAAGCCGCCAGCGACTGGCTGCGCGCGGTTTTAATCAGGCCTTGGAAATCACCCGGCCACTGGCCAAACGGCTGGCGCGTCCCTGTTTTTCACAGTTATTACTGCGAGTGCGCGATACCGAACAACAAACCCGGCTGCATCCAAATCAACGTCAGCACAATATTCGCCATGCATTTTCCCCGAACCCGCGCGATGCAGATAAAATACCGGGGCGACATATCGGCGTAGTTGATGATGTCATGACCACCGGTGCGACCATGAATGAAGTCGCTGCCTGCCTCAAACGCTATGGCGCTGCCCGGGTAACCAATCTGGTGTTTGCCCGCACGCTGCCACCTTAACTTTTTTCAGGAGTCTATTTTGTTTCATGTTGTTCTGGTTGAACCTGAAATTCCTCCAAATACCGGCAATATCATCCGATTGTGCGCCAATACAGGCGCGCAACTGCACCTGATCGAACCGCTGGGTTTTCCTCTGGAGGACAGCAAACTCAAACGGGCAGGCCTGGATTATCACGAATACGCACGTATGCTGGTGCACCCCAACTGGGAAGCATTTATCAAGCACCTGCAACCAGATCCGGCGCGCATGTTTGCCCTGACCACGCATGGTTCCGGGGTATTTTCCGAGGCGCGTTTTTTACCGGGCGATGTTTTTGTGTTTGGTTCGGAAACTAAAGGCCTCAATCCCGATCTACGTCAGTCCTTTCCCACCGGACAACGCATACGACTGCCCATGCAGCCAGACAACCGCAGTCTGAATTTATCCAACACGGTAGCTATTGTTGTCTATGAAGCCTGGCGTCAAAATAGTTTTCTGGGTGGGGCCTAATCTATCTTAAGGAGTTTTTATGTTTAAACACTATCTGACAGTTTTCCTCGGTGCCTCTGTGATTGCCACTTCGGCGCTGGCGCATGAATATCAATTAAAAGAGCTGCACATCGATCATCCGTTTGCACGCGCCACGGTGGCGCAACAGACGGCGGGTGGCGCATTTCTCACTATCGCCAATGAAGGTAAGCTGGATGACCGCCTGATCAGTGCCAGCAGCAGCATCGCCAATTCAGTGGAACTACATTCGATGGAAATGGCTGGCGACATCATGAAAATGCGCGCCGTTGATGGGATAGTTCTCAAGGCGGGCAGCAAACTGGCTATGCAGCCAGGTGGTGGTTATCACGTCATGCTGATCGGCTTAACCCAGCAGTTAAAACCCGGCGAGCACTTTCCCATGACGCTACAATTTGAAAAAGCCGGCAAAATTGAAGTTATGGTGCATGTCGAAGCCGAAGTAACGTCGCATTCACACTGATTTTATTCGCTGCGTACCTTTGCCAGCAACTTCGAAGTGGATCGGTCATGTAAAAACGTGATTGCTTCCACCTTGCCACCGTAGGCCAGCACCGCCCGACCTTCAGGTATGGCATCCATCTGGTAATCGCCGCCCTTGGCATAGATATCCGGCTTTGCCGCCTGCACTACTTCGAGGGCGGTATCTTCATCAAAGGCAATCACCAGACTGACGGATTCCAGTGCTGCCAGCACAGCCATACGGTCAGCACAATTATTGATGGGGCGATCATCGCCTTTTCCAAGACGTTTAACCGAGGCATCGGTATTGACGGCCACCACCAGCGAAGCACCGAGTGCGCGCGCCTGCTCCAGATAAGTGACATGGCCGCGATGCAAAATATCAAACACCCCATTGGTCAGGACGACCGGCTTCGGTAAGTCGCGCATGCGTTGTTGCAAGGTGGCGTCGGTGGCGATTTTTTCTTCAAACATGCGGGGCTCCGGTAGCAGTTAACAAGCAAAGCGCGATTTTATTCGCGCTTTGCTTGTAATAGTAACAGGATTAGCTCACAACGCCCCGAGTGGGGAGATAATTTTCTACCTTTTCACTGACAGGTCACAATCGCCGGAGCTGCACTGCCTGTGGCCGGTATCTGACCAATTCCGTTGGTCACCACACAGGCCTGACCGACCGGCTGAGTGCTGACCGTGACGCTGTAATTTGCACCTGACACCAGTGGAGTTGAAAACAGCTTGGTCACAGTGCCACCGGAGGCGGTAACAGTGGTTCCTGTTACGGTCAGATTGTCGACGCCATTATTTAACAGTACCAGATCGGCACCGAACGCGAGGCCACTAATGGCCGCCGACACCGCCGTCGTGGTGGAACTACCGGCAACACAGCTCACAGTAATATTGCTGACATCACTGCCGCGCGAATCGACATTACCACTGCCGTTGGTCACCGAGCAGGTTTCACCATTGGGTTGGGTATACACCGTGACGTTATAACTGGATTTGGAACTGAGTTTTTGGCGGAAATTGAAATTCCCGTTAGAGTTGAGCGTGAGCAGATCGCCGCCATTATTGACCAGGCTGACCGTAGTGCTGCCAGCCAACCCAGACAGCGTACCGCCAATACGGGCATCAACAGAGCCTCCGCAGGAAGCAAGCAGCGCGCTGACTACAGCCACTGCCAGAGTTAATTGATGCAGTTTCATCACACACCTCCAGACAAGTTCTTGGCCTGAAATCAGGTCGATTCCAGTGACACCTTTAAAGTATTAACTATGCCAGAAAGTAGCGATATAGCAAAGACATAATTACAATAAAATGTAGGGTTATGTAGCAACCTCAGACCGCCACCACCATGCGGGCAGAGATTTCTTTGCGATAACGATTAAGAGCCTGCACGTTCTCAAATTTCTCATTAAACAGCAAAGACAGGTTGTGCAAAATACGCTCGACGACTTTCTTTTCCCATTCGCCATCAAATTTAATCTGCCCATCGAGCCAACGTTCGAGCCAGTCAGGATCTGGCAGGCGACTTTGGATCGTATCGTTAGGAAACAAGGACTGATTGACATGCAGATTGGTAGGGTGCAATGGCTTATCAGTACGGCGGGATGACGCCATCAGGACGCCGATTTTGGCAAACGCGGAACTGGCAACATCACCGAGCTGATTCAGGGCTTTTTTCATGTAACGCAGGTAAGCACCGCCATGACGGGCTTCATCCTGACTGATCATTTTGTAAATTTGCTTGATCACCGGTTCGGTATGCCAGTCGGAAGCGCAGCGATACCAGTGATTTAAGCGAATTTCACCGCAAAAATGCAGCATCAGGGTTTCCAGTGGCGGAGCCGGGTCAAATTCAAACCGCACATTATCGAGTTCCGCTTCGGTCGGCACCAGTTCAGGATGGAAACGACGCAGATACTCCATCAATACCAGCGAGTGTTTTTGTTCTTCAAAAAACCACACCGACATAAAGGCACAAAAATCGCTGTCCTGACGGTTATCGCGCAAAAACATTTCTGTCGCCGGTAACGCGGACCATTCGGTAATGGCGTTCATCTTGATCGTCCGGGCCTGCTCAAGTGTGAGCTTGCTGCCATCGAACTGATCCCAGGGAATGTCGGTTTCCATATTCCAGCGGACTTGTTCGAGCGATTTGAATAATTCGGGATACAACATAGTCACTAAGACCTTTTCAAAAAACAGCAATTAGAGGATATAACCTAATTCTAACAGACCTGAGATAATTGCATTCAAGCATAACCATATGGGTATGGTGCCGGTCAATTACTACGGCCGTATGAAAAAAAACACAATGCACCGAAACGCATTGTGTTTTTTTTAAGAACGGAAATTGCTGTTGTTAATTTCCAGGTGCCCAATATTTTTTGTATTGTTCACGATAGTCATTATCCGGATCAAACATGTTTTTCGAGCCGCCATCAAAAGCCAGATTCTGGCTGGTGGCCAAATGCAGCGCGGGGGTGTAGCCACTGGCGCCAGCGCCGGAAAAAGAACGGTTTAATTCATCAACGAGCTGCCAACCGTTCAAATTGGCCGGTTCCGGCACGGTGCCGAGCTGCAGGGTGTTGTTGCGAATACGCAAATAAGCATTCGGAGAACCGTCACCGGCCGACAAACCTTTAAGTTTATTGCCAGCAATCAGACTGGCAATGGCGGGTTTTTCCATTAAATCAAAGTACATGTCATTCACAGCCAGCACATGAGTCCATTTGGAACCTTGCTTTTTCATCAGGTCTTCAACGGCGAGCTGCATTTTTCCTGGAGCTTCTGCAATTGGCAATTCTTCAACGCTGAGCAGGCGGCAATTTTCACACTGTTTCAGAATTTCAATCAATGCCGTTGACTTAGCAGCCAGATACGGGGTCGAGTAATCAGCAAAAATCACCAAGCCCATTTTTGAATTGGCTTCGGTCACCGCATAGAATGCGGCAATCTGGGCGGCCTCGCGTGGATTGTTGCCCACATTGGCAAATAAGCCCTCAACCGCGCCCGATTTGACAATCGAGTGCCAGCCGACCACTGTGACTTTATTTTCCTGCGCTTTGGCCAAACCCTTGAGCTGGGTAGAAGCGTCCACTCCGGCCAGAATAATTCCGTTGGGCTTCATGCCGATGGCCTGATTAACGACTGGGGCTCCCTGATAACAGGCTCCACGGCAATCGATCATAAGCAATTCCCAGCCAGCCAATGTCGAGGCTTCCTTGACACCCTTATACACTGCTTGGGTAGCCGGATCGCCCATGTCACCACCAATAAATACCAGCTTTTTTTTGGCAATTAATTTAGGGCCGTCGGTTGGACCGTCCCAGCGATTTTTACGTGAAGCCGCTTTCGCCACCTTGGCATTCGCCTTGCCCATGGCCTGCATGGCATTTTCTTGTGACCATGCGACATGGCTTAAAGTCAGCAGCGCAATCAAAACGGACAGGCTTAACAAGTGCAATTTTCTTTGCGTCATAATTTCTTTTGAAAATAATTTAGTTATCAAACTACCCACTTGGCATGGTGGCGTCTCTACTCAAGAATTATTACAGATATTTATTATTAGTAACAATATTTTTTTAAGGAAACACTAAAAATGCCGAATTTATATGTAAATCGTTGCTTTAAATTGCCATTGATGCATTGTATTGGCGTTTTTTAACTCGAAAGTGTTACAACAGAACAAAAAGGGCTTATTCATGCATACATGAATAAGCCCTGCTGCGCTAATAATTCAAGCTCAATCCCAGCTGATTTCCCCAGAACCGGTTTTTTTAATGGTATGCCGGGCCGGGTTGCCATACATATCAATGTTACCACTACCTGAGAGGGTTAAATTGGCCGACTGATTGGCATACAATTTAACATTTCCCGAGCCAGTGACTCCAGCACTGGCATTTTGCGCAATCATACGCTGCGCATCAACGTTGCCGGAACCGCTCAGACTCACCGTCAAGTCGGCCGCCTTGCCGAGCATGGCTGCGTTTCCGGAACCACTGCACTGAAGTTCGGCTTTATCGCTGCTACCGCTATTAATGTCTGCATTGCCACTGCCCTGCAACTTGACCAGCAAATTTTTAAACTGCCCCTGCAAACGGGTATCACCGGAGCCAGACAGCAGTGCCGTCATTTGTGGCGCAGTAAAACCGCTGAGGACAACATTGCCGCTGCCGCGCTGGTTCAGTTCCGTGATGGCAGGAAGATTCAATGTGATTTTCAGCGCATCGTTCATGGTAATGAATAAGCCTTTGGTGCTGATGCGTAAAGTGCGCCCTTGCTGATCCACGATGATTTTGTTCAACAGCCGCGAATCCGCTTCGATTACCAGACTGGCCTGTTTGGCTGGCGTAATATATAAATCGATCGGTGCATCGATCTCGACCTTGTCGACTTCATTGGTCAGTGGACGGGACTGAGTTTGCAATACCACTGGTGGCAATAGTGTCGCTGTCCCATGTTTAGCCTGAGCACTAATCAGGTTGTACATCAGACCGCCCAGAGCCAGCCCCAGCAACAACAGTACCAACATAGATTTAGCAATGAATTTCATGATTGACTCCATAAATAGTGATGCACCCGGTCAGGCATTTTTCAGGGTGAATAAATGCCAGCCGATAAAGCGACCGAGCAATCGGAAACTCAACCGTACGGCCAACAAACCCAATACCAGCAGCATCATTCCGGTCAGTGTGATCCCCAATCCGTTCCAGACCGCGTTTTTATGCAGGTTGGTGGCAATGTGCAGGGTTTGTTTTTGGTGCTGACCTGCGTCTTCAAAAGCAATGATGTCCGGAGTAATGTTGGTGCTGGAATGTGGCATGGCCAGCACTGGGGTATCCACCACGATCACATCAGGATCAATGCGCACACTGCCGATATCGACATGACTGAACATGGCGGCAGGAAAATAAGATTGCGGCACTTCGATGTAATTGACCCCAACCAAACTTGACACTGTGACAAAAATTCCTCCCAGATAAGCGCCACTGCCCAGCAGAAACAGACTCGTCAACAAAAAACCCACGAAACTGGCCGGTATCAACAGAAAAAAGTCCAGTACCGCCAGTCCGGCTCCGGCCATCACTACCCGCAGCACCTTGGCACCACTCAACGGTTGCGCCAAATTACCATTCAAAGTTTGCAATTTTAATTTCAGGGCGGCAGTTTGCGGCGCACCCCAACCATCGACAATGGCACGCTCACTTTGTCCTGACAACAATTGATCAGTGAACTGGCGTTCATAATCCGCAAGCGCCGCATCAAGCAATTCTCTGGGCATGTTGTCACAGGCCGATGTAAATGCAGCAATAAATTCCAGTTTAGTCACGATGAATTCCCCTTTTTGTTTTCCCTGAACGAACTATATTCAAACTCAGGACCGAGTGTAGTGGTTTTGCGATAAAGTGCGCTTTTCAAGGCATGACCTGTACATAATGCGCCTTTCGCTGGCGCGGCTATTATATGTGTCAGTCGAGAGGGAACCGAAAAAATCAACTTACACGGTGGAGTTGATTTCGTTATAAGCACTAAATTTTGTCGGACTTACGCAAAAACATTAACAAAAATCACTATTTCATCATCCAAATTCTCCGTTTTCGCTTAGAATTCGAAATTAAATTTCTAAAAGTT
>CAIOYD010000069.1 GCA_903862415.1 uncultured Oxalobacteraceae bacterium | reverse complement strand
TGGTGTATTACGCCCGTTGGATGCTAATACACCACATGGTGTATTACGCCCGTTGGATGCTAATACACCACATGGTGTATTACGCCCGTTGGGCTAATACACCCTACATTGTTTTCGTCGCAACTTGCTGCTTAATCAAATATTTCCCGATAATTCCCCGCAAATACTCCCGGATCTGCGGGGGATTCACCGGGCGGCTGAGTGCCTGATAACTGCCGACGATGCTTAAATAAAACAGTGTCGCCAGCTCGCTGGCCTGCTGGCTGTTGCCGGTGAGGCGGGTAAATTTGTGGGTGAATAAATCCAGGCGTTCAGCATCGACTTCAATGAGCATGTTGGCAATGCCTTGATCGCGTCGGCCCAGTCCTCGCAGTGCCAGTTCAAAACGTACGTTTTCCATTTCCCGTCCGGTGTGAGCTAAAGCCGTCTCGAGTAAGTTTTCCAGTTCTTGTTGTGCATCTGGGTGGGGTTGGGCGCGCATGCTGACATTGATGCCCCTTTCCTGCTCACGCCAGTGTGCCACCAGTGCACTGATCAGATCGGCATGATCGGTAAAGTGCCAGTAAAAACTGCCGCGCGTCACGCCCAGTCTGGCGGCCAGTGTTAATACACGAGCATTGTCAAAGCCACCTTCAACTACCGCCTGAAAGGACGCGGCCAGCCAGTCTTCACGCGTGAGTTTGCTGGCTTCGGTGGGTTTTTTTGTGGCTATTTTTTTCATACTCGTATTTTACCGGTAACCATTACGTTATTTTGGTATTTAATCGTTAGTTGAATCAAAATAATTGCTTGACAGCAGCATGTAAGCCAAGACATTATAGAGCCAATACACATGTGTATTGAAATTATTTGCATGCGTTGCGCAGGGATGTCGAAATACGTAGTTGATAACAATAAACCGGAGATAAAAATGCATACCCTACCATCAGGTAAACAACACCTTAACGCATTACTATTGATCGCACTGGCAGGCCTGTCTGTGGCGACCCAGGCTGCCGAAAATAATAATTTGCGTCAGACTCCGGTTGGTTTTTTTGGTGGCGATATGGCAGCCGGTTTTGATAATACGGGATTTTTTGTGTCTCCCTATCTGACCTCGCTCGATATATACAAAGTAGCCGACAACAACGGCAATAAAATTTCCTTCCCGGCACGTACCATACCCATGCCCACAGGTGTGGTGGCTAATGGATTGGTGCCCAGCGGTACTTACAGCGCCAACTATGCCAGTGTACCCATCGACTTCAATCAGAAACAGCAACAAATCAATATTTTGCTCGGTTATTTAAGCGAACAAAAATATGCCGACGGTCATATCGCGGCTGCCTGGAATTTGCCGATGGTTTCTCAGACGCGCGAATTTTATTTCGCTCCGCAGACACTGAGCTCGATTACGCCCGCTTTTCCAGTCAATACTCCGGCGCTGCAACAGGCTATCGTCAATGGCGTAGCCAATGTAGTGACCACCAAAGTGCAGGCGGCGGGTGCCAACTATATGAGCAATCAAAATAAGGAAGTTGTCGGCTTTGGTGACAGCGAATTATCCCTGCTGTGGCTCAAAGAACAGGATCGTCTGAAAATCGCTGCCGGTGCATCCTTGTATGTGCCGACCGGTGCCTATCAAGTCACCCGAGGACCGAATCCTGGTTTTGGTAACTTCTATACTCTGCGTCCAGGGGTGGCGTTGACGTATTCCCTCAATCCGAATCATGTGGAAGAAGTCTGGGATGCCGGCATCACCGTGGCCGGTCGTTTGTCGTTTGGGATGAATACGGTCAACAAGAACACCAACTATCGTACCGGTAATTTTGTGTATGGTGAACTCGGTATCGTCAAGGTGCAGGGCAACTGGGGTATTGGTACCAATGCCTTCATTACCCAGCAGGTGACGGACGATAGCAATGCCAGCGGAACAGTGGCCAATTCCCGCTACCTCAATCACGGTCTCGGACCTTTTGTTTCGTTTAAACTGCCAAGCCAGAATGCCGGTTTCAACCTGCAATTGAATCATAATTTTGATGCCAAAAATTCGATTATGGTACGTTCGTTGCAGTTGCGCTTTATCAAAGCCCTGCAATAAGCCGGGCATCGCCATGTCACTCAAAAGCTTGCTGGTGGCGCACACGATGGAGTATTTTCTGTCGCGCAAACGTCTGTTGACCAAACGTGTCAAAGCAGAACGCTTGCGTGGGCGCGAACAGCGCCGTCATCAACTGCATTATTTTCATCAACTCGATGATCCCTACAGTGCCCTGATGGCGCAGATATTGCCCGCCTTGCTGGCGCGCTACGATGTTGATCTTCAGCTACATGTGGTGGGTGCACCGACCGACAGCGCAGCACCCGAACGCGCCCGACTGATGGCCTACAGTCTCAAAGATGCCCGTCTGCTGGCAGATTACTTTGGGCTCGACTTTGGTGCTGTGCAGCCTGACGCACAGGCGTTGGCACTGGCGGGGCGAATTTTAGTTGGCGCCCCTGAAGATAATGCCATACCTGCTTTGCTCGCTGCCGTGACTCAGGCCCTGTGGCGTTCGCCGCAACAATTGCAGCAGTTTGTGACGCCGGAATTACCCAGTCAGACTGCGGCAGAGCAGGTGATGGCACAGGCAGACAGCCTGCGAACTCGCCTGGGGCATTATCTGGGCGGTATGCTGTTCTATGAAGGTGAATGGTATTGGTCACTGGATCGCCTGCATTATCTGGAACAACGTTTGCACGATCTGCAGGCCACTCGTCCCGGGGTGCAGGGTTTGCTGTTTCCACCACCGCAGCATGAGCGGGCAAGCGCATTTTGCACGTCACCACCAGCAATCGAATTTTTCTTTTCATTGCGCAGTCCGTATTCAGCCATTGCCGCAGCACGGGTGATGGAACTGGCGCGGATTTCCGGTGCTGAACTCAAGCTGCGTTATGTGCTGCCCATGGTCATGCGTGGCTTACCGGTGCCATTGGTCAAGAGGTTATATATTATTGCCGACGTCGCCCGCGAAGCTCACCGACTGGCGATTCCGTTTGGACGTCTCTGTGATCCGGTGGGCTTGCCCACTGAACGTGGCCTCGCCGTCATGCCCTATGCCAAAGAGCAGGGCAGGGAGCAGCAATGGGTGCTGGCCTTTCTGGACGCAGTCTGGTCACAGGGCATCGATGCCGGAACTGACGCCGGTCTGAAACACATAGCCCGACAGGCGGGGCTCGACTGGCCCGGTGTCAAGGCCGCTTTGCAGCAGACAGAGTGGCGTCAGATTGCCGAAGACAATCGTGCCGCCATGTTTGCCCTGGGGCTATGGGGCGTACCCTCGTTCCGGGTCGGCGATGTGGCCGTCTGGGGCCAGGACAGACTTTGGGTAGTGGAACAGCAATTACAACAAGTAGGGTGTCACGCGTAGCGTAATACACCATAATTACCAATCAACAGCACAACATATAGGAAAAAAATGACAATATTAAAATCGCTATTACTGGCAGTCTACCTGACCGCACTGGTGGCCGTAACCGGACTGATACAGTTTCCCTTTTCTGCTCTGGTGATTAAACTGGCGCTGGCCTTGTTAGGGGTGCATTTACTGGAACTGATTATCATGTTTAAACACGTGCGGCGTTATTCCGGAGGACTGCCCATGAGTATGCTGTTGACGCTGTTATTCGGTTTGTTGCACTGGAAACCACTCATGCAATCTAAACAGGATCAGGGATGACATTGCTGCGCTATGCTTTACTGCTGATGCTGGGATGCTCAGCTGGCGCGAGTACGCAGGCCGCTCCCGCAGCTCCGACAGTTAAGCGACCAAACATCGTCATTCTGCTCGCCGATGACTGGGGCTTTACCGATGTCGGTGCCTTTGGCAGTGAAATTCACACCCCGAATATCGATGCGCTGGCGCAGCAGGGTGTGCGCTTTGCCAATTTTCATGCCACCGCATCCTGTTCTCCATCGCGCTCGATGTTGCTCACCGGAGTCGATAATCATCTCAACGGTGTGGGTAATATGCACGAAACCATCCCGCTGGAACACGCCGGCAAGCCAGGTTATTTAAGCGTCCTCAATCAACGTGTGGTGACTGTGTCGAGCCTGTTACAGGATAGCGGTTATCGCACTTATATTGCCGGCAAATGGCACGTCGGTAAAGAAGCCCATAATCTGCCGG
>CAIOYD010000068.1 GCA_903862415.1 uncultured Oxalobacteraceae bacterium | reverse complement strand
TGGTCGGGACGGTGTGATTCGAACACACGACCCCATGCACCCCATGCATGTACGCTACCAGGCTGCGCTACGCCCCGCCAAGGGCCAAATTATAGTTAATTTTTCACCAAAATACTACTGCAGGTAGTTAAATTTTTTGATTGCTTGATGAAACACCGCTAATCGGGGGAGAATACGCTTCCTGATGATCTTACTGAGTACATACGATGACAATTAAAATCAGTTCCCAATTTGATGCCGGTGCTATTGAGGTGCTCAGCACGGCGCATCCGGCGCATATTGAGTTGAATTTGCGTAAAGATTCCCATGCCGATTTCATGCAGTGGTTTTATTTCCGCCTTCAGGGCGCGCGGGACCAGGAATGCTGTCTGCAAATTTTAAATGCCGGTCAGGCGACTTATCCGTCCGGCTGGGAAGGTTACCGCGCCGTGGCCAGTTATGACCGCGAAGAATGGTTCCGGGTCGATACCGACTATGAAGATGGTGTACTCAAGATAAACCATACGCCGACCGAAGACAGTGTTTATTATGCCTACTTTGAACCCTATTCGTGGGAGCGGCACCTGTCTTTGCTGGGGCGCGCGGCCTATTCGCCGTTAGTGCGTATGGAAGACCTGGGCAGTACTGTTGATGGACGGGATTTGAATTTACTGGTCATCGGTGAAGAAAGTGCCGAGCAAAAAATCTGGGTGATTGCCCGTCAGCATCCGGGTGAGAGTATGGCGGAATGGCTGGTGGAAGGCATGCTCGAAGCTCTGCTGGATGCTGCCAATCCGATTGCGCGCAAAATTTTGCAAAAAGCAGTGTTTTATGTGGTCCCGAACATGAATCCGGATGGCTCGGTGCGCGGTAATCTGCGCACCAATGCGGCGGGTGCCAATTTGAACCGTGAATGGATGTCACCGAGTCTGGAGACCAGTCCGGAAGTATTTCATGTTAAAAACAAGATTCATGCCACGGGCTGTGATTTATTCCTCGATATTCACGGCGATGAAGGTTTGCCATATGTGTTTGTCGCCGGCAGTGAAATGCTGGAGGGTTTTAGCCAACGTCAGATTGCCGAACAAACTGCCTTCGTCACTAATTTCGTCACCGCCAGCCCGGATTTTCAGACCCGCTATGGCTACCCGACCGATAAGTATTATGAAGATCTGTTAAAGCTGGCCTCCAAATATGTGGGGCATCATTTTAAATGTGTCTCGCTCACACTGGAATTACCCTTCAAGGATAATGCCGAATTGCCGGATGCCATTGTTGGCTGGGATGGCGAACGCAGCGCGCGTCTTGGCGAGGCAATGTTGCAGCCGATCTGGCAGCACGTCAACCGGACTGTATAGGCACTATGGCGCTAGAAATCGAACGCAAGTTTCTGGTTTCCGGTAAGCCATGGAAAACCCTGCCGCAGGGAGAAATTATGCGTCAGGGCTACCTGTTGGCCACACCGGAAAAAGTGATCCGCGTGCGGGTCGAAGGCGCACAGGCCATGCTGACGATTAAGGGAGCTTCGCATGGCATTACCCGTTCTGAATGGGAATATTCGATTCCGCTGCAAGATGCACAGGAACTACTGTTGTTGTGCAGCCAGCCGCTGATTGAAAAACAGCGCTACCGCATTCCCTACGCGGGCATGTTGTGGGAGCTCGATGTTTTTCTGGGTGACAATGCCGGACTGGTGGTGGCTGAAATCGAACTCAGCAGTGAAGATCAAGCGTTTGCCCGGCCAGACTGGCTGGCGCAGGAAGTCACCCACGATAAGCGTTATCTGAACGCCAGTTTGCAGCGCCATCCTTACCAGTCCTGGTAGCCTGTCTTTTTATATTTTCCACCTTGACTTCGTAGTAACAATTTTTCCTTGTTGCTGGTACGGCTGCGTCCATTTTTTGGTAAGCGGCTGAATATTTCTTGAGAATAAATTTTCCATATGTACGGGTTATTAACAGTGAACAAATTTTTGAACTGGTGTTAGTTTGGAATTTTTTCAATGCTTAATCAGGTGAATATATAGTTCATCGTAATAAGCAATTAACCGCTGCCGGAGTTACGTGTATGCCTTATTCTCTTAAATTAAATCCCCAGTCAGGTAATCACTATGACGTAGTTTCCAGATTATCTGTTGTGAATGCGATCACTTCAAAAAGTCAGGAAAAAGCCATTGCCAATCGCAGCCTGGCGCAAAAAATTACCGATTATTTTGGCATTTCTGATCATAAAGGGCAGGTAAAATTACTCTTTGCATTAATGGATGCCGCTGGGGGAAAAATTGGTAAAGCACGGTTGGATGATGGCCTGGAAAGTGATGAGGATACGGCGGCAAATGAAAATTTGGCGGTCGATGTTGATTCTGCTGATGATGAAAAACCAGTGGTTGATAAAAATTTGCGCTTTGACGACGGCGTCACGGTTGAGAAAAAAATTATCGCGCTGTTGAGTCTTGTTCGCAGTGATCAGCGCCAAAATTTTATGGCTGAACTCAATCTTAAAACTGAGCTTTTGAATGGGAAAGCCAAAATTATATTATCGTTTTCCAATGGCATTATCGGCAGTAAAAAAATACGTGCCAATAACTTTGCGCCACACCCGGGATTGTGGCAAGCCATAGAAGAGCATAAATTTACATTGCGGGATGATATTTTTACCTGTGTAGATGTGTGGGCGGTTTTTAATGAGAATGTCAAGCCTAAATTGAATACCGCAAACAGTGTGGAGTTTGAGCAAATAATTCTTGCTTTTGTCGTGCAAATAAATCAGGAGCAGCGGCAAATTTTTTTGCAAAATTTAAAAATTCATTTAAATTATCATGATGGTTATACGACGGTAACGTTGAAATTGAATGATTTTGCTTTTGCCAGCGTACATTTTTATGAAGAATATATTCCGCAAATCCGCTTTTTTCAAAACAGCAGGGAAGAACCAGATAGTTATCAGATAAATGCTGCAAAGCTTGCTCTGTTTGAGTCATCTCTTAACGTTCCACGTCTGACGGTTGTGGTAACCCAGGAAGTATATGATTGTGCGCTTGCTCAATATCGGTTGGATTCGCCTGCAGTGGAACTGAATAAGATTGTTTTAGTGTCTGGTCCTGATGAGGATGAAACCCATTCAAGTCCGGATTCCACTGTTGGTTCGGAGCGCGAAGACGACAGTGTCAGCGATTATGCTGACGAGCAGGTGTTGATTGAATTTGGTAAGTTATCTCAGGAAAACAGATTAGCTTGTCTGTTAAATTATCTGAGTTGCACCACGCAACTCCCTTTCCCGGCAATAGCATGGATCCATCGTAACGATAATCCGGGAAATGTGCGGGTAAAGTATCAAGCAATTCAAATAGAGCACGAGTTTGAAGATCAGGTTTGGTTTAAGGCTACGGCTTTTTCACTATGGGATGCGAACTCGGATAACGATGCTGGGGCCGAATTGGAGGAAACCTGTTTTTTTCATTGTGCATTTACAGACTTGTCGGAAGATGGCAGTGTGATTGGGGCACGTTGTCAGATTACCTTACTTAATTCAATACCCTGTTTTTATGATGCGGATGGGAATAAGCCCACTGTGTGCGAGAACGCAGGAAGGCGTGGCATTGAACAATTCATGCGTTGGGTTCAGCTTCCGGAAAGCAGGGAGTTATTTGTTAATTTGGTTCCCAAAGATGGCAGCATCGATGCCATTGAGAATTTTTTCTATAAATTAAATTTGGTTGATTCAGATCAGCGCCAGAATTTTATCGCAGCACTGCGATTGAAATTTGATTCCTTCGACAATGGCGTCAGTATGGTGACGTTGACACTTACGGGTGAAGTGATTGACTCTGAAGCCATGCCGGACAGTTATGTGCCGCCACCGCAATTTTGGCTGCCGGTGGCTGGAAATGAACATGAGTTCAAATTGCGGGACGATATTTTTTCTATCTTTGATTTGTTCGTGGCCTTCCGTGTTCGTATGCAGCAGGAAAATGGTCCGGAGTTGGGGCGCAAAATTATTTCTTTCGTTCGCGGCGTAAGCAATCAACAGCAGAAATATTTTATCGAAAAATTGAGATTAGAAACTCACTATGTTAACGGTGGCACTACGCTGGTGTTAAATTTGAATGGTGTGGAAATCGCCAGCGTGGATTTTCCCGGAGAATATGTTCCGCAGGTTCATTGGTTTAACTTGGAGTCAAGTATAGGCAGTTATAAAACATTCGCAATTAAACCCAAGCAGGTTGACAGGGTAAAATTTATTTTTGATAAAGTGCTTTAAGTTGTGCTGAGTACGCTTTATTCTTTGGGTGTGAGGCAGTGTAGTTGGTATTGTTCCTGCGCCTGCTTTGCCTGCAGAATGACCCGATTGCGGCGGTTGGCACGCACTCTTTTTAATTGCTGTTGCGCCAGTTCGTGTTTGAAACGCAGGCGCTGGCACTTGTATAGATGCTGCTGTTGCTGCTTGATTTGCTGTTGCTGTTCTTTGGCCAGGTGGCGCTGCTGGCGTTGTTCTTGACGTTCCTGTAGCTGCTGTTGTTGGTGGTTTTTTAAGCGGGTTAATTCGTTGGATGCCGGTTTGCCCGCGCCGGCCATGGGTTTAAAAGGCGTGTCGCCAGCTTCTGCCGGACAGGGGCGATCGGAATAGCTGCGCTGGCCGTGCTCGGTGCATTGATGGATGGTGTCCTCAGAGGCTGACACTAAGGTCAGGGCAGACAGGAGCAGGAGAGAAAATGAGGTCATACAGCCTTTCTTACGGCAAAGGCTGAACCACCTTTCCCGGATTCATGATATTGAGCGGATCGAGCGCTGTTTTGATGTGGCGCATCAGCTGTATTTCTACCGGAGACTTGTAGCGCAGAATGGTGTCGCGTTTGAGCGCACCTAAACCGTGTTCCGCGGAAATTGAGCCGGAAAATTGCAGCACACTGTCGTATACGACCTGATTGACGGCGTTTTGTTGCAACATAAATTCAGGCGCTGAACTGTGTGCCGGGGCCGATACGTTGTAATGCAGATTGCCGTCGCCGATATGCCCGAAGGTCACCATGCGACAGCCGGGAAAGTGTTGTTGCAGTAACGCATCGGTGCGTTGAATGAAGGCCGCCATGTTAGAAATCGGGATGGCGATATCGTGTTTGATATTTTTTCCTTCCAATGCCTGCGCCTCGGAAATAGATTCGCGTAATCGCCACAAATTGTGCGATTGCGCCAGCGAGCTCGCGATCACAGCGTCGCTGGCTAAATTTTGTTGCAGTGCCAGCGTCAGCAGATTTTCCAGCGTTGGTGTTGTGGCGGCTTCGGTTTGCTGGCTCGATAGTTCCAGAAACACATAATACGGCTGTGGCTGCAGTGCTGGTTGCGTCAGTTGCGGGAAGTGGCGTCGGACCAATGCCAGGCTGCAGTCCGAAATCAGTTCAAAGGCGCTCAGTGCGCTGTCATGGCTGTGGTTGCGTGCCAGATTAAAAAATTCGACCGCGGCTTCTATCGATGGCACGGCGGCCAGCGCGGTGATTTGGCTGACCGGTTTGGGAAATAATTTCAGTACCGCGGCAGTAATCACACCCAGTGTGCCTTCGGCGCCGATGTAGAGGTCGCGTAAGTCGTAGCCGGTATTGTCTTTTCTTAAGCCGCGCAAACCATCCCAGATCTGACCCTGTGGCGTGACCACTTCCAGCCCCAGACACAGAGCGCGGCAATTGCCGTAATGGAGTACGGCCGTGCCGCCGGCATTGGTGGATAAATTGCCGCCGATGGTGCAGCTGCCTTCCGAGGCCAGCGAAAGTGGAAACAGACGCCCGACAGCGTCGGCTGCCTGTTGTACCTGCTGCAAAATACAGCCAGCTTCTACCGTGATGGTGTTGTTGATGGTGTCGACCTGACGCACTTGCTGCAGGCGCTGCAGCGACAGTACAACCGAGCGACCGGACTGATCCGGCACGCTGCCCAGAACCAGTCCGGTATTGCCGCCCTGAGGGACGATGGCGATGCGGTGCTGCACGCACAGGTTGACGATGGCTGCAACCTGAGCCGTTGTGGCTGGTTTGAGAATGGCGGCGGCGCTGCCGGTATAGTTTTTGCGGTAATCCTGCAGGTAGGGTGCCATTTGCTGCGGATCGGTGAGCACATGTTCGTGGCCAAGTAACTCAGTGCATTGTGCGATAAACAGCTTCATGGTAACGGGTTATTTCGCAGCACTGGCATCTTGTGCCAGTTTGGCCGCGAGCTTGGCGGCTTTTTTAATCGGCCGTAAATAGCCCAGCGCGCAGTAAAAAAAACTGCAGCACAGCACCACTTGCAACCAGCCGAGATGCGCCGACAGTGCCAGGGTATCCGAGGTGGCGCGGACGATACCTTCGGTAAAATACAGCAAAATCAACATCGAGGACCATTGCAGGGTGTAGTTGTCCTGTCGCAGTACGCCGCGCACGGCAAACAGTAACGGAATGATTTTTAAGACCAGCCAGGAGCCGCCCGGACGCAGGGGGGCGAGCCACATTTCCTGACTGATGCCCAGCACAATGATGGCAATCAGTGCCAGACTGGCACCGTGGGCGTAGAGTTTGGAGTTGCGTGCGCTGTTCATGGTTGTTGCAGTTGTCGGGCTGTTGTGGCCAGGCGGACGCCAAGAGCGATGGCCAGTTGTTTGCTGTCTTCGGTCATCGGTCGGCTGCCGTCGGCACCGGCCCAGTGACTCGCGCCATAGGGTGAACCGCCACTGGCGGTGGCCATGAGTGCGGGGTGACTGTAGGGTAAGCCCAGAAGCAGCATGCCATGATGCAGCAGCGGCAGCATCATGGTCAGCAGGGTGGATTCCTGACCACCATGCAGGCTGCCGGTGGAGGTGAATACGCAGGCCGGTTTGCCAGCGAGGCTGCCGGATAACCAGTCAGCAGCCGTGCCATCCCAAAAATATTTCATGGCGGCCGCCATGTTGCCGAAGCGTGTCGGTGAACCTAGTGCCAATCCGTCACAGTCGCGCAAATCGTTCAGGCTGACATAGGGCGCGCCTGATTCTGGAATATCGGCTTCGACTGCTTCACACACGGTCGAAACTGGAGCCACGGTGCGCAGTCTGGCATGGCAGCCGGGGACGCTTTCTATGCCCTGGGCGATAAAGTCGGCCAGTTTTTTAGTGGCACCATGACGCGAATAATATAAAACCAGCAGGGTAAGTTCAGGTTTGTTCATGGAGATTATTTTTTTACCCGTGCTGGCTGGTTACGTTTGATTTTGTCGCGAATTTCCGGTGCCAGTACGGTCGGTATGGCTTTGGGTAAGGTGTCAGGGAAATCGCGGCTGAAATGCAGGCCGCGACTTTCGCGCCGTGACAGCGCGCTGTTGACGATCAGGGACGCCACATCGACCAGATTACGCAATTCGAGCAAGTGATTGGTGATGCGGAAGTTGGCATAGTATTCGTCGATTTCTTCTTTGAGCAGACGGATGCGATGCTGGGCGCGTTCGAGACGTTTGGTAGTGCGGACGATGCCGACGTAATTCCACATGAAGCGACGCAGTTCATCCCAGTTGTGGGCAATCACGACTTCTTCATCGGCGTTGGTGACGCGGCTTTCATCCCAGTGGGGCAGGTCGGCGGTCAGAATGGTTTCCTGAGCGTCGATTTTTTCTGCCACCGCTTTGCCAATCACCAGGCATTCCAGCAGTGAATTGCTGGCCAGCCGATTGGCACCGTGCAGGCCGGTGTAGGAGGTTTCGCCAACGGCATACAGACCAGGAATGTCGGTCTGCCCGAACATATCGGTGACGATGCCGCCGCAGGTATAGTGCGCAGCAGGTACCACCGGTATCGGTTGTTTGCTGATGTCGATGCCGAGTTCCAGGCAGCGTGCATAAATGGTGGGGAAATGTTCCTGCAGAAATTCTGGCGGTTGATGCGAAATGTCCAGATCAACGTGATCGAGGCCGCGCTTTTTCATTTCAAAATCGATCGCGCGCGCGACTACATCACGTGGCGCAAGTTCGGCGCGTTCATCGTGCGCGGGCATGAAACGTTTGCCGGCAGCCGCACCGGCTTCTATTGGTAGCTTTAGCAGTCCGCCTTCTCCACGCACGGCTTCGGAAATCAGAAACGATTTGGCATACGGATGATACAGGCAGGTAGGGTGAAACTGAATAAATTCCATATTGGCGATACGGCAGCCGGCACGCCAGGCCATGGCAATGCCGTCGCCGGTGGCGGTATCCGGATTGGTGGTGTACAGGTACACCTTGCCGGCGCCACCTGTGGCCAGAACGGTATGTTGCGCACTGACGGTGTGCACTTTGCCGGTGCGCACATCTTGCACGTACAAACCGAGACAGTGCGGCGTGCCCGGGCTGTTACTGGCAGTGTCGCTGAGTTTGTCGCTGGTGATTAAGTCGATGGCGTAATGATGTTCAAACAGGCTGATATTGGGATGCTGACGGATTTTTTGTTCCAGTGTCATTTGTACTGCCTGGCCGGTTGCATCAGCGGCATGGATGATGCGGCGCTGGCTGTGGCCACCTTCACGGGTCAGATGAAAACCCAGTTCGGCATCGGTATCGGGAGTGAAGGGCACGCCCTGACTGATGAGCCATTCAATGGCGCTGCGGCCGTTTTCCAGAATGTGGCGCGTGGCGGCTTCATCGCACAAACCAGCACCGGCGATGAGCGTGTCGGAGAGGTGTTGTTCAACACTGTCGCTGGAATCAAGTACCGCGGCAATGCCGCCCTGAGCCCAGCTGCTGGAGCCGTCGAGCAGGGCGCGCTTGGAAAAAATGGCGACTTTGTGGTTTTCGGCCAGATGCAGGGCAACAGAGAAACCTGCCAGGCCACTGCCTATAATTGCTACATCGTATTTCATAATTCGTCTGGAAAGGTAGGGGTGGCCTCAACTATAGGCGTTTTTCAGGCCACGGTAAAAGCATTTTAATCAAAGACTAACGAATGACCGGTTTGACCTTGGCAGCGGCCGCTTTGGCTTTGACGCGGGCCGTATCCGTATCGGCTGCCGTGGCAAGTGCTACACCCATGCGGCGGCGTTCAAACGACTCTGGCTTGCCGAACAGGCGAATATCGGTGCCTGGTTCAGCCAGAGCCTCGGCAAGGCCTTCAAAGGCGATCGCCGGGGCATTGTGCTGACCATAGATGACGGCCGAAGCTGCCGGACAGCGCAGGCTGGTGTCGACCGGCAGGCCGAGTATGGCTTTGGCATGCAGTTCAAATTCGTTTTGTACCTGCGAGGCCATCGTGACCATGCCGGTGTCATGCGGGCGCGGGCTGACTTCAGAGAACCACACCATGTCGTTGTTGACGAATAATTCGACCCCGAAGAGGCCCAGTCCACCAAGGTTGTCGGTCACTTTTTGCGCGATCAGCTGGGCGTTTTTGAGTGCGTCGGGATGCATGATCTGTGGCTGCCAGGATTCAACATAGTCGCCATGGACTTGCACATGACCGATGGGGGCGCAGAAATGGGTTTCGGTCTGGCCGTTGCTGCCGATGGCGCGTACGGTGAGCAGGGTGATTTCGTATTCAAAATCGATAAAGCCTTCCACTATGACGCGGCCATTTTGTACCCGGCCACCGGAAGCGGCGTAATCCCAGGCAGCATCGACTTCAGCGGCACTGTTGACGCGCGACTGACCTTTGCCGGAAGACGACATGACGGGTTTGACGATGCAGGGATAGCCGATAGTGGTGCAGGCGGCGCGCATTTCTTCGCGCGTGTCGGCAAACTGGTAGGGCGAGGTTGGCAGGTTTAATTCTTCGGCCACCAGGCGACGAATGCCTTCGCGATTCATGGTCAGCCAGGTGGCTCTGGCGGTAGGGATAACGCGGATTTTACCGGCATTTTCCAGCTCGACCAGGGTCTGGGTGGCAATGGCTTCAATTTCCGGCACAATCAGATCGGGTTGTTCGCGGGCGATTAATTCGGCCAGTGCGACACCATCAGTCATGTCGATGACGTGCGCGCGGTGTGCAACCTGATGTCCCGGCGCATTCGGGTAGCGGTCAACGGCAATCACTTCGACCCCCAGACGCTGGAGTGAAATAATGACTTCTTTACCCAGTTCGCCCGAGCCCAGCAGCATGACTTTGGTGGCGTTGGCAGAGAGTGGGGTACCCAGAATGACAGGGGCGGAGGCGTGCGTAAATGAAGTTTTCATATATTTTTATAAGGAAAATGGTGCCAAATGAGCGTTCCAGAGCCTGAATTATACTGATTCGCCACGGATATGCGATTTTAAAGAAATATTTTTTTAAACCTAAGATAATTTGATTTAAACCGCTTGACACCGTGCGGCAGGGCTTGTTTAATACGTTTGCTGATTTTCCACTGTGAAAGGTGGGGAAGGAAGTGCGAATGAAAAAAATGAAAATAAAACGTGGCGATGCAGGGGCTTCCAGTGCTGACCGCATTGACATCTAAATTAACTTTTGCAAGGGGATGTAAGTGAACAAGACCGAATTGATTGAACATATCGCCAAAACTGCCGATATTTCCAAAGCAGCTGCAACGCGTTCCGTAGATGCCTTAATTGGCGCAGTAAAAGTAACCTTGAAAAAAAATGGCACAGTAACTCTGGTTGGTTTCGGTACTTTCTCGGTAGCCAAACGCGCTAAACGCATTGGTCGCAATCCAAGAACCGGCGAAGCCATCACGATTAAAGCTGCCAAAGTTCCTAAATTTAAACCTGGCAAAGGTTTGAAAGATGCGGTAAACTAACCGCCTTGTTGTGCTTGGCAATTTGATTGGGTGCTTAGCTCAGTTGGTAGAGCGGCGCCCTTACAAGGCGTAGGTCGGGAGTTCGAGCCTCTCAGCACCCACCAGTCAAACGAAGAGCGCACACCCAACACAGGAGTGGTAGTTCAGTTGGTTAGAATACCGGCCTGTCACGCCGGGGGTCGCGGGTTCGAGTCCCGTCCACTCCGCCAAATTTAAAAAGCCGATACAAGTCTATGATTTGTATCGGCTTTTTTCATCGGGTTTTGATCGTGCGTTTTAGGGTGGTAGCACTTTTGGTAGCTAACTATGTCCCTAACATTACCCATATATCTCCGTGGCCGCACTTTTGTGCTGCACTTCCGTATTCGCGGTCGCCAGATTAAGCGATCTCTTCACACAACTGATCCCCAAATTGCTAAGATACGTGCGTTAAAACTACTTATGGTGGTGCAGATGGCGACTAAGGGCGATAATCCGAACCTGTTAGACTTCAATATCAATCTGGCAGACGTGAGGAAATACAAGCTAAACCCGCAAACGGGAGAGATGGAAACCAATGGCACGCCCGAGGATCATCGAAACATGATGGAAGCCATCGACCGAATTGGCATAATTCAAGGTGGCTTTCCGAAAACTGGATCATCCAAGAATACCGTTTCTGGATCGTCCAAAGGAATCAAATTGCATGAAATCGGGTTCACCCTCTCGGATGTGTTGGGGAAGTTTAAGAGCTTGAAGAAAAGCCTCTCAGAAGGGACCATGACTGACTATGACGCAACGGTCAAACAGTTTGATGAATGGTCTGAAAAGCCTGCTCTTGATGAGATCGACGGCGAGAAGATTACCGCATACATGGAATGGCTCAGCGAACGAGGCAATTCTGAACGAACCATTGATAAAAAGATTGGCACGCTTCGGGCACTTTTCAACTTCGCCATCAAACACAAATATTATATTGGCGAAAATCCGGCAGCGGAACGAAACCTGCTCACCCGGAAGCAGAAAAATTCGGGCGGACTGAATTTTTTCAAGCTCGAAGACATTAAGCAAATGTTTGACTGCGAGGCATTTCGCCAATTGGCAACTGCCGATCCAGCGTTCTACCTTATCACCGTGACCGGTCTCATCACAGGCATTCGTGTGTCAGCTCTGGCAGCATTGAAGTCTACTGATCTGCGTATCAACTTAGATGGTGATCCATACATTCGCGTGAAGAAGGACAAAACGGCGGCAGGCACGCGTGATGTGCCAATTCCCGTAATACTGCACCGCCGTTTGAAAACATTTTTGGAGAACGCTGGCGGCTTCGGCTTCACTGCACGCAAGGACGGCAAAGGTGCATCTGACCCGATCCGAAAATTACTCAACGAGCATCTGGAAGCCGTTGGCATGGGCGACGAAGAATTGACCTTTCACGGTCTACGTAAAACACTCAATAACTTTTTCATCCGTGAGAAGGTGGAATTCGAGGCCCGCTGCCAGTTTATGGGACACGAGGTTGATCATGTGAACGTTGCTGTGTATGGCACGGCGTTTGATGTGCATGAACTTGCGGCCAAGGTGTTACCTAGCCAAGAAAAGATGCTCGCCTTGATCGGATTTGAATGATGGATGACAAGTGGCACGCATTCACAGAAGAAGACGAAGTCGGGCGTGGGTTCGTGTTCCTGCAAAAAGGCACCGACACATCAACACGCTCCATCTGGTCAGAGATTGACCAAGACAGGATGGAAAGTGGGAACGGTCAGGCATGGCTAGAGGCTGGACTCGAGGAGGCCAATGCAGAGGCTAAGGAACGAAACACAAAGACCATTAGAGCCATAGGAAAGTTCTTTGAAGGAGTCGGTGAGCTTTACAAAGAGATAGGGCAGTTGATCGCGGGGCTTGTTTTTCTCACCAGCTGGGCCTACTGCACCTTCACGTATGGTTTTTTGTTGGGCTTTGGTCTTGGTTGGCTTCCGTCCATGCTTCTAGCCTTTTTTGCCATCACTCTTTGGCCTGTTTTCATCATCCTTCTGATCGTCTTTTGGACTCCACTTTTCCTGATGGCTGTTGGCTTTGCCACTGTCGTTGCCAACACGTTTCGCTGACTTTCAACGGCGGAGTGATTGAGCATGCAACCACTTAGCGTCCGCTGGACGCTTGATTTGCAGCTCACGCCAAGCATTGGTTGACTTATTGCCTCTCATGGCGTTGGAGAGTTGTGCACACGAGGTGTAGACATGCCCATCCCACACAATGGATTCGTCCTTGACCGTGGCCATCTTGAACTCACCGAAATACTTGGTCCTTATTAAAGTTTTTTCGGGCAAAAACAGAGCTTCCCAATGCATGCCGCCAGTAGTTGGCCCGTCCAGTTCAAGATCTTCCTTGTTGTTGTCCAAGAAGTTGTTCATAACATCCTCGATCAATCCGCTGATCCCGTGTGGGTGAGCCTTCAACAGAGTTGAAACGAGATACGTTGGAAGGGGGACAGAGACAAAAGTGTTCAGGTCGGTAGACATACGCATCCTTAGGTTGATAAACTGTAACAGTATTATAAGCGACTTTTACAGTTTATGCGATAAGAACGACCGTAGGGCGAAAAAAACAACACTATCAAACATGGTGAAAAGGTCACCAATTCCAAGGTTTTAGATTAAGAACAAAAAAATGACTGCATAGAACGCTCTTGGAGCGACGATCGGGTTGTGTTTGATAGGTTGATATACCCAGAAAATTACTAAACTCACCAGTTCATTCAGGAAAAACGCGGACGGACTGGATTGGGCTGAACTTTTGGAAGAGCAACAATATCGATTGAGGACGCTTCACCCCGTTGACTTCGCTGCTTTATTGGTGCGACTGCTGCCATTGCACGCATTTTCTCCCATGCATTCGATTCCTCTTGTTGCAATCGTTTGACTGTTTCACGCCAAGCATTTAAAGATGTCGCATGAATTTTTAAATCTTTTTGGTAGGCCGACTCAAATCCAATCGTGGAAATTATCGCAGCAGCAACGGCTGCGATTCCCTTGGGACGTTTCGGCGGTTTTGGAGCAGTTGGAATTATTGCACGCTGCGGCATTTTTTTTGCCTGCTCAATTGCACCGTAGAATTGCCGAACCTCTGAATGCTTTGCCTTGCTGCCTGGTTTACCTCGCTTTATGTTCAAATGGGCCAAAGCATCAGCATAGCCAGTTTGCAGTTCACGTAACCGTTCTCTATCAAACAGGGCTTTACTGTTCAGTTTCCAACCGCCATCTGGCTTTTTAGTGCGAGGCACGACTAGCAAGTGTGCGTGCGGGGTTACTTCATCCAAATGAAGCACCATCGATGCAAGCTGATCCGGCCAATTTCGTTTGGCCCATGCCAACGTAGCCGAAGCCCATGCCTTTAAACGCCCAGGATCATAGACCCCGCCAAGATTTTCACGCCCCGGCCGGAAATAACTTGGACTGGCTGAAACAACGATTTCACGGCATAAAACAGTTTCGCTGTTTCTACGTTCCGCTCCTTCCAGCAGGTGCTGGGTCGCTTGATATGGTGTTTTCCCAGCGGCCAAAAACATCGTTATCGGAGGTTGTCCCTCCGGGTCAGCATTGGGAGTTGCTTTCGTTCGAAGCTGATGGCTCGTGGCAGCTGCAATTGCTGCCATGGCTTTCGCCTTACGGCGATCCACCCTCAACACCGCATAAGCGGGTGTTGTGGCGTGGCCTGTGATTTGAGGTTTGTTCATATCACAGTTATGCCGTGCCAGTTCAGAAAAAACACGCCCGCCCATCGTATGGTCGGTCTACTCACTACACCGAGCAAGCTCGGTTGTTCGACCCACCCCCAACCCCGCCCTAGAAGGGCGGGGAGTAAAACCGTGATTCATTCACCGCAAACTAATTAATGCCTTGCAGGGCTATTTTATTTGCGGTTATTGCCTCCATAATTTCAAAGAGCGGTTGAGTTAATGTTGATTATTGCATACTTCGATTCTCTCGAATTCGAAGCATGCATCAGAGCAGTGGCTGCACTTTGAGCATGAACCAAATCTCTAACGTGGAGCATGTGTATGCTCAGTTTTTTTGCTAACCTGATTGCATCTCTAAGTAGGTCGAAACTTTTACGGGTAGGGCTGTTGATATAGTCATTCAATTCCGAGATGGTATAAAGCACATTAATTGCATGATTGTCGAGTTCAACAAGAGTCAAGAGATCAATGTTGACTCTCATGAGGTCGGTTGCTTTAAGTGCTGGACTGGGTAGCAGAGTGCTAGTCATCCTCTCGTTCCTGTTTTATCGTTGAACTAGAATAATCGGGAATTGCTTTATAGGCAATTCCCGGCCAGCGGCTAATACCGATTATGATTTTTTCTCAGCAAAAGCATATTTTCCTTTGAGCGATCTTGGTATTGTCATATCTAGATGTGGAGCACAATCCGGATCGTCAGCGAGGTATTCAAGCATTTGCCATGCCTGAACTACGTTATCTATGCCGCGAACACCTTGCTGAATTGTTCGTGCATCAGTTTTGATTTTCTTCTTGGCATTTTCTATAACTTTTTCCTTTGCTTTGTTTGCAAGATCGCCAAATTGGGTAACTTCATACATATCGAGAAGTTTACGCAAATCCCGAAGATTGAGAGCGACGATTCTAGCAGCATAGACCATGTCGTCTGCGTGTAATACGTCATCGGTTTTCCCCAATAGAACGTGCATAATAGTTGCATATTTAAAAGCAAGTGTGACTAGCCGACCTGAAAAACTTTCAGGGATGCTTTCACTTCCGCTGCGTTCCATGATCATATCGAAGGCTTCGACATATGCATTCCATGCAACTTCATCCACTCGGTATACGCTATGAAGTTGTAACTTGTTTCGTTGATCCGCCCATTTTTCGGTGATTGCAGCTTTGCCCGGAAAAGTCGGCACTGGTGGCCGTTTGCGGCCAGATGGAGGTGCGAAAACGTAGGTAAGCCGTTGGGCAAAGCCGTCAGTCAGTGAATCAAGCGAGAGCTTCTCTCGGAATTTGGCTGGGACTGTTGATCCAAATACAGTCAATTTGGCGTCGTTAACAAATGTCTTTCCATCTTTTTTTGTGGTGCTTTCAATATTGCTGTGATCGTAGGTGCGAAGTAAATAGTCTTTGCCATCCTCCCAAGGACCATGGCCGAGTTTTTTGAGAAACTCGCCAAACTCATCACGTGCCCAAAATGCACCGTTGTGTTCCGCTAGCAATTCAAGAAATTTCGCAGCAGAGCCGGGATCGGGAAACATTTTTACGCAGTTACCCATTATTCCACTAATCACATTTTGTGTTGCAGTCTTGCCGCTTCCAGACTCAGCAAGAGCAACGGTCCATAAATCGGGGTAAATCGGCAGAGCTTCGGTTTTTTCTTGAAATTTTATTAACGTTCCGTTTTGAAGCAGAAGAGCCGATATGAAATGCAAAGTGTTGAAAAATGGCAATTCACGCGGAAAGTTAGTCCCCTTGTAAAACATGACATCAATATCATTCAGGATGCTACCTGGTGGAATGCATTCATCCAATGTTGGCCAATTACCTTGGGGGAGGACCGCCAGAGCTGCACGAACAGTATCTTTTGCAGAAACTACCGCGTTAGCAAAAAAGCGATCATAGGAAGGCCCCTTTTTGGTCAACCGCCAGAGCTTCTCATTTTTTGAAATTGCTTGAAATACAAATTCATTTATCAAATTTGGAATCTCTTTATCGTAGACAGTAGATTTTTGTAAGTTTCCCACTACTGCATTCGTGGATTTCTCCAAAGGTTCTATGGTTTGTTGAGAATTCGTCGGTTCATTTATTGAAATCTTGTCAGGTTTGGTATTCATTACTGCCTCCATGTTGGTTGTTTGTAGACGATTTTATCAAAAACGTATACAAAAATCAATAGGGGGGTTGCAGTTATATTCATCTTTCCGTTCCTGCTGTCTACAATGTCTACTGTCTACAAATCGAATTTAGGTCAATAAAAACAAGTAGTTGCGTGTAGACGAATTCGTAGACGGAGCGTCAACAAATCTATGGTGAAGAACGAAAAGACAAATTTCAATTTTCGAATTGAATCTGTTTCAAACTGGCGGCTATATCGTGAACTGTTTTCGTGGTAGCATAATTGGTATCGGTTTTTTGATCGTGTTTTTCGCTATTTCCCCTAGTGTAAACGCTCAAAATTAGCAGGGTTTACGGTAGGTCCCGTCCACTCCGCCAAATCACAAATGCCCGCGCAAGCGGGCATTTTTGTTTTGGTGGAGTGGAGAAATCCGCCTGCGCGGATTTCGGCGGGACTCGAAGCGATTTGCCTGCAGGCAAATTTTCGTGCAAATGTATTTGCACCCTGCCGAAGGTAGGCGAGTCCCATTCCGCCTGCGCGGATTTCGGCGGGACTCGAAGCGATTTGCCTGCCAGCTCAGTAACTAATGCGACGTAATCTTCAAGTTATTGTGAACCGCTGTGACGGATCTGACTTTGGTTGCAAGTTCCGTTGCACGATCGGATTCAGCTTTGCTGTTGACTGTTCCGGTCAGATCAACGACGCCATGATCGGTACGGACACTGATGTCGCGCCCTTTGACCCATTTATCATCCGCAAATGCCATCTTGACCTTAGCAGTAATGCCAGCATCGTCCAAATATTCACCAGTAGAATCCGTCGTCGTGTCCGCAGCGCGCACAGAAACCGGACCTATCAAAATGCTTAGCAAGAGTAACGTCGATATATGTTTAATTTTCATGATATTGAAATGTCGTAAAATTTTTAATGAACAGGAACGACCACGGTGGTGCTGGGCGTTGAAGTGCCATTGGCGCCATTGACTCCGTTGCTGCCAGGCTGACCCTGTGGTCCACGGGGTCCAGAACATGCACTGATGGCAAGCACTGCTATAAAAGCAAAAATGATGGTGAGATATTTCATTTGGAACTCTCCTTGTTGGTTTTAATCGTCTTCGATTGTGATAAGCGTGCGCCTTGAGTGAGATTAGATCGGTGCGCAATCGCACATAATGGACAACAAATTTTTCCTTAAAAAAGGGCCAGCACTCATGCTGGCCCTTTTTTATCTGCAGGTATTATTTACCTGTGCTTTTAGCCGCAGCTTCGGTGCTTTTATGTGCGGTTGTACTTGAGGCCATTGCGCTTACGGCGCTTTTTTTTGCATCATCATGTTTGTTTGAATCATGTAATTCGGCAGCTTTGAGATGGGTATCAGCCACCGCCTGATGATCGGTTGCTGCCTGTTTGTGCAGAGTACTGGCTTCGATGAGTGTATTCATGATGGTTGATCCTTGGTAAGTTAACTTCAATTTCACAGCATGCCGCCAAAATTATTTTCAGCGGCACTGAGCATCACCCTAAACCCTTAGCCTCGGTTTAACTGTTCGACAACGAACACAGCATAAAAAGTATGTCTGATCAAAGTCGTTGTAATGACAAGGTAATTTCCAACGCTTATAATGTCAGCCGACAAAGTTGAGTAGAAAAATGATGACATTAATTAAAAAATCCGTGCCAGTGCTGGCACTTGGTATGGCTGCCATGCTGTCGATTGTACCGGTCGCTTATGCTGACGAGGAGAGTGGCGCTCAGCATGATTGGGCCTTTAACGGGCAGCTGACTAATATCACACAACAACGCAGTGATTTTTCTGCACCTTACAGTGGTGCGCAAAGCCTGCGTCCGCATGGTCCGATGGAAGAGACGACTGACCTCACGCTGATGTTGGGCAAGCAGGTATGGCACGGGGCGGAAGTCTGGGCGACGGCAGAAGTCGATCAGGGCTTTGGTTTTGGAAATACCCTGGGGCTGGCTGGGTTTTCAAATGGCGGGGCCTATAAGGTGGGCTCAAACACAGCGTATTTACGCTTTCCCAAAGTATTTCTGCGTCAGAGCGTTGATTTAAGCGGTCAAAGTAATGCTGTTGCCGCTGGCCCGAATCAGTTAGCCGGAAATCTGGCGGCCAATAATCTGGTCTTCACGCTGGGTAAATTTTCAGTGACCGATATTTTTGACACCAATAGTTACGCCCATGATCCGCGTGCCGATTTTCTGAACTGGACTGTTATTGATGCCGGTAGTTATGATTACGCTGCCGATTCCTGGGGCTATACCTGGGGTGGTGCCTTGGAATGGACTCAGGATTTCTGGACCTTGCGTGGCGGTTTTTTTCAGTTGTCGCCCAAGCCGAACGGGAAAATTGTGCGCGTGAATTTTGGTGAAAATTCCAGTAATCTGGAACTGGAGATGCGCCCGTCGTGGTCTGGTCATCCGGGAAAAATAAAACTGCTGGCGTGGCTGAATCAAGGAAATATGGCCAGTTATCAGGATGCGCTGCGCTACGGTCAGCAAAATAATTCCATTCCGGCCGTGGAGCCTGTGCGTCGGTATGGTTCGCGTTCGGGTGTGGTGGTGAACATGGAACAGGAGCTCGCTTCCGATGTGGGTGTATTTGCCCGCGCCAGTGCGAACCGGAGTGATAAAGAGACGTATGAATTTACCGATGTGAATCAATCGCTGTCGGTCGGTATGATGATCCTGGGTGATCGCTGGAACCGGCATGAAGACATTGTCGGATTTGCGTTAGTGGAGAATCGGATTTCATCGGCAGCACAGAATTATTTTGCCGCCGGTGGTCTGGGTGTATTGATTGGTGATGGACAATTAAATTACGCTCCAGAAAAAATTATAGAAATATTTTATTCTCTGAATATCGTCGCAAGCACCTCGCTGGCCTTTGATTATCAACACATCACTAACCCGGCCTACAATCAGGATCGCGGCCCGGTTTCCATCTACGGAATACGTTTGCATGTGAATTTTTGAGGCGGGTTATTTAGCTTGAAATTGCTTTCAAAAATTTAATATATTGCACACTATAAACTAATTAAAAATAACGGCGCCACGCCGTTTTTTTGTCGATAAAAAAAATTCATCGACACAATTTCAACATAAAAAACCTTGCTGTTATTTTATGTTTCAATTTGTTTCAAATCAATATGGGATAGTACTTAGAGACCACACTGAGCTCTATCAGGTGGTCACTAGTAACAAGTTTCACGCCGCCCATTTTTCTTTTCTGGATATTCAACGCTTGACTATGATGGCCATCTTTTAAACTGCTTCAAAGCAATCCTTGCAGATTGTTTTGCTTAGTTTTATGTGGATAGCCTCTATTGAGAATTGCATGGAAACCGATCTGAAATGGTTACGCACAGTGAACGGAGTCAGCTCCATCGTCATGTCATTGTCAGAAAAAAATCGTTGCACTTCCGGAGCCAGTGTTGATCATTTGGGAGCACCATGATGAACAATACCTTAGGCCAGTTGCTCATCCGCGAACGCATTATTTCTGCAGACCAATTAACGATAGCGCTTGAACAGCAACGCGCGACCGGTCAGCGCCTCGGTGAGGCCATGGTTGAATTAGGTTTTATTTCTGCTGATGATCTGATTCGGTTTTTTCAAAGTACGCCACCGAAACCCCGTAATGTCGCTCAATGTGGGTTGTCGGAAACTTTTCTCATCGACCTGTTGCTCAAAATTGCTTTTTTTCACGGCCAGACTTTTACTCTTGACGACATGTCGCGTCAGCTTTGTTTGCCTGTGGCAGTTGTGGATGAACTGGCTGGGTTGGCCAAAACCGATCGTCTCGTGACCGTCAGAAGTGGGGGTAGCTACAGCCGCATGAGTTATATTTTTGCGCTCACTGACATGGGAATCGAACGGGCGCAGAATGCGCTGCTGATTTCGCAATACGCCGGTGCTGCACCGGTGCCCTTGGCAGCTTATCAGTTAATGGTGGCGCATCAGAGTGTTCGCCAGGTAAGCGTGGACGCTGCTGTTATCCGCAAGGCACTCGGACAGTTAGTGATTAGCGACGAGTTGCTCGCACAACTGGGACCAGCCTTTAATTCTGGTCGCTCTATCTTTCTCTATGGTCCCTCTGGTACCGGTAAATCGGCGATTGCCGAAGCGCTTGGCAATGCACTCGAGGGTAATGTGTTTGTGCCCTACGCCGTTGAGGTGGATCAGCAAGTCATCCGCCTGTTTGATCCTGCCGTTCATCGCAGCATTGATGGTCGCGATCACGCTAAGGAAACGCTCGATATTGACGAGGCCGTCATGCATGATCCACGCTGGGTGGTTTGCCATCGTCCGGTAGTGCTCGTTGGCGGTGAGCTGGGTATCAGCGGTCTGGATCTGGACTACGACAGCGATGCCAAATTTTATGAGGCACCGCCCCATATGAAAGCGGCGAATGGGGTCTTTATTCTGGATGATTTTGGCCGCCAGCGTGTGCCGCCGCAGCAACTGTTAAATCGCTGGATCGTACCGCTGGAACGCGGCACGGATTTTCTGGAATTGCATACCGGTAAAAAGCTGGAAATTCCTTTTGATCAGATCACGGTGTTTTGTACCAATCTCAAACCAGGGGATCTGGTGGACGACGCCTTTCTCCGGCGCATACGCCATAAAGTTGAAATCGCTTACCAGAGCGAAGCACAGTTTCTGGAAATCTTGCGACGCGTGTGCGCAGCCAATGGCATCGATTATGTTGAGTCAGCAGCCCACCATTTGGTGGAGGAACACTATCGCAAACTGCCGCGGCCATTTGTGGGCAGCCACCCGCGCGATCTGGTGGATCAGATCATCGATCGTGCGCGCTATGCCAAAGTCAAACCCGGGTTGACAGTCGAGGCCATTGATGCCGCCGCTGCCAACTATTTCGTCACGATGCACTGACGTTAAACAGGGGCATCACAGGTTTAAAAAATGATCGTCCAACGTTGTCGCTGCCTGGCCGATCTGTTGAGTTACAGCGACATATTTTGCAAGTTTCTTAGTTCAATTTTAAGGAGTTTATCATGAGCACCACCTATACAAAAATTGCTGATTTTTTGCGCGAAGAAGACGGCGTCACTGCCATCGAATATGGCTTGATTGCCTCGCTGGTTGGACTTGCCATCATCGTCGGTGCAACTGCTTTGGGAGGAAAATTAAACGATATGTTTACGTTTATTTCCGGAAAACTGGTCACCAAATAACCAGCTTCAGTTTTGGCAGGCAGCGAAACCGCTGTATAGCGAGCAACGCTGCCTGTCGGGTCTGAGGACGGTTGATTACCATGATGAATCAGGTCGATTTATTGGTTCTTGCGTTGATGCTGTTGTTGGCATCGGTGTCCGACATCCGGACTCGGCGTATCCCCAATGTGCTGGTACTTGCCGGTGCTGGTTGCGGGTTGGCGTTGCGCACCTGGAGCGAAGGTGGGGCCGGGATGCTGGATTCGTTTGAAGGTCTGGCACTGGGTATGGCGTTTTTACTGCCTTTGTATTTGTTGCGCGCCGCAGGGGCAGGTGACGTTAAATTGATGGGGGCCGTTGGTAGTTTTCTCGGTCCGGAGCAGATGTTCGGCGTCGTGTTGTGCAGCTTTATTGCAGGTGGGTTGTTGGCGTTGGCGGTCAGTATCTGTTCAGGCAAGTTGCGGCCATTGCTGGATAACCTCAAGTGTTTATTTATTGGTGGCATGCTCGATGTTGGCTCCGGCCGCATGCCTTCGTTACGAGTCGGTGCAGAATCCGTTGGTCACCTGCCGTATGCCATTGCGATCGCCGCAGGCGTATGCAGTTGGATAGTTTTTGGTGGCAGTCAATGAATCGGCATCAGAAGTTTTATCAACATCTGGAGAATTGCAATGAGAAATGCCAGAGCTTTTGGAATGATCGGAATCTCCGTGGTGTTGGGGATTGCCGCCGTATTTTTGGCTTGGCGTATGGTGGAACAAAAATCCCACGTCGAAACCAACACCGTGGTCGTTGCCACGCGCAATATGGATCTGGGTTCGCGTCTGGCACCTGAGTCCATTCAGGCGGTTCAATGGCCAAAAGAAAGTATGCCGGATGGCTCGTTCGCCACACCTGCTGCCTTGCTCAAGGATCCACAATCACTCGAACCACGCGTCATCCGCACCAGCATTCAGCGCGGCGAACCGGTGCTGGAATCGAAACTGGCGCCGCTCGGTACTCATGGTGGTTTGTCTGCAGTCATTGCCGCCGGCAAGCGTGCCATTACCGTGCGTGTGAATGATGTGGTTGGCGTGGCTGGTTTTGCGCTGCCGGGGAATTTTGTCGATGTGGTCGTCAATACCCAGGACGATGGCATCAAGTCGGGCGAGAAGGAGCGCAGTATTTCGAAAATTGTGCTTGAACGCATGTTGGTGCTGGCCGTGGCTCAGGAAGCTGGGCGTGATGATGAAACCAAACCCAAGGTGGTCAATGCGGTGACGCTTGAAGCTACACCGGAGGAAGCGGAAAAATTGGATCTGGCCCGCAGTGTCGGTACGTTGTCGCTGGTCTTGCGTAATCAAATTGACCCGGTTGCCGTCGTCACCGTTGGTGCGACCAAAGATTCGCTGCTTCAACTTCATCCAGCCAAGATAGTTGTACCGGTTGTTGCTGCCAAGGTGGTCGCGCCCCGTGCGCCGGTAGTTGCGCCGCAGAATTGCGTCGATGTGATCAGCGGTGTTCAACGGACCCGTGAATGCTTTTAAGCGCATGAACCTTGATTTAGGGAGAATAACAAATGAACCTGAGCAACCACTATGGCAAGCACTCCGGCACTCATGTGCCTTGCGGCCGACTTCTGCACCCGGCCATGATCGCCGTCTGCATCACTCTTATGTTGTCATCCGGCAGTGCTGCTGCGCTGGATACGAATGCCGGGCATACGGCCGTACCAGCCTGCTCCAATGCCGTCGCTGCCCCTGCGCCAGTCTATGTGACTATCGGTAAGTCGTCGATAATCAAATTGCCTGTAGCGATTGTGCGTCGCACGCTCGGTAATGATGATATTGTCCAGGCGCGCATGCTCAGCGACAATGTGCTGTATCTGTTGGGTATGGCCACCGGTACCACCAACATGGTGTTGCAGGATAAAAATGGGAATTGCACCTTGATGGATGTGGTGGTCGCGATCGACACCAGTGCCTTTAAGGAAAAATTCGCTCAGTTGTTTCCAGATGAGAAAGATGTACAAATCAGTGCTGCCGGCGATATGCTGGTGCTCTCCGGCAGTGTGTCCGATTCTGTCGGGGCGGATGCGGTGGTCACGCTGGCGCAGGCTTATCTGCATACCATCAAACCGCATAATGTTGGTGTTGCCGGTGCTCCGGCGCTCACGCTGGCAGGTACTGCCGCCACCGATGTGAATACAGGTGCGGCCAAGGTGCCTGGTATTGTTAACATGCTGACTGTCGCCGCGCCGCAACAAGTGATGCTGGAGGTGAAGGTCGCCGAGGTATCGAAAACGTTGCTCGATAGTTTAGGGGTGGATTTTTCCCGCGCCTTTGTTTCTGCCAATGGTTCTTCGCTGCGCTTCCTGTCCGGGATTTTCGGTGGTGCGTCGGCCGCCATCGGACAGATTAGCGGTACTGGCCCTGGGGGGGTGCCGCTGAGTTCGGTCGGTGCGGTGGTGGGCGGTACTGTCCCGAGCGCTGTGGGTACGGGTGGTAACGTCACCGTGACCTACGATGCCAATAACCGTCCGGTGTATACCACCAATTACGGCACGGTGCCCGGTAAAGGTGTCACCAATTTGGGCATCGACGCCAAGCACAATAATGGCCTGGTGAAAATTCTGGCCGAACCGACCGTAGTGGCCCTGAGTGGGCATGAAGGTAGCTTTCTTTCCGGTGGCAAGATTTTCATTCCTATTGTGCAGAACTCGAATGGTTCATCAACCATCACTTTGCAGGAAGAAGATTTCGGTGTTGGTTTGCGTTTTACTCCTACCGTACTCGATCATGGGCGCATCAATTTGCGGGTATCACCCGAGGTGTCAGAATTGGCTTCTCAAGGTGTCTCGGTGACGGCTTCTTCAACCGGAACTACCTCGATATTGCCGCTCATTACCACCCGTCGGGCCACGACCACGGTACAGTTATATGACGGTCAGAGCTTCATTATCGGTGGACTGATCAAGAATAATGTTACCCAAAATATCAATGCTTTCCCGATTCTGGGTGAATTGCCTATCATCGGTGCGCTGTTCCGCAGTTCTGAATTCCAGTCCGATAAATCCGAATTGGTGTTCCTGATCACGCCGCACATTGCTAAGGCTCTGCCACCTGATTACGTGTTGCCGACCGATCACTTCGTCGAACCGTCGCGCTCCGACCTGTTCTTGCACGGCAAGATGGAAGGGGATGCGGTAGCAGCTGATAAGGTCAAACCATCGAATGCACAGATTGCCACACCGAATCCGGCTACTGCGGCCGGCGGAATCGAAACGAAATGAAGTCGAGGAGAAGCATTATGAGAATCACTGTCTTCGTCATATCCGGTGTGGCCATGGCCACCTTGGCCGGTTGCGTCGCACCGACGCCCAATCTGGATGCACACTACGGTCAGGCTCTGACTCAGGGGTGTGTGCTTCAGTCGCTAGACCCGCAAGCTGGACTGCGCGCTCCACCACCGGCAGCGTTTGAAGCCGCTGCAGCTCATGCGGTGGTGGAGCGCTATCTCAAGTCCTTCCAGACGCCACCGCCAGCGGTGAATGTATTCGCCATTGGCGTTGGCGCTGCGGGTTCTTCGCCTTGAATGAGGCTACTTTTTGGTCCAATTTGGACATAGTGACATGAAAATTACCATTATCTCAAGCGACCAGCCCCGCATGGAGATCATCGAACAGATGCTCCTGAAAGTTCCGGCAGGCAGAAGTGTCGCACTGTATCTGGGCGGGATGAATGATCTCAGTGTGGCGATGGATCAAACCAAGCCGGATTTGTTGATCATCGACGGTCTTATAGACGTTGCTGCGCAACTTGGCGGGCTCGAAACCGCCATGGCCTGTCATCCCGGCGTGGCTTGTGTGTTGGTGTGTAGCGCGCCTTCGTCGGAGTTGCTCATGGCAGCGATGCGTGCCGGCGTGCGTGATGTGTTGCCATCCCCACCGGATGCGGCGGCACTGGACGCGTCGCTGGGCCGGATAGCATCTACTCTGGGAGAGGCATCGCCGCAGGTACAGCCGGGAAAGATTATGGCGTTCATTCCCTGCAAGGGCGGCAGCGGGGCGACTTTTCTGGCGGCCAATTTTGCCTATCTTCTGGCAACCGAAGAAAAACAGCGGGTGGTGTTGCTGGATTTGAATTTGAATTTTGGCGATGCCTCGCTGTTTGTCTCTGATCAGTTGCCACAGATGAATCTGGCCGATGTGTGCGGTGATATGACGCGTCTCGATGCGTCGTTGCTCGATGCCAGCATGATTCATGTGGTGCATAACTTCAGTATTCTTGCGGCGCCGGACAGTATTGAGCGCGCGGTGGCTATCCGGCCTGAACAGGTGGAAGCGATTATTAAGCTCGCCGCGGCCGAATATGATTTTGTGATTCTCGATGTCAGCCGTGACCTTGGCCCGGTGGTGCTGCGCGCTCTTGATCTGGCGGATCGCATTTTTCCCGTGTTGCAATTGACGCTGCCGTTTATTCGCGATGCCAAGCGCCTCATCGGGGCATTAAAATCACTCGGCTATAGCGACGACAAATTAGGCGTGATCGTCAACCGGCTCGAACATAACGACGATATTGGTCTTGCCGACGTCGAACGCACGCTTGGGCTTAAAGTTATGTTGGCCGTGGCGAACAGTTTTAAGGCTGTCTCCGCTTCGGTCAATCAGGGTGTTCCGATAGTCATGCTCGACAAGAAAAATACGGTCTCAATGAGTCTGCGTCTGCTTGCCCGCCAGCTTTTTCCGGCAACAGCGGCGCGCCGCAGCGGTTGGCTGGGGCAGTTGTTTGGAATGGTGTAAGAAGATCACTGGGAAAAAAACAAGGAAACTATCATGTCACTGCGTACCAGACTTAACGATATCGAACGTGATACCAGCACGGCGCCGGTTATCCCTATTACTGGCGGCTTTACTGCCAATGAGGGTTATCAGACCCTCAAATCGCGCATTCATTTACGCCTGCTCGATCGCGTCGATCTGGCTGTGATGGAAACCATGGCGCCAGAACGGTTGCGCGAAGAATTGAAAAGTTTGGTCGAACGTTTACTCAACGAAGAATCACTGGCGATTAATCAGGCCGAGCGTGCCAGTCTGGTCAGTGATATTCAGCAGGAGGTGTTGGGATTGGGGCCGCTGGAGCCGCTGCTGGCCGATCCGAGCATATCAGATATTCTGGTCAACTCCAGTCGCAGTGTGTATGTGGAGCGGCATGGCAAACTTGAAGCGACTAATGTGCGCTTCGAAAATGATGCGCATGTGCTGAAAATTATCGACAAGATTGTTTCTGGCATTGGTCGGCGCATCGATGAATCGAGCCCGATGGTCGATGCACGTTTGCCGGATGGTTCGCGTGTCAATGCCATTATTCCTCCGCTGGCCATCGATGGTCCGGTGTTGTCGATCCGGCGGTTTGCGGTGGTGCCATTAAAAATGAGTGATCTGATCGCCAATAAAAGTCTGACACCGGCCATGGCGACCGTGCTTTCTGGCTTGGTGCATGCCAAGGTCAATATGTTGATTTCCGGCGGTACTGGCAGCGGTAAGACGACCTTACTCAATGCGCTCTCGGCCTATATTTCGCATGACGAACGTATCGTTACGATTGAAGATGCCGCCGAGTTGCAACTGCAACAGCCGCATGTCGTCCGACTTGAAACCAGGCCATCGAATATCGAGGGTAAAGGGGAGGTGACCCAACGGGCGCTGGTACGTAATTCGCTGCGTATGCGGCCGGACCGGATTATTCTGGGCGAAGTGCGCGGACCTGAAGTGCTCGATATGCTGCAGGCTATGAATACCGGTCATGAAGGTTCGATGACAACGGTACATGCGAATAGTCCCCGTGATGCGCTGATCAGGTTGGAAAACATGATAGGTATGGGCGGTTTGCCGATGCCGACCAAAATTGTGCGCCAGCAAATCAGTTCAGCCTTGACGGTGCTGGTGCAGATTGCCCGTATGAGCGATGGCAAGCGCAAGGTGGTGAGCATCCAGGAAATCACTGGGATGGAAGGTGAGATGGTGTCTACTCAGGATATTTTTACTTTCACCCAGAGCGGCATCGATCCTGAGGGTAATGTACTTGGTCAATTCCGTGCCACCGGAATTCGTCCTAAATTTGTTGAACGTCTGCTCGTTCGTGGCATCGAGGTCGGTGATGAGTTATTCGACCCAACCCGTATTTATGAATAACACGCTGCTATGAATACCATCTCTTACTGGTTTGCAATCGTCGGCTTCTTCGCTACGGTGCTTTTTATTGAAGGAAGCTATCTGTTCTGGAATACGCACCGGGGTCCGGAGGCGCGACGTATCTCCCATCGTCTCAAGACTTTTGCCGGTAGCGGCGATAGCGCCGAGATCAGTCTGGCGAAAAAACGCCTGCTGGCTAATTATCCGGCTGTGGCGCGTCTGCTCGAGCGTATTCCGCACGTAGCCATGTTTGACCGTATTTTGTTGCAGTCCGGTGTGCACGCCAATCTGGCGGCAGTGCTTGGTTTGATGCTTGCGTTCGGTGCGGGAGCGTGGCTGGTTGCTGAAGTGCTTGGTCTGCCGTGGCTCGGTCAGCTGATTGCAGCCGTGATCGGCATCTTGCTGCCAGCGCTATATGTACAGCGGGCCAGAAACAAGAGAATGACTACGATAGAAGGGCAGTTGCCTGATGGTCTCGATCTGATGGCGCGAGCCATGCGTGCCGGTCATTCTTTTCCGAGTGCGTTGCAGATGATCGGAGAAGAAATGCCGCAACCGATAGCGGGTGAATTCAAGGCAGCCTTTGAGGAAATCAATTTTGGTATTCCAGTGAAAAATGCACTGCTGAATCTGGCTTCCCGGCTGCCGAGTGCCGACGTACATTATTTTGTGGTCGCCGTGCTGATCCAGCGCGAAACCGGCGGTAATCTGGCCGAGTTGCTGAGCAATATCGCCGGCTTAATCCGGGCCCGTCTGAAAATGTTTGGCGCCATCCGGGTCTTGAGCGCAGAAGGTAAACTTTCCGCGATCATTCTGACACTGCTGCCGTTTGGTTTGGCAGGGGTGTTAAGTCTGGTGAATCCCACGTTCCTCAAGGTGATTTGGTTGGATCCGGTTGGCATCAAGATGCTCTGGATTGTCGCTGGCATGATGGTTTTTGGCATACTCTGGATGCGTCGACTGATCAAAATTCATGTTTGAGTAGGATAGGTGGAAACGGAGAGGATGATTATGGATACCCTGCAGCTGTTTTTTCTGGTTGTCTTCGTGGCAGTGTTTGCCTCTGCCATGATGGTTTGTGTGCAATTGGTTCCGAACGTTTTGCGTGGCCGTCTGGAGCGTGAAACCGGTTCAGGAGGTGTCAAGCCAGACACCGAAGGCATTCCTTCAGCCTGGGTGCAGACCATGACTCGCCTGAGCCATCCACTGTCTAAGTTGTCGCTGCCGACCGAAGGCTGGGAGGATTCGTTACTGCGGCGTCGTTTCATGAACGCTGGCTATCGCAGTTCGCGCGCACCGTTGCTGTTTTTCGCCGCCAAAACCGTGCTGACGTTTGCTTTGCCAGGGTTGTTGCTGTTGCTGCTGCCTGTCTCCCCGGGCACTCTGGTCGGCGGACAACTGATGTTGCCTGCCTTGATCATACTCGCCGGCCTGGGTTACTTTATTCCCAATATTATTCTTGAACGGCTGGTGATTAATCGTCAGCGGGAAGTGTTTGAGAGCTTTCCTGATGCCATTGATTTGATGACAGTGTGTGTCGAAGCCGGGCTAGGTCTGGATGCCGCTCTGGCCAGAGTCGGGGATGAAATCGAGCTTCAAAGCAAAATACTGGCTGAAGAGTTGCATCTGGTGACGCTGGAATTGCGCGCTGGCAGTTCGCGCGAAAGAGCGTTGCGCAATCTGGCATTGCGTACTGGAGTCGAAGAAATTGATGCGCTCGCCGCGATGCTGATTCAGGCTGATCGTTTCGGTACCAGCATTGCTGATTCGCTGCGTGTGCATTCCGATACGTTGCGTTCTAAACGTCGACAACGGGCCGAGGAAGCAGGTGCAAAAATTCCGACCAAACTGCTGTTTCCGTTAATCTTTTGCATTTTTCCTTCCATGATGCTGGTGCTCTTAGGACCAGCGGTGATCAATATTTATCGGGTATTGTTGCCTACGATGGCAGGGCATTGATATGAAACGCCAACAAATCGGAGCCGCGATTGTCGAGTTTGCGCTGGTAGCGATCGTATTTTTTACTGCGCTGGTCTCGATTCTGGATTTCGGCTATCTGTTCTGGGCCAATCTGACCATGCAACATGCGGTTCGTGAGGGTGCCCGTCTGGCTATCACCGGTCAGACGATCTCGCCCGCACCAGATTGCAAACAAACGGTGATCGATAAAATGACCGATCAGTCGATGGGACTGTGGACTACGGTGAATGCCACCCCGACGTTTTCCAACGTCTGTCAGGACGGGCATACCATGGTCATCACGGTACATTGCTCACTCGTGCCGTTCACGCCGTGGATCCAGCAATTTTTCACTGGCGGGGCATACACGTTTGATGTCAGTGCCACGATGCTTAACGAGGGGCCGCCAACATGAGTAGCATGCGCCGAAATCAGCACTTTCATTGCAGGGGCACGAGCACGATCGAGCTGGCGTTGCTGATGCCAATCTTGTTGATCCTGGTGCTTGGTGTGGTCGATTTTGGCCGTGCCTTGCAGTTCAATAATATTCTGGTAGGAATGAGTCGCGAAGCTGCCAATTCTGCTGCACGCACCAGTGCCACTCAAACCGATATTATCACCGCACTGGGGCAAACGGGGCAGCCTATGGAGATGACTCCGAATGGCATGATTTACATCACCACCGTCACAGGCCGCGCTGATGGACGTGCCAATGTGCAGAGTCAATACCGGTACACCACCGGAAACGTCGGGCTGGGAAGTCACGTGTTTAATTGTGGCAGTTGGGGAGCAGGCGGTGCCTGCAACGTGCCAACCTCACCGGCACCGATTATTACCCTGTCGGTGCCGTTGGCGGCAGGTGACCTGGTGCATGTGGCTGAATCGATTTACTACTTTACCCCGATAGCGGGATATGTCATGACGCAGCCCATCACGCTGTATTCCGCGACGATGCTATGAACCAGGGTGAATAACTACTCATCACAGATGCGGAGCAGAATCATGAAGTCGATTTTCGTTACTAAACTGCTTAACCGTTGCCAGGGTCAGGTTGTAGTTGTGGTTGCCGTTTCTCTGGTTGCCTTGATTGGTATGGTTGGTCTGGCCATCGATTCGGGGCGCGGCTACGGGGTCAAGGCAAAACTGAGTTCGGCTGTCGATGCGGCAGCGATTGCCGGTGCCATGGCGCTGTCGCAGGGCGCGTCTGATTCTGAACGTGGAACGGCCGCGAGTGCGGCGGCCTTAAAGTTTTACAATGCCAACTTCCCGAATGATTACCTCGGTGCGATCCTTAATCCGCCAATTATTGAGGCAACGCCCAATACTCCAAACTTCGGCGAATGGACCATTAAGGTAACAGGCACGGCGGCTATGCCGGTGACGTTTCTTCAGGTACTGGGGATTACCAGTCCGGTGGTGGTGGGGGCGGTTGGCAAAACCGTCAAGCGTGATGTGGATGTGATGCTGGTGCTGGATACCTCAGGATCGCTTGGTAATCCTTCCAGTGCATTGCCTACCCTCAAGACAGCAGCGACCACGTGTTTCGTTAATAAGTTTACCGCCGGCCCGGGCGGCGACCGGCTGGGTTTCGTCAGTTTTGCTTCCGGTGCCGAACTCAATGTACCGATTAATAAGGACGCGACCCGTGGGTTTACTAAAACGACGGTTATTAATGCCATCAATAACCTACCGGCCGCCAGTGGCAGTACCGCGCAGGCGGAAGGAATGCGCAGAGCGCTGGAAGATATTGATGCCATTCCGGCGGGAAGTTTGCGTTCTAGCCTGCGTGTCATTGTTATGTTCAGCGATGGCGCGCCGAACGACGTCTCCGCCACCTTCACTCCCAGCAAGGGCTTGCCAGTGGCGGGTGACCTGTATTCCGAAACTGCCGGGCCGGCCACAACCCGGGCCAACAATCTGTATCGCAACGACCTCAGAGACCAGTTGCTGCGTACCTTTGATACCACCACGACTGGCACGGCAGGATATATTCAGACCTTACCCAAGTTGGGTCTGGGGACTCCGGCGGTGCCGTTAAATGGCAAGCGTCCGCTCGATACGGTGAGTGCGTCCGATACCAATCTGCTCAACACCCGCTGTAACGTCAACAAGGCAGCACGCAACATGATTGAGAATGTGGCTGATCGTGCCCGGGGCGAAAATATTATGATTTACACGGTCGGGGTCGGCGATGCACTCAATTCTAATGAAGTCACTTTTTGTGGCTATGGTGCGATCGAATATGGCGCCAACATACTCACGCGTCTGGCCAATTCAGCCACCTCCGACACCTATAATGCCGCCCAACCGACGGGGATGTATCTGCATGCCACGGATATGAATGGTGTTTGTGCCGCTTTTAGCAGCATTGCTTCGCAAATTCTGCGGTTGTATTAATGGGTAGAGAAGCACGGTGTATTTCGCTGCGCGTGACATCCTGCACAACTACACCACCACTCCACCATTTTCAATCAGAACCTGCGCCTGCGTCAGGTTGATCACGTTTTCGATCAACAGGTCTTCACTGAACGGTTTGACATGGTAGGCGGTCACACCGGCGTGGCTGGCCTGACGACGATGTTTATCGGTGGAACGCGAAGAAATCATGATGATCGGTATGCCTGCTAACCGGGTCTGGGAACGTATGTAGGACGCCAGTTCGAGTCCATTCATGCGTGGCATTTCCATATCGGTCAGGATGATGTCCGGAACCCAACGTTCCATCATGGTCACGGCATCGAGTCCGTCACTGGCTTCGTGCACTTCAAAGCCGGCGTCGCGCATGAACTGTGCAGTATGTCGGCGCGCAGACAGTGAATCGTCGACCACCAATGCGCTCTTGCGTTGTTCGGCGGCGAACATTTCCTGTTGCGGATGGGCGCGCTGCCATTGCTGCAAGCCGTCGCTGCCCGCCATGGTGGCAAGATCGCGCAAATCAATCACCGGTGCGACGTTACCGTCACCCAGAATGGTCGCACCCAGCAAACCCGACATACGCGGTACATACACACCGAGGTCTTTGACCACAATGTCGCGTGAATCGTGCACGGCCTGCAGTCGGACTGCTTCCAGGGCACCGGTATCGAGCTGCACGATCACCACCGGAAAACCATTCCGGTCATCGTTTTTCTGTTTTGGCACACACAGTAATTCTTCAAAGTCCACCAGTGGCAGCATTCTGTCGTTGACGCGTGCCAGCATGAGTCCATCCTGTGTGACTGATACATCAGCGGCATCCAGATACAGCAAATCGTGTATGCCGCCGGTTGAGAGTGCATAGACCTGACTGCCGCTGGCCACCAGCAGTGCATGGCTGGCTACGAGGGACACCGGCAGGCGCAATTCCACCATCAGGCCGTGTCCGGGTTCGTTGTTCAGAAACAGTGTTCCCTTGAGGTCGTGAATTGCCGCCAGTACCGCATCCATGCCGATGCCACGGCCAGAAATCTGACTTGCTTCATCGCGGGTCGAAAAGCCGTGACGCAAGATCAGACGCATGACTTCTTCGGCACTCAATTCCTGTTCCGGAGTGATCATGCCGATGAGTTCGGCTTTATGGCGGATGGCGACCTGATCGAGACCTTGACCATCATCGCGGCAGCGTACCACGATGGAATTGCCTTCCCGGTTAAAGGACAGTGTTAACTGTCCGACACGCGGTTTGCCGAGTGCTTCGCGTTCTGTCGGCATTTCCAAACCATGATCGATGGCGTTGCGGATGATGTGCATGAGCGGATCGACCAGTGCCTGCAACACATGGCTGTCCATGAGTGTATTGGCGCCTTCAATGTCGAGTCCGACTTCTTTGTCCAGCAGACGCGAAGTCTGGCGCGCCGAACGCTGCAGACGCGGCTCGATCGTTGCCACCGGTACCATGCGCGTACGCATCACCAGATCCTGTGACTGCACCTGCAGACGATGATGTAATTCCACCAGTTCACTGAAATGTTCCAGCTGGACTTCACCATCCTGACCGATAGTGCGGGCATCAAGGGCGGCTTCGGTTAATTGACGCGACAGGGTTTGCAGTTCGTTGAATTCTTCAAATTCGAGTTCATCGAAGTCGCTGTCCGCGCTTTGCACTGATGGCTGCTGACTGCCCATGCCAAGACCGCGTATATCAACCATGTGTTCAAGTTCACCGACGAGATGCCCGAAGATGGCATTCTGGGCGCGCATGCGGCCGGTAGTGGCGCGTGACTGGGCCAGCTGTTCACGCAGCTGTGCGGCAGAAATAATCGATTCATTTACCAGACGCAAGAGGTCATCAATGAGTCCAGCCGGAACCCGGATGCTGGCGCTCGTGTCCGGAACCGTCGTTATTGGTGTGGCCACAGCCACGTCATCAGGCAGGCTGACAGTGTCGTTCGCGCTGCTGGTGGCGATCGGCAGGTCATCGTCCGGAATGCCATACGCATCGATCTGATTGGCCAGATCCAGCACCCGTTGCAATACCTTCATCCGGTCAGCAGGCGCGGGCATGATTCCCTGGACGGCTTCGCTCATGGCTTCGAGGCAGTCGCCTGCCTCAATCAGAATTTGTGCCGCGGCACGACCCGGCATGCGTTCGGCTTTGTGCAGCACGATCAGCACGTCTTCGAGGTGGTGGGTCAGATTGGCAATGCCGGGAATGCCTACCGTATTGGCGGCACCCTTGAGGGTATGGGCTGCGCGTTTGGCAATGTCGAGATCATTGAGTGTACCATTGCCGGTGGCGACATGCAGGATCGCCTGTGAAAAAGCAGAAGTCTGAACCGGTAATTCCTGTATCAGTCCTTCGAGCAATTCTGGGTTGATGTCGGCAGGGATGTCCAGCGATACATCTTCCGCAGTGGCGGTAGTGGCGCGTTCCATGACCGCACCGGCGGTGACTTCAACGATGTCGACCGCACACAGTCGCATGGCCAGGTGGTGAGCTTCAGTGGCTGCCCACGGATCACTCCAGCAGGGCAGGGTCAGCAGTTCTGCCAGTGCCATGGCCGCTTCCTGATCATCCGGTGCCAGACAATAGCTGTGCATGGTCGGCACCATGTTTTGCATCGCCTGACGCTGTCCGGCATCCGGCTGAGTACCTTCCATGGCGGACAGCATCAGCGCCGCATAGGTGTATACCCATTCAGACAGCACCACCAGACCGATGGCATCACAGGCACCGGCTAAGCGTTGAAAAAATTCACCCAGTGCGGCTTGTTCATCAGCGCGTCTGGCTGCACCGTCCGGACTGTGTTCCAGTGTTGCCAGTACGCTGAGGGTTTGTTCGATCTCGCTGGCAACGACTTCAAGTTCTTCATCGAGCACCGCCATCATGTCGCGACCAACCTGCTGGCGCGCCTCTGAGATGTCGCTCGTATCGTCTGCCGCGAAAGCGTCTTCGGTTTCCGGTGTCGAGTCGGACAGAGATGGCAGTTCTTGTGCTGCATTAAGTAAATTCAACAGCAGCGTCACGCTTTCTTGCGCACCGCTGTAAGCGTCGAGCAAGGCCAGGGTGGCGTGTTCGGTAAAAAGCGGCTGGCAAACTGCATCTGCAATCAGGGCCATTTTTTCCGCCAACGCAAAGCAGGCTTCGGCCAGAACCGGCAGCTGGCCTTCGTCGGCATCCTGTGCAATGACGAACAGCAGACCGCTGACCGCTTCGCTATCCCAGCTGGCGTGCAGCAAGAGTTCGAGGGCATCAATGCCGGTCAGGGCGCGTTCGGCGGCATCGGCTATGCCGGAGAGTTCATCGACCTCCGGCACAGGTAAGGTCGAGGTTGCGATTGAAGCCGTTGGCAGGTAGTCAGCCAGCCAGCAGGGGTCGTCCAACAAAGAGAAAATCATTTCCATGGCATCGACATCATCGGCACGCAAACTCATGGCCAGAATGGCGACACTTAAAGGTTCGATCAGATCAGTGGCCGGATGATGGTAGCCATCGGTCAGCGCAGCAGCAATCGTGCTCATGCCGCTGGCTAACTGCGACAACGTGTCACCCAGCGCGTGCCGGCTTGAGTACGCCATCATGGCGGCACTGGCCTGTGCGATTTCGGCGGCCAATACGTGCCAGTCCTTCGGCGTTGCATCGGTGTCAGTTGGCAGTACGGCGCTGCGCCGCAACAAGCCTTCGAGGTCAGTATGGGACATCAGGCACCGATCAGGTTAATCTGCGAGTTTAAAGACCCGCACGGCGGCCACCAGACTGCGCGCGTATTCCACCAGATTATTCGCCTGTCCTGCCTGTTCACCCAGTTGTCGGCTGGTTTCTTCGGTACTGCTGCGAATCGCATCAGCACGCACCAACAGTTCCTGATTGTTTTTGAGCTGATCTTCGGTGGATTCGGCAATTTCATGTACCGATCGGACCAGTTCGGCGGTAGTGCGCTGGGTTTCCTGCATCTGGGTACCGGCCTGTTCTGCCAGTCGTGAACCGCTGACCACCTGTTCAATGGCCAGATTCATGGTGCCCACCGTTTCAGCTGTATCGGCCTGAATATTTTTTACCAGCGCGGCAATTTGTTGCGTGGCCTGGCGTGAGCTTTCTGCGAGTCGCTGCACTTCATCGGCAACCACAGCAAATCCACGACCGGCTTCACCGGCCGAGGCCGCATGCATGGACGCATTGAGCGCCAGAACGTGGGTGCGTTCCGCAATCGAGTTAATCAGATTCACGGCCTGGGAAATATCCTGCGAGCGTTCACCGAGGCGTTTAATTTGTTTTTCCGTTTCACGCATCATGTCGCGCGTCATGTTAATGCCGGCTACCGTGGAAGATACCGTATCCATCGCCTGCTGGGTTGCGCGGATGGCGAGTTCGGCACTTTGATTCGCACCGCGCGCCAGTTTGGTCATGCGCCCCATCGCTTCGGCCGCGTTGCCGAGCGAGATCGCAGTGGCGGCAACTTCTTTCTGTTCGGTGGCGGCCACCACAATCACTGCATTACTCTGTTCCTGAACCCGCAGCGAGGCAGTTGCCACGTCGGCGGACAGATCCGACACTTGCTGCAACACTTTGGCGGTTTCGCGGGTCAGCAGATTGAGCGCATCGGCCACCGGACCGGTCACGTCTTCGGTCACCGGAACTTTGATGGTCAGATCGCGTCGCGCAATCATGGCCACCGCCTGCAACAGATTCAGAACCGAATCATTGAGGTTGTCATTTTCATCCTGAATTTTCTTTTGCGTGGCCAGACGGGCGTCGATCATGCCGTCAAAGGCGCGGCCGAGTTCGCTCAATTCATCCTGGTTGACCATGCTCGCACGGGCACTATCATCGCCGCCCTGAAGGCGGGCAATCGTTTCCTGTAAATGACTGACAGGATTAGTTACCGAGCGTGAAATCAGGGTCACCAGCACATACAGCAAACCGGCTGTCAATAACACCAGCAGGGTAACAATGACACCGGAGATCGCCCGTTCAATACTCACGCGCTTTTGCCCGGCCTCGATGGCGGCGTCAGCAGCGGCCAACATTTTGTCGACCAGTGGTTCCGTCCGGCGAGCTGCCTGACGCGCTACTTCGGCAGAAGCACGGGCGCTCAGCGTGCCGGCGGCAAAATCGGCAAAAGTTTGTCCATAGTTTTTAAAATCGGCCAGAATTTGTCGTTTGGTGTCGTCAGGCAGTTTGGCTCGTTCGATGATGTTGATGGATTTTTCTAATTGTTTGGTGTGTGCTGCTACAAATTGTTCATCTTCACGTTGAATAAAATCTTTTTCGTTACGACGCAATTCCAGAAAAGCGGCCAACATTTCAAACGCTTCTGGTGGAATCCGTGTTTCGGCATCATGCGCGGCGGCGCGGAACTTGCCGTGCAAGCCTGAATCCTGATTCAAACCTACCCTGGTCATTTGGTCGGCGGTTTTGGCGAAGGTAGTGCCATAGTCATCCACAGACTTTTTAATTTCAGCGGCGACCGCAGAAATTTGCACATCCGGCGACAATGGAATCAGTTCATCCAGTTTGGCTTTGAGCTTGACAATGGTTTCTTTATGGCTGGCCACATATTGAGGATCTTTACGCAGGTAAAAATCTTTTTCGTGACGCCGTGCTGTCAGCGTTAAAATCCGGGTTTCCTGGGCTGCGCGGGAAAAATCCGCCAACCGTCGTTCCGAGTTAGCCGCCTGATTGTTGACGATAAAGTCAACCGCAAACACCAGAAACAGAACCACAAGACTGGCAACCAGCACGCGCACCAATGCACGCATGCGCCAGGTGACGGTGTTGCCTGCCAACAGGGCTTCGAGCCGTTGAGCAAATGCTTTCATTGGTATTCCTCATGAGGTAAAGGGGAGGGTGAATGGAAAGAAAAATCACTGGTTTCGGACAGGCTGGCTGCACGCGTTCCGAGCATGGCTTCGAGCGCCAACTCTATCCATAAAATATCGTCTGCTGTCTTCCAGGCGGCAATCAGGTGGGGTGCTAAAACGACAGGCAATTCGCAGGCTGTATCACGGATCAGATCGCGCTGTGGCTGAGGTAGCCCATGAACGTGCAGGGCAAAGACGCTGCTGCCTTTGCCGATCATGACAGTCACCGGCACCAGAGCGCCAGGCTCGGTGTTGGCAGCAGGCCAGTGCTCTAGCAGGGCCAGATTAAACACCGGTACCAGATTGCCACGCACGTTAACCACGCCGAGCAGTTCGGCGGGAGCACGTGGCAAGTGGGTGAGCTGGGAACTTTCCAGCACTTCGCTTTCCACTCCGGCAGGCAGCAGCAATCGCACACCACCTATCTGCACACCATAGCGGCGTGAATCAATATCCCACCAGGCAGGCGTGGCACCTTCATCCCATGCGGGCGCAGTCGGGGTCATTGGCGTAACGTCGGGCCCGACTGTGCCTGCTTTAACCGGTTCTGACATCATGGGATGGTCAGGAAACTTTTTTCAACTGGTCGATAATCTGATCGGCCGAATACGGTTTGACCACATGTCCCTTGGCACCCTGCATTTGTCCCCAGACCAGATCGGCTTTTTGGCCTTTGCTGGTGACAAAAATCACTGGAATCCCTTTGGTGCTCGGCTCTTCGTTCAACAGACGGCAGGCTTCGTAGCCATCCATATCGGGCATGACAATGTCGAGAAAAATGACATTTGGTTTTTCGGATTGGGCTTTGGCGATGGCTTCACGACCATTGGCTGCCGTCACAACCAGGCAGCCTGCATCACTCAGTACACCTTTGATATTGGCCAGATCGGCAGGTGAATCGTCAACAACCAGTACTTTCTTACTCATGGGATTTTCCTCTAAGGATGGGATGAAGTCAGGCCGGAAAATACTTCATTGCCAGGCAAGTATTTTTCGATAGTCGATTGAAATAACTTCAGATCGACCGGTTTGGTCAGATACGTGTCACAACCGGCAAGGTTGCCGCGTATTTTGTCAAAGGGGGAGCTTTTGCTGGTCAGCATAATGACGGGCAACTGTTTGGTCTGGCGACTTTTCTTGATCGAGCGACACACCGCATAACCATCCGCGCCGGGCAGCACCACGTCAAGAAAAACCATGTCGAAATCGACCTTTTCCAGCATCGCCAGAGCCGCTTCACCGGTTTCAACACTCACCACTGTGCCGCCCACTTTTTTGATGGCAATTTCCATTTGCTTGCGCACGGTCGGACTGTCGTCCACCACCAGCGCGCGAAAGTCACTGTGTGAGGCTGATGGGGCGGCGACCGGTACCGATGCTGTTGACGCTAAAGGGGCCGGCGTGCTGCGTTCGGTATGCTGGGTACTTGGTGCGGAAGGTTTTCTTTTTTCTTTGGAGGCATATTCTTTGTGCGAAATTTCTTCCAGCATTTTCAGTATGCTGGCCGGAACCATGGGGCGTTTTAAGATGTAGCCGTTGCGTTCGCTGGCTACGCGTGACAGAAACACCGCCGGAATGTTGCGCGCACGGTTGAATTTTTCCCAGAACGTCATCGACTCAGGCGATTCTTCATTAATGAGCACAATGTCAGGGGCATTGTTTTCATCGATGACATCCTGAACGCGATAGCTTTGCTTGCGTCCCGCGGTAATCGCACAGACGCTTTTGATGACCCGAACCTCGATGGCCGAGAGTCCCAGTACCGCCAGGTTGTATATTCGTTCAATGGACATGTCTATACCAGAAGTGTTAATTATTGCTTTTGTGGCAAAATTTAAAGAGGAACTCATTTAAATCTTAGTTGATAAGAATCAACTGTCAATGTAAATAATGAGGAATTGACCATGAATCCAGTAAGCCTGGCAGGCGTTTGTTGTCACGCCTATTGGTTTATGGCAGCGCAGAGGAAGTGTTGGGTTGTTTTGAAAATTAACCGGCCAGCTGTTGTTCGCCCTGCGAATTTTCTCTTGCCAGCAACTTCAATAACATTGCCTGCAGGGTCTGGCTTTGCAACGGTTTGTGCAGCACCGGCAAACCTGCTGCGGTGATGGTCTTGAATTGCTCAGGCGAGGTGTCGCCGGTGATCAGTACAGCCGGTATGTCGCTGCAAAATTCATTGCGCACGGCGGCAATGACCTGCACACCGGTTTCATCAAAGCGCAGGCGGTGGTCGCAGATGATGGCATCCGGCACCCGTGTTGCTGTGGCCAGAATGCTCAGTGCTTCCGGGCCGGAGTTGGCCGTAATGACACTACAACCCCATTGCTCCAGCAGCAATCGGGCGGCATTGAGGATGATGGTTTCATCATCGACAATGACGATCAGTGCTCCGTTAAGGTTGTGTGGATCACGTTGCGGTTCATGCTCAACGGACACTGGAGCCGATGCCAGCAAACTGCGTGGCAATTCGATCTCAAACTGTGATCCACGACCAATTTCCGAACGGATCGACAGCGGTGCCTGCAACAGTCGCGCCTGGCGCTGCACAATCGCCAGACCCAGTCCGAGTCCCTGTGAACGATTGCGTTCCCGATTGGCCACCTGATAAAACTCTTCAAAAATGGTGGTCTGCTGTGCCGGGGCAATACCAATCCCGGTATCATAAACGCCGATCCGGATGCTGTGATCGGTGCGCCGGCAACCGATGAGAATTTTTCCGCTTTTGGTATACCGGATCGCATTGCTGACCAGATTGCGCAAGATATTTTCCACTAATTCCGGGTCACTGAAAATCATGGCCGAGCAGGGTGCCACGCGCAGGCTAAGTCCTTTGGCCAGAGCCTGTTGCGAGAATTCCAGATGGACTTTATTGAATACCGAGGTGATGGAAAAAATACGCAGACTCGGTTGCAGAATGCTGGCGTCGAGTTGTGAAATATCGAGCAGCGCCGAAAACATTTCATCCATGGTTTGGGCGCATTCTTTCACCATGGTCAATACCGGACGTGCGGTCGACGGGATATCAAAATTGGCCAGCGCGCCCAGATAAAGATTGAGGGCATGCATCGGTTGACGCATATCATGGCTTGCTGCAGCCAGAAAACGTGATTTTGCCTGCGTGGCTGCCTCGGCAATTTCTATCTGCTCCTGCAGCTTGTTGGCCAGATCGACTGTTTCATAATGTTTGTACATGGCGTTGATTAGTTCACGGTGAGCAGTGATGCCGTATCCGCTCGACCAGATGATGTATACCGTGGTTGCCAGGGCGATGATGAGGCTGTTCTGATCATGGAAACAAATGGTCGCCAAAACGACACTGCCGACGCAGGGAATAAAAAACAAAAACAGTGCCGGCAGATAAGCTTTGAGTGTGTTTAGTGAGCCGGTAGAAATGCCGACAATGAAAAAAATCACCAACAGTTGTTGCTCCAGATTACCCGTTGCCCACATAAGCATAATTCCCACCGACCACAGCAGGCCATTGCAGGTTGGAATAAGGGTGGATCTGCGCAAACGTCCAATGACATTTTCTGCACTGAGCGGTACCTGGCGTAATTGCAGGGTAGTCCAGATGGCGGTTAAATTAAGCACAATCTGGCACAGTTGCCAGACGATCAGGGGATTCTGATTGGTTTCTGTATGCGTCAGCCAGCTCGCTATCATGCCCATGCTGATGGTGGCCAGTCTGGATCCAACCGAAGCTCCTTCCATGGCCCTGACCTGATCCATCACTACTTTGGCGGCATTACTTTTGTCGTTGATCAGGGCGGGAGTGGGATGCATGCATGGTCCTATTGTCGTTTTCATAAAAATGGCTATTATGCCAGTGGTTTTTTAATTCATGCTTTCAATCTGCAACAGAAAACCCGACCCATTAAAAAAGAGTATAAAAATAAGATAATTACTGTCTTTTTTACAAAAGCTTAAGTATATTACAAGCTCTTGGTCACTCAGCCACTCACCTTAAAATCATGACAATTACTATACACACTATTCTGATTGTTGAAGACCATCCCTTATACAGTGCTGCCCTGGTGCAGATGCTGCAAAAAACGGTGGGGACGGATGCGCCGGTGGCAGCTTCCACTGTGCAGCAAGGTCTGCGCCTGGCCAGTTCCATGACCAATCTGAGTGTCATTTTGCTTGACCTGCATTTGCCTGGTGTAAATGGGATTGAAGCCATCAGCGCGTTTCAACAAAAATGTCCTGCCGTCCCCGTCGTGGTGGTGTCAGCTTCGGAAAGCCGTCAGGAAGCGACCATGGCGCTGCGTGCCGGAGCGATGGCATTTGTTTCGAAAGCGGTGACGCCGGAATTGTTAAGTGACGTCATCAACCGGCTGATGTCGGGTCAGCTGCTTGAGCCGGAATGGATCACGCCACATGGTAAAGTGGCGGTGAGCAGTCTGGATGTGCTCACATTGACGGAGCGTCAAAATCAAATTCTGGCCTTGCTGTTGCAGGGCCATTCCAACAAAGAGATGGGTTTGTGTCTGGGATTGGCCGAAATCACCATTAAGGTCAATGTGTCGGCGCTGTTTCGTCTCTTGGGTGTGGTTAATCGCACTCAGGCGGTACTGGCGGCGCGACGCTTGGGATTGGGTTAGCCGTCTTTAGCAAGGCTCGATAAGGTATGATAACTAATCCCCTTTTAATCGGAGTAAAACAACCATGCACTATACCCATGCCATCCTCCGGATTCCAGCCTCCACTTGTGGCGATGGTCTGACCACTGCCGTACTCGGAAAACCCGATGCACAACTCACCCGCCTGCAATTTAATGCCTATGTCAGCGTGCTCTCCGATCTGGGTTTAACGGTCACTGTGCTGCCAGCCAGTCCAGCCTTCCCGGATGGGCATTTTGTGGAAGACACGGCCGTGGTTATGCCCGAGCTGGCCATCATCACTAATCCGGGCGCACCATCACGCGCCGGAGAAACTGCCAGCATGGAACCGGAGCTGGCACGGTTTAAATCTATCGCCCATCTGAGTTCCGGTCATATGGATGGCGGTGATGTGCTGATGATCGATAAACGGTTTTTTGTCGGCCTCAGCAACCGCACCGATCTGGCTGGAATTGCTGCCTTTAAAGCCCTGGTTGAGCCACTCGGTTATCAGGTCGATGTGATCGAAGTCAATGGCGGCCTGCATTTGAAATCGCTGGTCAATTATGTTGGTCGCAATACCTTGCTGCTCGATAAAAACAGCGCCCGCCATCGCGCTTTTGCTGATTATGAGCATCTCATTGTCAGTCAGGAAGAAGAATACGCCGGTAATACCTTATGGATTAACGATACCCTGATCACCCCCGAAGGCTATGGGCACACGCTGCAGCAATTACAGCAACTGGGTCTGAATATCATCACCACACCACCGAGTGAAATTAAAAAAATGGATGGCGGACTGACCTGTCTGTCACTGCGGTTTTAAGCTCCCGACGTCCTTGCCTGCACTGTCACTTGCCGGCACTGTGTGGAATCTACATATTGTTTGCCTGAGCTGACTTTCTTAGAATTGATCAATTAGTCATTTTTAATTGATCAAATTTAAGAAAGAGGGGCTTGACATGAATCCGGTAGGAAATCCGATGGTAAACCATTCGAACAACACAGCTGGACTTAATCCTAAAATTGCTGCAAATGAAAAAAATCTCCAGCATGCGATTCGAATGAAATGTTGTAATAACTTTAAAATTGATTTTGAAACCGCTAAACTTGATAATGTAGAAACTATGAGGTTAATGAGGTATCTTTTGATTGGGGAAAGGCCTGAATTAATGCCTGCTGAAGTTTTGATCCCTTCGTATACAGCCAATAAAGCTAACTATGTAAATGCAGCTGGTTCCGAACAACAGTACATATCTGATGTCATGATTATTTTATGCAATGATTTGTTGGATATTTCTTTTGTCGAGAAGTTTAACGTAATTTTTTACGACAACAAGATGGCGGACGTAATAAAAAAAATTCATTTTCATAATTTATTTAACGAGTATATTTATTCTGAAAAATCAGATTTCATTCCCTTACCAAGTTCAGCGCCGGTCACGCCACTAGTGTGCAACCCACCGACGGATGTTAAACAGATAAAAAAAGTCACCAGTTTAACTACCTGGCTAAAAGAGTTTCTGCAATCAAATACGGGAGATGAATTTTTTTTAGAAATGTTGCTCTATAGTTGGGGAAGTATACTTCAGCCAAAATGGGAAATCAAGTTTAAACAATATAAAAGGGAATGTAAATTCAATGGAGAAAAACCAATTGAGTTCAATATCCGTGTCAGAGGCAAGATAGCTAAAAAATTATCCCCTGCAGTACGCGCTTTATATGAAAAAAAATGTACTTTACAGTGTGATGATTATGAAATGAAAAAAACTGTTGTTCGGAATTTTTTAAATACTGTTTTGAAAGATAAAAAGGCCGCTTGTGAGGATGAAGTAGAAAAATTAGAAATGGCGATAGCTAAAGCACCAAGTCAAGATGTGATTGAATTGTTTATGTTTACTTTACAATTAACAACCAAATCAGTGTTGAGTGCTCTGTATGAAAGTGCCTTGAATGCAGTGCAAACATTAAGAAGCGCAGCACAAACTGAAGATTTTATTTTAGATATTAAAAATAAACTGTTTGCATTGATTCCGGAGACTATTTTTGGTAAAGACATTTTGAAAAAATACCCAAAAAGCGATAATAAACAGCTGGCTGATTTTAATAAATATTTGAAGACGGCCCTTGCTGCGGTGAGAGGGGAAACTCAAATAAAATACCAACTTTATGCCGGTGAAAAAAAGTTCGTCACATCCGACACTGGCGTAATTACACTCGAAGATCCCCCCCGCCCTGAATTGCCGCCATTTGCTTATAACGGACCCAAGGCAGAAATATTTTCACGGGAATTCAACAGTGGCCGTGTCAATGTGTGTGTTTCTATGCTGAATGATGTGATTCCTGAAAATGACCAGGGATTGGTTAAGCCTGATCAGATAATTCACACTGTTCAAGATAGTATGCAACAGCGTCTGATTGAATCTCATGCGGTTGTAAATCCATTAAGCAGTAATTCCAATTTCAGTGCCACCGCTTTTGGCAATATGACCAAGGTTAATTTACCTGGCAGTCTGTCTAAGGATCCAGCTGATAAATTGAACATCGGGTTTGTTTTTAATCCGCATCAACTTAAGCACATTGATGTGGCCGTAGCTGGGGATGGTCATACGAGTAAGGGTGGAGAAAGTCAATTGGTGCATGATGAACTCCATCACTACATGGCTTATTCCACCGCCATCCCCGATGTTGTGGCACGTAAAAACAAAGCCTTTTTAAGTGATGTTCCGCGCATCTATAACGATGAAATTATCAAGTCCTTGGTAATGCATACCAACAAACGCGAACCAGCCAAAAGCAGATCCAATGAGCTGCTGGTTATGCCGAAATCAAAAAACTTTTTTGATGCGGTCAACTATATTCTGGTGGATAACAGTAAGGGTCAACATGGTCGTATTGGTCAATATGGTCGTATTTGTCAACATCCAGACTGGGACAATGTAGTTGTGTTGGCTAAACGGGCAGAAAAACCCATTTTGATTTTACAAAAAGCTGAGAATGGTTTGTTGCAGTTAACTTCTTATGACCCAAAATAAAGCAGCTCTCTGAATGGATTTCCGGGCCACATTGAATTGCTCCAATGATTTTTCAATCCGGAAAATTCCTCGCTGGCACGGTGGCCTGACATTGTGCCAGTTTTTCCCACCATCGCGCATAAGGGTTAAGCCACCCCACAGCTGCTGCATTGCTGTCCAGTTGCTGATGCCAGCGCTGAATCCCAGTCAGGCTGAAAATCACCGACGAAGGCGGCAGTAGTTAAAGCGCGACGCAGATATATCGCTGTGAGTGCTTGCGTGTGGAATCTACATATTGTTTGCCTGAGCTTACTTTATTATGATTGACCAAAGAGTTATTTTTAATTGATTACATTTAAGAAAGTGGAGCTTGATATGATACCTGTTGTTAATCAACCGAAAGTAATCAATACCCATAAAAATAATGCTACTACTGTGGCTACTCAAACAATAGATGTTCAAGCTGCTCTTGAGCAAGAATTGGAGAGTAAATTAACGAACTTGGTGATGGAATTCACAACAAAATTCGAAGAAACCAAATGGGGTACGGACAAGCGCAAGCAATTTCTGAATTTTCTATGGGGTGGTGAAATCCCTGGAGGTGAAAATACCGGCAACGTAACTACGTTGTTTGACAATTATAAAACTGACTTCTGCTATGCGGGGGGCAAAGGCTTCCTGTTCACTAACAGGATAAAGGAATATATCTTCAAAAGTATTAAATATGATCCTGATTTCATTCAGAAATATGATGCAATTAATTCAGCAAAGACTGGATATGAAATGAAAAGGGATGCAATGTTGGAGTTTTTTTTCGACCAGGTTGGGACTAAAAACGGTGTCCTAATCTTTAACCGAAGTTTACCCCGTATTTCGCCGGGCGACCAATTTTATGTTCGACTGTTGCTCTGGAGTATGGGTGTCGGAGGTAAGTCAGCGGATGTGGAATTTTATGATCAATGCAAACAGAAATGGGTCGATAGTCAACATGATGAATCTGCATTCATTAATAGTGTCAGTAAGAAACTAGTTGCGGAATTATCGCCTGAGTTTCTCAAAAAATACAACCAAATTGCTCAACTTAAGATGAATGATGAGGATAAAAAAGTTCGATTGATATCATTATTATCCGAGCGGTTTATTGAATGTGAATCTACAGTCTTAACTGACGAAATGGATCATACTTCAATCGCTGGTATTTTTGAATTTTATGGGGAATTGAATGATTATAAGGATGTTGCAATCAAACCAACCCATCTGCATAAAACTTTTAACGAACTCCGTGCCAGGGCGAAGGACATAAGTGTGAAAACTGAACATTTATTTGTGCAAACTATAAACAAAATGTTACCCCTTAAGATTCCCGAAGTCGTGCAAAGTTGGTCAAAAATACTGTTTGGATTGCGGATTTGTGTAAATTCTTTTGCGGATCAGTATGACAATACTAATGTTATTTTGAAAGATAAATTTAACGGTTTTTTGAAAACGTTGCAGCCAAAAACTGAGTTAATCGATCTGGATGAGTGGCCCGAAATAATACCTTATGGATTTTACTCTGGCGTTGGCGAATTAATTCCCATCGGAACTGAAGGAAGACAAATACTGGTCAACAGTAAGGACGATCACACACCCATTCCGGCCCCAGCGCCTCCGCAATTCCGGCATAGTGCAAAGGAATTTGCTCGCAGATTCAATTCTGGTAATCATTATCTGCTGGTCACAACCGATCCGCTTGCTAATCCTTCAGATTCCCTTAAAGATACCGATTTTAAGGCTACTGCCTTTAAAAATAGGGGTGCTGCTATTTTGTTTCGGACGATGGAAAAGGCGGCAAAAAGTGAATTGAATGTTGGTTGGGTTTTAAATCCAAATCAACTCAACCGTTTTGGTCGTAAATATATGTCTAATGATCAATATCTGAAGATTATGTTTCCCTATCCTTCTGATCAGGTGCTGAATTTAATGCTGAATATTCATGAAAATTTTAATGATTCAGTGAACTATGTATTGATCGATGGCACCATGTTTGCTGATAAACAACACATCATTGACCATCCTGATTTTGCCAAGGTGAGTGCGTTAGCTATAAAGGCTAAAAAACCCATTTTGATTTTACAAAAAAATGAGGAAGGTTTGTTGCAGGTAACTCCTCATGACACAATAAAAAGCAAGTCTCTGAATAATGGGCTGAACTACATTGAATTGCTCCAATGATTTTTTAATCCGGAAAATTTCCCGCTGGCACGGCGGCCGCGAGCAAGACAGTTGACACAGGACAATCAATACACTACTGTATTGTAATTGTTGCATTCTGGGTCACAGGGAAGAGTGAAAATGGAAAAAATCTGGCTTGCTAGTTATCCCTCCGGGGTGCCTGCAGACATCGATGTGGATGCTCTGGGCAATATCGGCGACTATTTTTCTGCTGCGGCCCTGCGTTATGCAGACCGGCCAGCGTTTATCAGTGGTTCAACCGGAGTGCGCCTGAGCTTTGCCGAGCTTGATGAGCAATCGCAGCATTTTGCTGCCTATCTGCAATCGGTCGTCAAACTGCCGCGTGGCAGTCGGGTGGCGTTGATGATGCCTAATCTGCTGCAATATCCGGTTTGTCTGTTTGGTCTGTTGCGTGCCGGGTATGTGGTGGTGAATGTGAACCCGATGTACACCGCGCGTGAACTCGAGCATCAGTTGGTCGATTCCGGTGCCGAAGCGATTGTACTGGTCGACATGTTTGCCCATACGCTGGAAAAAATCCTGCACAACACCGCCATTCGTCAGGTACTTGTGACCGGTCTGGCCGATATGCTGCCCTGGCCCAAGCGGGTGCTGGGACATTTTGTGATCCGGCAGGTAAAAAAACTGATTCCCGCGTATCACTTGCCGGGCAGTGTGGCCTGGCGTACGGCCATGGCTGCAGGTGCACAGGCGACATTGGTACCGGTGAACGTGCTGCCGGGTGAGCTGGCTTTTTTGCAGTATACCGGCGGCACCACCGGAGTGTCCAAAGGCGCCATGCTCACGCACGCCAATATTCTGGCTAATATTGAGCAGATTGATCTCTGGGGTGCGGCCTTGCTCACACCGGATGAAGAACTGCTCAGCATTACCGCCATCCCGCTCTACCATATTTTTGCCCTCAGTTCCTGCATCGGCATGTTGGGCGTAGGCGCGACCAATGTGCTGATTTCCGATCCGCGCAATATCGATGCCTTTGTTAAGGTATTGCGCCGCTATCCGTTTGCCAGCATGCCGTCAGTGAATACGCTATTTAACAGTCTGGTCAATCATCCCGATTTTGCCGGGCTGGACTTTAGCCAGTTGCGCTTTGCCGTCGGCGGTGGCGCGGCAGTGCAACGTGCGGTGGCAGAACGCTGGCAACAGATTACCGGCAAGCCGCTGGTGGAAGGGTATGGTTTGACCGAATGTTCGCCGACGGTGACGGTCAATCCGTTTGATCTGAAAGAATACAATGGCAGCATTGGTTTGCCGCTGCCATCGACTGAAATTTCGATCCGCGATGAACAGGGACAGGAAGTCGGACTGCATCAGCCGGGTGAATTGTGTGTCAGGGGCCCGCAAGTGATGCAGGGCTACTGGAATCAGCCGCAGGAAACCGCCGGGGTGATGACGGCGGATGGTTTCTTGCGCACCGGCGACATCGCCACCATGAATGAACTCGGCTATCTGCAACTGGTGGACAGGCGTAAGGATATGATTCTGGTGTCGGGTTTTAATGTGTTTCCGAATGAAATCGAGCAGGTGATTATGCTGCATCCGGAGGTGCTGGAAGTGGCTGCAGTGAGTCAGCCAGATGCCAAAACCGGCGAGGCGGTGAAGATTTTTGTGGTGAAAAAATCCGCGGCGTTGACCGAAGCCAGTCTGATCAGTTTTTGCCGTGAAAATCTGACTGGTTATAAAATTCCGCGCCAAATTGTATTTATGGATGAACTGCCCAAGAGTAATGTAGGAAAAATTCTGCGCCGCGAATTGCGCGAACGGGTCTGAAATGAAGATAATCAACAGGGGTTATGTATGATGGCGCATCCGGTTTTACTGGTGTTATTGCTGGTGGTATTTATTGTCATCGTCAGCTGGTATGGCGGTAACAGCGCGCCTCTCACGCAGCAAGAAATCGCGGCATTTTTTGATCAACTGCATCAGTATCCGCTGGAACTGGATCACAGTGAGCTCCTGCCGCAAATTGCCACGCTGCTGGAAAACGATGATGGCCGTGAGTTTGTAATGGCGAACTTGATCAAGTACCGTGACCAGGCTCAGTATCCAGCCAGTTATACCCAGCAGCACAGCGCCAGTGCACTCGCCGCTGACCGCCGCTATGGGCGATTGTTTTTACCCAAGTTGCTGCGTTACGCCAATATCCCGCTGTTTTATGCCTTTCGTCGCGGTTCGTTTATTGAAGCCGCCGGGCAGGAATATTGGCAGGCCGTCGCGCTGGTACGCTATCGCAGCCGCCGCGATTTTTTACGTTCCGTCACGGCCATTATGGGGAAAAATGTCTCGGTGCATAAGTGGGCTGCGATACAAACCACGCTGGTATTTCCGGTCCGTCCCGTCATCAGTCTGTTTTTTATCCGCACGTTGCTGGCGTTGGGGCTGTTCAGTGTGTATGCCCTGATGTGTTGGGTGACTGTATGAAACCAAGGAATGTTTCCATGAAAAGAAAATTAACCATTGCAGCATTACTGCTGCTCGCTCTGCTGGCGCTGGCCTATCTGAACCGACTATATTTTTTACAGTATTCGCTCGGCTGGTATACCGATCTTGCACACCCGCGTGAAGCCTATCATGCCGTTAACTGGATGGCTGAACCGGCGCAGCTAACAGCCTCGGCGGCAAGGCCGAATGTGATTGTAATTCTGGCCGACGACATGGGCATCAATGATGTCAGCGTCAATGGTGGCGGACATGGTGCCGAAGGTGTGGCCACGCCGAATATCGATGCACTGGCCCACAACGGGGTCAATTTTGCCGATGGTTATGCCGGTGCGGCAGTGTGTACCGTGTCGCGCGCGGCTCTGCTGACCGGACGTTATCCGTGGCGCTTCGGGGTGGAATTTACGCCGGTGCCCGGTGCCATGGGCCTTGTGGCCGGAACGCTGTTTTCTGACCCCAGGCGTCAGCACCCGGTCATCATCGATAAAGAACGACTCTCAGAAATGAAAGGCTTTGATGACCTCGGTCTGCCACCATCCGAAATGACGATCGCCAAACTGCTCAAACCTCAGGGTTATCACACCATCCATATTGGCAAATGGCATCTGGGCAGCACAAAACAGATGCGACCGAATAATCAGGGCTTTGATGAAAGCCTGTTCATGGAAAGCGGTTTGTATTTGCCGGAAAACAGTCCGGACGTAGTCAATTCCAAACAGGATTTTGATCCGATCGATAAATTCCTCTGGCCGAATATGCGCTTTGGCGTCAGTTATAACGCCGGTCACTGGTTTGAACCGAATAAATATTTAACCGATTATTTTACCGATGAAGCCGTGAATGCGATCCGGCAAAATAAACACCGGCCATTCTTTTTGTATCTGGCGCATTGGGGCGTGCATACGCCGCTGCAAGCCAGTAAAGCGGATTATGATGCGCTCGCGAACGTGCCGGATCATCGTCGCCGGGTGTATCTGGCTATGGTGCGCTCGATTGACCGCAGTGTCGGTCGGGTAATGCAAACGTTGCGTGAAGAAGGGCTGGAGCAAAACACCATCGTGTTTTTTGCCAGCGATAATGGCGCACCCAACTACATCGGTTTGCCGGATTTGAATCAACCCTATCGCGGCTGGAAACTGACCCAGTTTGAAGGTGGCGTGCGCGTACCCTTTATGGCCCAGTGGCCCGGTCATATTGCCCCCGGTACGGTGTATCACCATCCGGTGTCGAATATCGATATTCTGCCTACCGTGGTGGCGGCAGCACAGGGAAGTTTGCCGGCGGATCGGGTTGTTGATGGAGTCAATCTGTTGCCATTTTTAACCGCCAGTCCGGCATTGCAGCCAGAGCGTCCGTTGTTTTGGCGTGATGGCGGTTTGCGCACGCTGCAGGAAAATGGCTGGAAACTGATCGTGTCGGAATTTCCCAAAAAAGACTGGCTGTTTGATTTGAGTACCGATCCGACCGAGCATCATAATCTGGCTCTGACGCAACCGGAGCGACTGGCGCAAATGAAAGCCGTGCTGGTCAAACATCACGCTGCCATGCCGCCGCCCTTATGGTCGTCGTATCTGAGAATGCCGGTGCTGATCGATAAAACCTTAGATCAGCCGGAAAGTCCGGATGATGAATACACTTACTGGTCCAATTAAGGGCAATGGCGCACATGAAAACACCATACACCTTATTTGGCTGGCATCTGTCTTACTTCAGCGGCAAAGTGATGTGCTATCTGCGTTATAAGCAGATTCCCTTTGAGTACCGTCAGGTGAACATGTTCACGCTGCTGCACAAAATCAAAAAACATACCGGTGCAGTTGTCATGCCGGTACTGGTGAATCCCGAGGGTGACTGGCTGCAGGATTCGAGCGTGATCATGGATGTGCTGGAGCAGCAGTTTCCCGCCTTGCCGGTCGTGCCTGCCACGCCGGTGCAACGGTTTGCGGCTTCGCTCATGGAAGCCTGGGGCGATGAATGGTGGGTGCCGGTGGCCATGCATACACGCTGGTCGTACCCGGAAAATTATTCTCTGTTTGAACGCGAAGCAGGAGCCGCTTTGCTGCCGCATTTTCCCGCTTGGCTGCAGCGGCGGGCAGTTGGCTATGTGGCCGCCACGCTGCGCAGTTATTTGCCGGACGTTGGCGTGCGCTCAGAACAGTTCACCCTGATGGAACAATCGACCCTGGCCATGCTGGATTTGCTCGAAGCGCATTTTGCTGTGCAGCCGTTTTTATTTGGCGACCATCCCACAACCGGGGATTTTGGACTGGTCGGCAGCATGTATGCGCATCTGGGGCGCGATCCCTGGCCAGCGCGTGAATGGATAGCGCCACGTCCACATCTGCACGCCTGGATAGAGCGTATGGCACAGCCGCAGCCACCAGTGGCGGCCACTTTACTGCCGCAGGACCAGATAGCAGCGACTCTGAATCCGGTATTTGCCGTGATTTTCCACGAATTTGTTCCCATGCTTGCTGCCATTAATTCCCAGCTCAAGAGCTTGCTCAAGGACTGGCCAGCGGGAAAAATATTGCCTCGTCGTCTGGATGAAATTGAATTCCCCATGGGGCAGGGACGGTTTAAACGAAAAGCGCTGCCCTATACCCTGTGGATGGTGCAACGGACTTTGGATTGTTATGCCGTCATGACGTCGGAGGAGCAACAACAGGTTCGCCACTGGCTGCAGCCGCTCGGTGGTGAAGCATTGCTGAACCTGACCATTCCACGGCTCGAACGCTGCGGCCTGCGCGTGAAGGTGGTCCATGCTTAGTCCGCACAGGCGTGCCTCCATTGGGCGGATGATCGCCATTCTGGGTTTGCTGATCGTGTTGTCGGGCATGGTTTATCTGCAGCTTGAACAAATCAGAAAAAGTGCCGAAGCCTATCTGTTTGCTTATCCACTGGTGATGATGGACGTCACCCGTGTGAATGCCAGTATGACGATAGGTCCGCCAAATCAGTTGCGTCAGGTGCGGCAATTTCCTGACGCCGATTTCCATGAAGTGGTGCGTCCGAATGTGGATACCCTGTACAGCACTGCCTTCATCGATATGCAGCAGGGACCCTGGCTGCTGGATGTGGCTGCCAATGAACAACGCTATGCGGTATTGCCACTCATGGATGCCTGGACTAATGTCTTTGCCGCACTCGGCACCCGCACTACCGGCACCGGACCGGGCCATTATTTTTTGGTGGCGCACGACTGGCAAGGCCAGATTCCGGTTGGAAGAACGCTGTTGCGCGCACCGACACAGCTGGTGTGGCTGATCGGGCGTACGCAAACCAATGGCGTGGCAGATTATCCGCTGGTGCATCAACTTCAGGATGGCATACAGTTACAGGCACTCAATCCGCAGCCCTTATTGGCATGGACGCCAGCGCTGAATAAACCGGCAGCGCCGTTTGATCAGCTCAGCGCCATGTCGACGCGGGATTTTTTTAATCGCTTTGCCATGCTGCTGGTACAAAATCCGGCCAGTGCGGCCGATGAGGCGATGCTGCTGCAATTAAGTCAGCTTGGGGTGCATGCCGGAACGTCGGTGCAATGGAATTGGCTGCAGCAGTGGCGCATGGCTACAGGTCGCTGGCTGGCGGATCGCAAAGTGGCGGCAGTGTTAAAAAATCCTGTCGGCAGTGTGCGTGGCTGGGTAACGCCGCCACCGATACTGGGGAATTACGGTGATAATTATGCCGTGCGTGCGGCTGTCGCCATGGTCGGACTGGGTGCCAATTTGCCTGCGGATGCGATTTATTCCAGCACCCAGCTCGATGCACAGCAGCAGCCACTCAACGGACAGTTTCGTTACCGCTTGCATTTTGCTGCCGGTGAACTGCCACCGGTGCGGGCCTTCTGGTCGGTGACGGTGTATGGGGCGGATAATTATCTGCTCAATGTGGTGCAAAAACGCTATGCCCTGGGTGACCGTGATGCGCTGGTTTTTAATTCCGATGGTTCACTCGATTTATGGTTGCAGGCACAGCCGCCAGAAGCGGCCAGACTGGCCAACTGGTTGCCTGTCACCGCAAACGCCGCTTTTACCCTGATGGCGCGCATGTATTGGCCCAGACCCGAGTTGCTCAGCGGGCAGTGGAATATGCCGGCTGTGGAGCGGCTGCAATGAGGTAATTTGACTGATTTTTAATCTGATCAAGAAACAGTCGCTTCAATGAGTTTTCAGTAAGTAGGGTGTCACGCGCAGCGTAATACACCGTTATTAAGTTTATTTAATTTGTTTAATCAAGAAACGGTCACTTCAATGAGTTTTCAGGCTATAGCAGTCAATTTTTATTTGCGTCATTTTTTTAAACCGGCGCCCAATACTCCGATCCATGTCGAGCGCGCCCGCGAGCGCATGAATGCGCTGGCGGCCAAACAGCTGCCGCCCCCAGCCGATATTCACTGCACCCCGCTGGAGGCGACCGACACGCTGTGTGCTGCCGAAATGTTCGTCACCGACTCGTCTGATGCGACGATTCTGTATTTTCACGGTGGCGGTTATTTTTTTGGTACCGTCGCGACCCACCGGCCAGTGTGTGCTTATCTGAGCCGAACAGCCAAAGCGCGGGTGATTTCCGTCGACTACCGGCTGGCACCAGAACATCCGTATCCGGAAGCGATACAGGATGCTCTGGCCTGGTATACCCATCTATTGAAAACTACGGCACCCGGTAAATTATTTGTTGCCGGTGATTCGGCGGGTGCTGGACTGGCGCTGGCATGCCTGCTGTCCGCACGTACGCAACAACTGCCCATGCCTGCCGGTGCGCTGCTGTTTTCTCCGTGGGTGGATTTAAGCTGTAGCGGCCAGTCGATGCAGACAATGGCACAGGCTGATGTGATGTTTAATCCCGACAGTTTGCCCAAAGCGGCGCAAATTTATTTGCAGGGAAGGGATGCCACTGATCCGCTGGCTTCACCGCTGTTTGCTGACCTGACCGGTTTGCCGCCGCTACTGATTTTTGCCAGTAATACCGAAGTCTTGCTCGATGATGCACGTCGTCTGCATGATAAAGCCATCGCTGCCGGTGTGCAGTCGCGGCTGGAATTGCGCTCCGGTGTACCGCATGCCTGGCCGACCATGCTGATTCTGCCCGAAGCCCGCGCCTGTTTGCGTGAGACGGGACAGTTTGTTGCCGCTCAAAAAAAATAATCACACGACGTTGTTAATAGCTGTGATAAAATCTTTTCCATACACTAGTGTATGTAGTTGTTGGGGGTGTTATGTGGAGTAAATCTTATTGCTTGTTGGTGGTACTGGCGCTGTTTTGGTCTCCTGCCTCGGCACACGATCCGGCTACTCCAGCGGGTCTGTGGCAAACCATCAAGCCGGAATCCGGTAAAGCAACCGCGCTGGTGCGTATATCGGAACAAGCCGGTGTATGGAATGCCGTGATTGTTGATTTGCTTGATCCGCTGATTGCAAAAAATGCCCGTTGCAAGCTGTGCACCGGAGAAAACAAAGATGCCGCTATCATCGGTTTAACACTGATGTGGGGACTCAGAGCGTCAACTGATGCAGGTGACCTGTGGGTGGGAGGGAAAATTCTCGAACCCTATGAAGGCAAAATTTACGATGTGCAGGTCAAACTGCAGGGGAAAACGCTGATGGTGCGCGGCTATCTTGGCACCCCTTTTTTTGGTAAAACGCAACACTGGTTGCGAATGGAATAGTGATGGATAACATGCATACTTCAACAGACGGCGACATACTCGACGTGCTTATCATAGGCAGCGGTTTTTCCGGCCTGTGCCTGGCGCTGCAACTCCGGCAGGCCGGTTATCGCTGGCGACTGCTGGAAAAAGCGGCCAGCGTGGGCGGCACCTGGCGCGACAATCATTATCCCGGTGCGGCCTGTGATATTCCCTCGAATTTATATTCGCTCTCCTTTATGCCCAATCCGGACTGGAGTCGTTTGTATCCGCCTCAGGCCGAAATTGAAGCCTATCTGAATCGCTGTGCGGATGAAGGTGGTTTGCGACCAGATATGCAGTTCAATGCCGAGGTGGTCAGCACGGTCTGGGATCAGTCACAGTTGTGCTGGTGTGTGTCGCTCGCTGATGGCAGCCGTTATCTGGCCAGAACGGTGGCGCTTGGTACCGGCGGTCTGAGTCGCCCGGAAATGCCTAAAGTACCCGGATTAGAAACTTTTCAAGGCACGATGTTTCATTCTGCGCGCTGGCGCCATGATGTGGCGCTTGAGGGGAAACGTGTTGGTGTCATCGGCACCGGTGCGAGTGCGATTCAGATTGTGCCGACCATTGCGCCATCCTGTGGTCAGTTGACCGTGTTTCAGCGCACCGCCGCCTGGGTCGTGCCGCGCAGGGATAAACTCATACCGCAGAAAACCCGTGAACTGTATCGCCGCCATCCGTGGCGACAGCGGCTTAACCGACAGTGGATTTACTTGCAGCTGGAGTCGCGCATGTTGGCCTTCAGCCGGGCACGCTGGATACTGCAGCTGCTCAAAAACATGCTGGTCAAACATTTGCATCACCGTCTGAGCGGCACCAGTCTGACTGATGCGCTCACGCCAGCATATACACCTGGATGCAAACGCATCTTGTTGTCAGATGATTTTTACCGTGCCTTTAAACGCGACAATGTGACACTGGTTAATCAGGGCGTGGTTCAGGTGACCCCGCGCGGAGTAGTGACGGCAGATGGTGCCGAACATGAACTCGATGTGTTAATCGCTGCCACCGGTTTTCAGGTGGCCGATGCCGGTGCGCCCTTTGAAGTGCGCGGTAAAGATGGTCTGAGCCTCAACGAAGTCTGGGGCACCACACCGCAAGCGTATCTGGGTACGGTGGTGGCCGGTTTTCCTAATCTGTTTGTCATGACCGGACCCAATACTGGTCTGGGTCATAATTCGATGGTGTATGTGATCGAATCGCAGTCCCGATTTGTCATGCAGGCGCTGAAGGCCTTGAAGCAGCACGGTGCGTTTGATGTGAAGCAGCAGGTGCAACAGGATTACAATCAGCAACTGCAAAAGAAATTACAGCATACGGTATGGAATGACGGTGGTTGTCGCAGCTGGTATCTGGCTCCCGATGGCAGCAATCGGGTGCTTTGGCCGGACTTTACTTTTTTGTTGCGTTGGCGTCTTGGTCGGTTTGATTTATCCTGTTTTCATCTGTATCAACGAGGCCAGTCATGAAGCGACAATTGCACGATAAAGTTGTCGTCATTACCGGCGCGGCTTCCGGTATCGGTGAGGCGCTGGCCTGGCAGTGTGCGCGCGAGGGTGCGCGTTTGTTGCTTGCTGATGTCGATGCACCACGGCTGGCTGTTGTTGCCGATTCCATCCGTCAGGCCGGCACCGCCTGTGTTTATCAACTATGCGATGTAGCCCAGCCGCAGGAACTCGACGCGCTGGCCGCACGTGCCCTGAAGGAATATGGTGGTGCCGATGTGCTCATCAATAATGCCGGCGTCGCTCTGGTGGATGCCGTGGCGCAGCTGTCGCTGGAAAATGCTCATTGGCTCATGAATATCAACTTCTGGGGTGTGGTGCATGGCTGTCGTTCTTTTGCATCCCAATTGCAGTTGCGTCCTGACAGTGTAATCGTGAATGTGTCGAGCCTGTTTGGTTTGATCTCGATTCCGACGCAATCGATTTACAATGCCAGCAAGGCAGCCGTGCGGGCGTTTTCCGATTCGCTGCGAGAAGAATTACGCCAGCGAAAACACCCATCGCAACCCGGACAGTATACGGTCGGGGTGTTATGCGTCCATCCCGGCGGAATCCGCACGCGGCTGGTTGAGCAGGCACGTTTGGGAGATATTTCCATGCTGGCCTCGAGCCCGAAAGCGCTGCATGCCAATTTCAAGCGCATTGCCATGACTAGTCCGGAACAGGCTGCTGACATTATTTTGCAGGCCGTCAAACAACGCCGCAATCGTGTCATGGTGGGTCTTGATGCCCGGATGGGAGACTGGCTGTATCGTTGCTTTCCGGGATCAGCGTCAGCGTGGTTTTCTGGGTTGACTAACTTGGGGATGAGGAAATTGCAGCAGCGGGTGAAACGGGCATAAAATGCACATGGTGTATTACGCCCGTTGGATGCTAATACACCACATGGTGTATTACGCCCGTTGGATGCTAATACACCACATGGTGTATTACGCCCGTTGGATGCTAATACACCACATGGTGTATTACGCCCGTTGGGCTAATACAC
>CAIOYD010000067.1 GCA_903862415.1 uncultured Oxalobacteraceae bacterium | reverse complement strand
TATCTTCCGTCAGTCGCTGCGCATCATGACCACCAACAGTCAGCGCAGCGCCAGCCTGATCAGCAGTTTTAAACAGGTAGCGGTGGATCAGTCGTCGGAAAACATCCGTCACTTTGATTTGCGTGCCTATCTGGATGAAGTTCTGCTGTCGTTGCAGCCGAAATTGAAAAACAAAAAATTCACCGTGCAAATTGACTGTCCGCCGGGCATCGTCATGAAAACCTATCCCGGAGCGATTTCACAAATCCTCACCAATCTGATCACCAATTCATTGCTGCATGGTTTTGACGGACGTGAACAGGGCAACATGCTTATTCAGGCCCAGGTCGATGGCGACATGTTGCTGTTTAATTATTCGGATGATGGTCTGGGCGTCGGTGCAGCTGCGCTGGAACGCCTGTTTGAACCGTTCTATACCACCAAGCGCGGTCAGGGTGGCAGCGGGCTGGGCACGCATATCGTATATAACCTGGTCACCGGATCACTCGATGGCAGCATCAAGGTCAACAGTCAGCCTGGCGCAGGTTTGCATTACCAGTTGAAATTTCCGCGCCATAAAACCATCAAAAACAATGCGCCGCTCAGTCCGGATACAGCGCATTGATTTCCAGCGCCTTGTCAATATGACGAATCAGAATCTGCACATACAGCGGATCCAGATGGGTACCGCCGACCTGCTCTAAATGTTCCAGTACTTCACCGAGTGGCCATGCCGGTTTGTAGCAGCGTTGCTGAATCAGCGCATCGAACACATCAGCGACGGCGACGATGCGCGCGAACGGATGAATTTCATAACCTTTCAAACCCTGCGGATAACCACTGCCATCAAATTTTTCATGGTGCTGATGTGCAATGGTGGCAGCGGCGCGTAAAATTTGCCGCTGCGATCCATCCAGAATGGAAAATCCGACCTGCGGATGCTGCTTCATGATTTCCCATTCGCTGCCATCGAGCTTGCCGGGTTTGAGCAATACCGCATCAGGGGTGGCTATTTTGCCGATGTCATGCATCGGTGCGGCCTGCTTGAGTACGGCCGCCTGTTCGTTATCCATGCCGGATTCAATCGCAATCAGGTGACAGACTTTCGCCATGCGGCGCACGTGATTGCCGGCTTCATGCGAGCGAGATTCAACTACATCACCGAGCCGCATAATCAGCTCACTCTGAGTATCAGCAATTTCCTGATTGAGCAGAATGTTGTCGAAGGCTATGGCCACCCCGGAAGAAAAAATCTCCAGTAACTTGGCATCGACTTCAGAAACATTGTGTACGCCCTGCAGGATTAACAGCGAAGTTTTGCCGCTGCTGTTGGGGAAATACCCAACATAGGTATCGCCATAAATATGTGAAAACCGGTTGATACAGGTTTCATTTAACTGTTCAAGTAACTGGGCATTGAAAATCGGTTCACTGCTGTCATCGGTGCCAATTTTGGCTAAGACTTCATATTTTTGCTCACCAGAAATACCTGATTCACCGCGCAGGCGCACCAGCATACTTTTTTCAAGTTGCAGCAAGGCAACCACCTGTTGTAACAGACCATCGGCAAAATCATGCAGGTTGCGCTGTTTGAAGATATGGCTAGATGCTTCAATCACCCGTTCGAGCCCGGCGCGATAAGTCGCCTGAAAATGGCGTGCTTCTTCAACGGTCATGATGTCGCGGTAGGCACGCAACGCGGCGAAGGTGGTGGTGAAGAGTTTCTTGCGGTCGAGTTCGGTTTTTTCTTTGTAATCGTTGATGTCGTATTTGAAAATCACACTTTCTTCTGGTGCCTGTCAGGGTTGGCCGGTACGCAACACGATGCGGGTAAACTGATTACCCAGATCCTGGCGCATCCAGCGCGCCACTTCGAGGCCGGCATCGTCCGATTCCATCACCACATCGAGAAAAACCAGTGCGATATTGCTTTCGGTCGCCAGAATTTCTTTCGCCTGCGCCCCACTGTAGGCATGTAAAAAGGCCAGCGGGCGCTCATCGAGCATGAAACGATTTAACGTCAGTTTGGTAATGTCATGGACATCAGGCTCATCATCCACTACGAGAACTTTCCAGGGTGGAAATCGGGTTGTGCCGGAATTCGATAACGCCATAGTGTTATGCCTGGTTGGAAAACAATGAATTAACATCTTATTCTAATTCATCATTTCGCCACATATGGTTATTTTGTTGCTCAGAATCATGGGAAAACCGGAAAACGGCCACTTGTATTCAATTTAACAACACCAACTGGGGAAGTCAGCGTTTTTTTTTGTAATTGACGAAAGAAAATTTTCAGTAAAAAGATATTTTTCCCATTTATTTTGTAAATTTTCTCATGTGGTGAGAATCGAGGCTTGAGTTTTTGCTTTGAACTGCTAGGATATGTTGCATCTGGATATTTTTTGGCTTTGCAATGAATAAACAATCCACTACTGAAACGGCGAAAGTTCCCTCCAATGAACGGGTGTTACTGGTGTTGTCCGTCATCGCTGGGCACGGAACCCCGATTTCGGCGCGTGATATCTCAGTAAAGACAAAATTGCCGCTAAGTAGTTTATATCGGCAGTTAAAAATTTTAAAAAAATGGGGTTTGGTGCAGGAAAATTCGCATAGCGGTCTGTATCAGCCGGGACCTATGGGTTTGCAACTGGCCTGGGGATTTGATCAACATTCCCGGTTAATGCATATCGCACATGCAGAGATGGTGGAGTTGGCAGAAAAAACTGGCGAGAGCATAGGACTGTTGGCCCATGTCAATGGGCAAATTATTTGCCTCGACATGCTGGAGAGTCAGCAACCTCTGCGCTGTTCTTTTGCCAAAGGAAAAGTCAATTCAGCTGTGTTGGGTGCCTCGGCCAAGGCGTTGCTGGCTCATTTGCCTGAAACCACTCTGAAGCCTATTCTGGACAATTACCCCACGGATGAGGTGACATTGCCCAAACAGCTTGAGCAATGTCGTCAGGATGGTTATGCCGTCAGTGAAAGTGAAATTGATCAGGACGTATGGGGAGTCAGTGCGCCGGTTTTTTCTGCGGAAAACAAACTGGAATGTACCTTATCTCTGATGGCGCCGGCTTCGAGAGCACTTGCGCACGCAGCAGAATACATCGCCCTGACCCAGGCTGCAGCTGAACGGATCACCCAGCAGCTGGCTGTTAAATAAACAATTTTTGAAAAGGCTACGTTAATCATGAACACTTCATTTCAATTCAAAGGCGGCTGCATGCCGTTACTTATTTCCATGCCTCATGTTGGCACCCTGATTCCGGAAGTAATCGCCGCTGACATGCAGGATGTGGCGCAGTTAAAAGCAGATACCGACTGGCATTTGCCGCTCCTCTATAACATGGCAGATGTGCTCGGTGCCTCTGTCATCAGTGCCAGTCATTCGCGTTATGTGATTGATTTAAACCGTTCCAGAGATAACAGCAATTTATATCCCGGACAGGACACGACTGGATTATGTCCGGTCGACACCTTCAGCAAGCAGGCGTTGTACCGCGAAGGAAAACAACCGGACGCCAGTCAGATTGCTGAGCGCATTGAAAAATACTGGCAACCTTATCATACCAAGCTCGCTACAGAGCTTGCGCGCATGAAAGAGCAACATGGCTATGCTGTGTTATGGGATGCTCACTCAATTGCTTCCATTGTGCCGCGATTCTTTAACGGTAAATTACCCGATCTTAATTTTGGCACTGCGGATCAAACATCCTGCTCCACGGAAATGCAGCAGAAGTTGCAAGACTGCATGCTGCACTCTGAGCATGCCCGTGATTTCAGCCATGTTTTTAACGGCCGTTTTAAGGGTGGCTATATCACCCGGCATTATGGACAACCAGCCAACCAGATACATGCGGTGCAGCTGGAAATGAGTCAATGTATTTATATGGAAGAAGCTGCACCGTATACGTACCGACCGGATCTGGCCGGTAAGGTGCAGCCATTGTTACAGGAACTTTTAACCAGTTGTTTAGATTGGGCACGACGGAGGTATGCATGATTAACCAAAAACGATCTTTATTTGCAAGTAATGTTTGGCTGGCCACTGGGTGGGCCGAAAATGTCCGGGTACATTGGAGCGACGAAGGTGATATTACCGAGATAGAACTCAATGCCACTCCCGTAGCCGGTGAAGTTCCTGAACAGTTTGTAGTCCCCGGCATGGTGAATTTACACTCGCATGCGTTTCAGCGCGCCATGGCCGGCATGGCTGAAACTGGCACAGACAGCCAGGACAGTTTCTGGACCTGGCGTAAATTAATGTACCGCTTTGCCATGGCGCTGACACCAGTCCAGATGCAGGCGATTGCTGCTCAGGTGTATGCAGAATGTTTAACCCTGGGGTATACCTCGGTGTGTGAATTTCATTATCTGCACCGCGATTCCACAGGCCAATTTTACGGCAACATGACCGAGACGGCGCAACACGTCATGGCGGGGGCGCAGGAAGCCGGCATAGGGATAACGATGCTGCCTGTGCTGTATAACTATGCCGATTTTAACCAACAACCCCTGCGCCAGGAGCAGTGCCGTTTTTCCACCAATCCCGAGCAAATTTTACGGATGGTAGAATTATTGGAACCCTGGCGCAATGGTCAAACCGAAATTGGTGTGGCACCACATTCGTTACGCGCCGCCTCGACTGACCAGATTACCGAAGTAGTCAACGCGTTACCGCCGGACCGGCCTATCCATATCCATATCGCCGAACAGCAACAGGAAGTACAAAGCTGCCTGCAGTATTGCGGACAACGTCCGGTCGAGTTGTTGTATGCAACCCAGCAGGTTGATGCGCGCTGGTGTCTGGTCCACGCCACCCATCTGATGCCCAATGAAATCAGTCTGATTGCAAACAGCAAGGCCGTTGCCGGTATTTGCACCACTACCGAAGGAAATCTGGGCGATGGTTTCTTCCCGCTTCCCGAATTTATTGCGCAACAGGGGCGGTTTGGCATCGGCAGCGACAGCAATGTGTCGCAAAGCCCGATCGAAGAATTACGCTGGCTCGAGTATGGTCAACGTTTGCGCTCACAACAGCGCAATATTGCCCAGCAGGCTGACTGGCGTCGCACGGGTGATTTTTTATGGCAATCGAGTTTGATGGGCGGGGCTCAGGCCAGTGGCCGCAAGGTAGGTTCACTCGCTGTTGGCATGCGCGCAGATATGCTGGTGCTGGATGCAACCCATCCCAATCTGTGTGATATCGCGGCAGCAGACTTACTTAACAGCTGGATTTTTTCAGGCAATACCAATCTGGTCCGCGATGTGTTAGTTGGCGGATTGTGGCGGGTTAAAAATGGCTTGCATCAACACAAAATGCCGATAGAGCAGCGTTTTGTACAAACCATGCAGCAATTACGCGCTCTGTAAGCCTAAAAAATACTGCGCGCTAACCGTATGCCGGTAAATTGCCAGCGGGTAGCAGCAGGATGAAAATTGCGGTAGGTAATACGACTTAGCGTAGGTGGCGTGGCAACACTGCCACCACGCAAAACGTATTGGTTCACCATTTGTCGTTCATGATTATCCAGCGTGGCCTCCACTCTTTTTTTGACGCCGGGATAGGCGGCATAACTTGAGGAAGTCCATTCCCAGGCATCGGTGAAAAACTGTTTCAGTCCAACTGCGCTGGACGCCCCTTGGGGATGAAGAATAAGTTCTTCCTGTGACGCAGGCAGATCAGGATCGGCAATAGTGGGCAAACCCGTGACTTCCGGAATAATCGAGTTGGCGGCAAATTCCCACTCAAATTCGGTCGGCAGACGCGCACCCGAAAAACGTGCAAAGGCATCGGCTTCATAGTAAGAAACGTGACATACCGGACGGTTTAAATCCAGAGGCATTAAGCCATGCAAGGTATATTCATGCCAGACATCGTCGATTTTCCGCCAGTAAAGCGGTGCCTTGATGCGTTCGCGTTGACGCCACTCGGTACTTTCTTCCAGCCACCAGACTGAATCCGAGTAACCACCTGCATTAATAAAGGCCAGATATTCACCGTTGGTAATTTTACGATCGGTAATGGCAAACGGATTGATAAAAACCCGGTGTTTCGGCAATTCATTTTCAAAACAAAACGTCAAACCTGGATGGCCAATATCGGCCAGACCACCACGCAGCTCAAGCATTTTCAGGTTGCTTACTTTGGCCGCGGGTTCTAACGGTACATTGATAAAACTGGGGTGAAAAGGGTTAGCTCCTAATAAATGCTTAATGTCGGTGAGCATGAGTTCCTGGACTTGCTGTTCCCTTTGCAAGCCGAGTTCCAGCGGCTGCAAGGCTTCTTCCGGCAAATTTTTAATTAGTGCCATAATTGCATTATCCACATGCGTCCGATAAGAGCGCACCAGCGTCAGACTTGGACGGGTGATGATGCTGCGCTGAGCTCGTGGCAAATTAATGCCTGCGCTGCCATTGAACAAGTGGGTAAATGCCGGATGAAACGGCAGATAGTCTTTAATAAAGCGCGACAGCACAAATTTTTCAAAAAACCAGGTCGTCTGTGCCAAGTGCCATTTGATCGGACTGGTTTCAGGCATGGATTGAGCGGCCATATCTTCCACAGACAGGGAAGCGGTCAGGTTAATGCTGCGTTGCCGGATTGTACTGAAGGATTCAGCCAGTTGCCGTGACACAACACCACCATCCGCACGGACTTCCGTGAAGAATTGTTGATTTTTTGTGTATGAAACATTCATGAAAAACCCCGCCCTTTAATCTTGGTGTGCTGCTGTTCCGGTATTTTCAGTATAGTAAAAAATTGCACAGTTGCTAAAGCAAATCGGTGAAGCAATGGATTCTTTGGAAAACGAGCTTAATTCAGTGGTTAAATTAACGCCCTGGTACAGCCATAAGTAGCTCGAACCGACTAGTTCAGCTAAAGTGATCGACGACAGTGATTTCTGTGTGGAAATAAACCGCTTGCTTGGGTCTGGTACGGTTTTTATTATTGTTAATTTATTTAGATTATAAAGTGGAATTTGTATCAAGACTAGTAAAATGTAATTTAATGTAAGTAATATCCCCTACGCCGCCTATTCGTTAAAATGGTTTATTTATGCTGACCTCAGAGCAACTCGCCGACTTTCAACGTCATGGTTATCTGGTATTGCCGCAATTTGCCACGGCAGAGTATTGTGCCCAGGTATTAAGTTTTGCCAAAGAGCAACTTAACCAAAACGTTGCTCCCCTCGAACTGGAAATGGAAACCGGATATCCCGGCGCACCCCAAACTATCCATGATCAGGGGGCAGAAACCGTGCGTCGTTTACTGCACGTTTCGTTACGTACCCCAATGATCGCCAACTGGGCCACTTCGGCCAGTCTGGCTGGTCGCTTAAAACAATTGTTAGGCAAGAACGTCATTCTGTCGCAGGTGCACCACAACTGCATTATGACCAAGCAGCCACGCTTTTCCAGTGTGACTGGCTGGCACCGGGACAGTCGCTACTGGCATTTTCAACGTCCGGAACTGATTTCTGCCTGGCTGGCGCTGCGCGATGAAACGGTGGAAAACGGCTGTCTGTTGGTGATTCCTGGTTCACATCATGTCCAGCTTGATCCGGATGCACTCGATACTGCGCAATTTTTAAAAACTGACCATCCGGCCAATCAAGCCTTACTGGCGCAGGCCATTGCCGTTCCCCTGAAGGCGGGCGATGTGTTGCTGTTTTCCAGTAATTTATTCCATGCCGCTGGCAAAAACCAAACTACACAAACCAAATTTTCGATGGTATTTACTTACCGGGCTGCAGATAACCCGCCAGTGTCCGGCAGCCGTTCAGCCAGTTTGCCGGAACTGACAATTTAGGTTGAAGATGTCAACGGGCCAAAGGATTCGGCGTCGGTTCGGCAAGCTTGCTTAAGGTATTGCGATCGGTATGGTGGAACAACTCCGTCTTGCCGCGGATTTTCATTACCGTGTCTTCCTCATAAGACCAGGTGCCGTCAGGGTTGATGGTGACCTTGATGTTAAATTCCACCGTCTTAAAGGCATACTCAAGAAACGGGGCTGAGCAAATGCCGAAATTTTTTGAGTCCTCAGTGGCGATGAGTTCAAATTTGGTAGCATCAGCGGCGGCCTTACCTGCTGCCATAACGGTCTGGCCGCGTGGAATGGTTAACGTGTGGATCACGGTGCCCGTGGCAGGTTCCCATAACCAGTACCCGACCTGATCGTGGTAGGTCTTGACTTGATCTGGCTTGACGACATGAGTGTGGTAACGCAGACCGTACAGCAGTTGTGGGCCGTTGGTTTGTGGATCGATGGGTTGAAGCTCTATGCGTTCAATAAACGCCTGCTTCTTTGGTCCCTCAGCCTTCGGCTTGACATCCAGGCCGCGCGTACCTTGCCATATTCCTGCCATGGCTCGCAATGGCCCAAGATTTTTTAACGTATCGACATCCACATCGGACGGTTCGGTATAAATATCTTCTGGAAAATCGCTCATGCTTCAGACTCCATCTGTTGAGTGGTAAATACCTCTGGGAGCCTGCAACACTACACCAAAAAGTTCACTGACAGGGAAGCACAGTGACCAACCTTATTGTTCCAGCGCAATCAACTCGGCAATGGTCTGACGTCGGCGGATGAGTTGAATTTGCTCCCCATCGACGAGCACTTCGGGTATCAACGGGCGTGAATTATAGTTCGACGACATCGAGGCGCCATAGGCTCCGGCATCATGAAACACCAGCAGGTCGCCGATCTCGCAGGCCGGTAGTTCCTGAGTGACCACTTCACCACCTTCTTCCTGCGTAAACACGTCGCCCGATTCACATAAGGGACCGGCTACCACGGTAGGCCGGAGCTTGCCGCTGCGAGTGATGCCATCGCGGGTCAGGGCGCTGATGCGGTGATAACTGCCATACATCGCCGGACGTGCCAGATCATTAAAACCGGCATCCACCAGAGCAAAAAAGTTATTGCCCACCTGTTTTTGGGCACGCAATTCCGCCACCAGTATGCCGGACTGGGCCACTAAAAAACGTCCCGGTTCGATTTCCATCTGCAGCGCATGTCCGAATACGGTTTCTATCTGGCGTCGGGTTTTATCCCAGAGTTCAAAATAATGGGCAGTGTCAACGTCGGCTTCACCATCGCGGTAGGGAATCGACAAGCCACCACCGACTGAAATCGCCGACAGGTCCAGTCCGAAGGCATGCACAATAGCCGCCTGTTTAAACATCGCTTCGCACACGCTTTGCAGGTGTTCATAATCAACACCAGAACCGATATGCATATGCAGACCGATGAGCTGCAGTCCGGTCTGCTGAATGATTTCCAGACATTCGCCCAGCTGTTCATGCCAGATACCATGTTTGCTTTGTTCTCCGCCCGTATTGGTTTTGCGGCTGTGTCCGTGACCAAAGCCGGGATTGATGCGCAACCACACCGGATGACCGGGATGCGCTTCGGCCAGTTGTTGCAGCATATGTGGTGATCCGCAGTTGACGGGGATATTGAGTTGCGCCACACGGGCGATGGTGGCGTGATCAAGCAAATCGGCAGTAAATACAATCGGCGCATGGTCTTTGCTGCCGGGCTCATAACCAGCGACTAAGGCACGTTCAATTTCGCCCAGTGAGACTGAATCCACCATCACGCCCTGTTCGCGCATGAGGCGCAGCAAGTGGGTGTTGGAGCAGGCTTTTTGCGCAAAGCGGATCACATCAAACTGGCGCAGGCGGCCAATTTGTTGGCGTATGCTGTTGGCATCGTAAATCCAGCAGGGAGTTTGTACCTCGGCGGCGATCTGGGCAATCAGTGGCGAATTCAGCATGGGGGAGTCACAGGAAGTTATTTTTATCCACTATAACCAAGGAAACGGCTTTATAACAGAGGAATTCAAAGGGTATTATGTCTGTTAGCCATGAATTGATACAAATTAGCGGAGTTTTGACTATGAATACTAAAATCGACAGCTTTGATCAAAAAATCCTCGCACTGCTTCAGACCGATGCCCGCATGAGTCATGCAGAAATCGGCCGGCAAATTCATTTAAGCCAACCCAGTGTCTCGGAGCGCATCAAACGACTTGAAAGTAGTGGTGTGATCCGAGGCTATCATGCCGACATCGACCCGGCCGCCTTTGGTTATCAGATGACAGCCATGATCCGCCTGTCGACGCAGCAGGGCCGACCGTATGCTGAATTAGTCGCGCAACAAGCAGAAATTCTCGACTGCTATACCGTGACTGGCGAAGATGGCGCTGTGATGCGGGTTCTGGCCACCGATGTGGCACATTTACAGCGGCTGATTGATAAGCTCAACCGTTATGGGTCAACCTCCACGGCCATCGTGCTGACCACCCATGTGGCCGGCAAAGCGGTCGGTATGCCGACAGCTTGATCAGGGAGTTTTATACGCCTCAACCGGCACGGTGATAGTAATTTCATCGCTGATACCGGGAATATATTGCGTCATGCCGAATTCGGAACGCAGCAGTGAGGCGCTGACCTCGCAGGCACAGGTGTCGAGTTTGTTCATCGGATTTTTGCCACAACGGAAATTGTTGACGTTGACCGTCAGCGGTCGGGTAACACCGAGCAGAGTTAATTTACCCTCGGCGGCCACCAGAAGGTTATCCTGGTTGAATATCAGTTTATTGGACTGGAAGTGAATTTTGGGAAACTGCACCACGTTAAAGAGACGATAGCCGGGTGACTCCGGGGTTTCCGTGCCGTAGCCCATATTCAGGCTGGAAGTATCCACGTCATAGCTGACACTGCCCTTGTGACGGACAAAATCGATCACAATATTCCCCTCGGCCTTGTCAAAACGGCCGCTCTGGGTGGTGACACCCAAATGATTAAAGCCAAACTGGGGAATGCTGTGCAGCGCATCGAAGGTGTAGCGATCCGCGCAAATCGCCTGGCTAAAAGGCAGCAACAACATCAGCAGGCTGATAAGCCTCTGGACGTGTCGCCGCATTTTATACGCCATCATCACTGACGGTAAGATTCAACCGGAACGTTGATCTGAATATCATCGCTGACGGTAGGAATGTATTTCACCATGCCATAGTCAGAACGTTTGATGGTCGCCGTAATGTCGCCGGTACACATGAATTTCTTGTTGATCGGATTCTCGCCACAATTAAACCGGTTGACGGCAATTTTCAGCGGTTTGGTAATGCCCAGCAAAGTAAACTGCCCTTCTGCGGCCACCACTTTGTCGCCACTGAAAATCAGATTATCCGATTTGAACGTCATGGTCGGAAATTTTTGCACATCGAAGAGGCCTTCCGAGCTGACATGAATGGTCCAGGCTTTGGAACCCATATCGAGCGATTTGGTGTGGACGGTAAATTCCACGCTGCCTTTTTGCGCCGCAATATCGAGCACCACTTTACCCTCGGCTTTGTCAAAACGGCCGCGCTGAGTGGTGAAACCCAGATGGCCGACTTCAAACGCCGGAATGGTGTATTCAGGATCTAACAGAAAGGTGTCGGCAGCAAAAGCAGGAGCTGCGCACAGCAGGCCAAGGGTGCAGACCATGAGGAATTTTTTCATTGAAATCTCCAATTCATTGGTAAATGTTTTTTGAGTTAGTCAGGTAAAGACTGCAAATAGGCTGCGACAGCTTCTTTGTTGGCACCGGTGAGCGGATGCACCACAAATTCCATCGCAGTTCCTGGTCGTCCCTGAGTATTCTGGAAAACATTCAGTTGTTTGACAATGTAATCAGCGTGTTGCCCGGCCAAGCGCGGGAAGGCACCAGTACCCTGGGCTTTTTCACCATGACAGGCCATGCAGGCAATCACGTTTTGTTCCGGTACGCCTTTTTCATAAATATCTTTGCCGGTGGCGATGATGGTAGCATCACCGGTCGGGGCGGTTGAATGTGGCTTCTGTTTGGCATAGTACTCAGCCAGACCGGCGATTTGCGCGTCGGTCAGATTGCGGCTCAGACCCCACATGTATTCGAACCCTTCCGGATCAGCGCGTTTGTGATTACGGAAATTACCTAATTGTGCCACCACATAGTCAGCCTGCTGACCAGCTAAACGTGGGAAGTTAGGCGAAGTCGGATTGCCATCGACGCCGTGGCAGGTCGAACAGACCTGTACAGCTGTGACGGACGGTGCGACGCTGGCATTGTTGAGGTCGCGAGAACGTTCGACATTTGAACAGGCTGTCGCCAGGGTCCCCAGTGCCAGTACGACGGCGAATTGCAAAGCTCTCATGTTGATCTCCAAAGATCTGGTAACGTGTTTGGAACGCATAGTGTGTTGTGTGTTGGGTTTCATCAGTAAGCTCCCCATACATACAGAAATGCGGTGTTGTTATCTTTGGCATTACGTCCGGCACCATCATAATTAGTGCTGGCACCATCAAATTTGGAGTAAGCATAATATTGCAGCCCGACACGAATATTCTGTACCGGAGTCCAGAACAGTTCCGGCGTCACTCCAACGGTATTGGGCGTGAAATTGGCGCTGCCGCCGTACAAATTGGCGTCGGCCGTTCCGGTGTTGTGGAAGTAGCTTAAGCTGGCACCGTATTTAGCCTGATAAATATAGGTACCTTTGAGCCGCAGAGAATTGAGCGTATTGCTGTCATTGACCGCACCCAGACTGGCGACACCGTTATTGATGGTTTCGCGCACATAGCTGAACTGGGCAGAAATGGTTTGCGGGTCCAGCAGATACTGGTATTGCGCATCAATGCCACGGTCACGGAATTGTGTGGTTGGTCCGCTTTGCAGAGTAGGATCAGGGAACAGATTGGCATTCATGCCCATCACGCCGACCATCAGATTATGAGCACCCCATTCGTGCGTCAACGCCAGTCGCACATACGGTGCGGCACCGCTGAGTTTGGTTTGACCTGAGTCAGGTGTACCCTGGCTCAAAAACGAGAATACGCCATTGGCGGTTTTATACGCGCCCACTTCGGCGTACACCAGGTTATTCCACAACAGGTAAGCATTCAGTCCGGCAACCTGTCCACCCAAACCACCCAACGCTGTCGGACCGGTATCCGGACCGGTGACGCCAAACTGGGTCGGCGCATAAATAATCCAGGCCGGAGCAGAATTCCACACATCGGAAACGGTCGGATTATTGTTCAGAGCGACACCGACAATCAAATCACTGGTGGGTGAAATAAAACGGTCGGCAAAACGCATATCAAAATTGTCCGAACCCCAGGTGCCTTGAATGCCACTGTCGCCAGAGTAATTATTATAAGTGAACTGGGAAAACAGTCCGATGTTGTCGGTGATTTTACCGGCCAAAAATACACTGCCGGTCTGGAAAATCAGATTGCCATCTTTGGTGTCATCCGGTGTCGGGGTTTTGGTTTTGGCCGCGCTCGCCAGAGCCATGACAGAAACCGGAATATCGCGCGAACCGATTGTATAACCGGTCAGTTTAAACAAGCGGCCGTAAGGAGTTAATTCCGGAAATTGGCCACCGGCGTGACAGGCCACGCAGTTTTGACCGGTTTGTCTGGCAAACGCAGGCAACGCCTGGGCAACTTGCGGAGTCAGTAAATTAACGCACAGTGCCAGTAAAGCCAGTACCCCGACTTTACGCATCCTTAAGCTGTTATAAATAAATGTTTTCATTGGATATTCCCTCGTGGGCTGATGTTGATATTTCTGCAATGCTGTTAATCTTCTTATTTAATTGTCACAAAATTAAATTCGTTCAAGGATCACAATTTCCTTATCAGCACCTTATAAGGCTTTGCTGATTGGGAGTTGCGGAATATCAAGATTGATACAGGCAAAGCCGAAAAAGTGTGCTTGACGACAACAACACAACAATAAAAGCTATTTAATAACAATTTCAATAGTGGCATGTATCGGGTTAAGCCTGTAAATCAGTCACCATAAAAAGTAATAAAGTGTTTCATTTCCAACACTGTCAACAAAGTCAGTGAATCTGAGTTTTACTGGGTGCGCTGTTCCAGTTGTTATCTCAAGACAGTAATGTATGGTTCTGTTGGCGTAACCGTCGCGAACAACTGGTTCCTTCTGGAAACAATAAAATACATTCCCTCCCAAAGGGCTGTCATACAGTTCAAACCAAGCCGCGTTACTGGTGGACGCAATACCGCCTGTGAGCTTGATAACAGGTGCATTGCCTCAATCGCAATCCTGTTCAATGATTGCCAACTAAAATTACATTCAGGGAGTCTGTCATGCAACAGAAAAAAATTATTCAGGCCTTAGTCGCTATCGGTTGTCTCAGTTTGCTCGCGGCCTGCGGTGGCGGCGGTGGCAGTTCAGCCACGGTGACGCCAACCCCATCGGCATTAAAAGGTACGGTCTCCATGGCCATCACCGATGGACCATCGGATTCCTTTAATCATGTCTGGGTCACCATTAAGTCGATTGCTTTTCATACCGATGCCGCCGCCGTCTGGAGCGCGACCGATGCCACCTGGCAAACCACCACATTGGCCGCGCCGATCACAGTCGATCTGGCCGCACTTAATAATGGTGCCCTCAATAATGTGTTTGCCAACATGAGTCTGCCTGTTGGAGCCTATAAACAGATTCGCTTCTTTTTGGCCAGTGATTCTGATGCGCTTTCCGCTTCAGCCATGGCGATCAAAGATAATGAAGCCACACCTCTGGCGCTGCAATGGAATGATCAGGTCGAATACCTCAATGCTGCCGGTGTGGTCAGTGAAGCACCGCTGGAAATGGCTAACCCGGTTCAGGGTTTGCAACTCAACGGTACCTTTAACGTCACTTCCGGTGGCACACTCAATCTGACCACCGATTTTGATCTGGATAAAATCATCGCCCCGTACCAGCAAGATGGCGTGCAGGCATTTACCCTGCGTCCGGTGCTGCACTATTTCGACTTGACCAAATCCGGTGCCATTTCCGGCAAGGTCGATCCTACCCTGTTATGTCAGGATGAAAGATCACTGGCGACCACCTGCGCCTTCAAACTGATCGTGCATGCCGAAACCCTGAGTGCCGATGGCAGCCGTCACGTGGATGTGCGCTCCACCAGCGTCGATCCGGTGACTGGTAACTTTACCCTGGCACCGTTGCCGCTGGTTGACAGCAGCAGCAATCCCATCACCTATGACATTGTGGTGCGTGGTCGCCAGATGGAAACCATGCTCATCACCGGTGTGACTCCGGCCGGCAGCTACAGCGGTGCCACTCTGAGCGGCGCAACTCAACTCTCGCCGACAGCACTCACACCAACCATGGCGACCGAGTACGGTGCCAATCTGTCGTCTTCACTCACCCCGTTGACCAGTGGTTATGTGATCTTCCAGCAAACCCTGCCAATTCCCGGTGTGACCACTCCGGTTCCATATGAAATCCGCTGGACCAGCACCGATCCTTATACCGGTCTGATCTATCGTGCCGGCTTGTGGGACCGGGATGACAACGTCAATACCGGCTTCATGCTGTCGAACTCCGCCGTTCTGGTGGCGCCGTTCAATGCGGGTAATGCGCTCACCTTTGCTGAAATTGTTCCAAACGAAGGTCGCGGCGGCTATACCGTATCAGCCAACGAAACCAGCTATTACAATCTGGCCACCCTGGGTACTCCTATCGTGGCGCCGCTCAGTGGCAACAGCGTATCCTTTACGGCACCAACACCAACCCTGCAGGCCAATGCCGTAGCGGGTACGATCAGCGGCAACATCACCATTTCAAATGCCACGGCTTACAATGCGGGTATGTTGGTGATTGCCCGTTATGGTCAGATCGTCACGACAGTGGATATCTCCAGCCTGTTAAGTACCGGCGGCGGCGCCTTTAATGTGGCTAATATCCCTTCCGGCAGCACAACAACGCCATTGCCGGGAGCAAATTACTACGCTTACCTGCGTCTATGGCAATCGAGCGGTACCAGCCATGCCGGTCACCGCGCCAAAATTGTGCCGATTGCCGGCATGATCGATCTGACCAAGACCAGCAGTGTGACTGGAATGAATGTGAGCGTCGCTGCACCTTAATTCTCTTGTTGTTTGTGTTTTTAGCTACCTGTGTCGTAAGGCGCAGGTAGCTTTTTTATTGTTCACGGTTCGCGCACAGCCACATTCCCTGTTAAGGTACTGACTTGGAAAAATTGCAGTGAAAGTGAACGTTTTTTATGTATATGGGCGAAAAATTCAACAGCATTACCCATCTGGTTGGTGCTTCCCTATTCGTGATTGCCTCTTCGGTGCTCATCACCATCGCCGGATTTACCGGTGACTTCTGGAAAATCCTCAGCGTCAGCATTTACAGCCTGACCTTATTATTGCTGTATCTGTTTTCCACTCTGTATCACAGCCTGCAGGGGCGGGCGAAAAACGTGCTGCAAAAATTTGATCATTGCATGATTTATCTGCTGATCGCCGGCAGCTATACACCGTTCACCCTGGTCAGCCTGCATGGCAACACCGGTTGGACCCTGTTTGCTCTGGTCTGGGGTCTGGCGCTGATCGGTGTCGTGCAGGAGCTGTGGTTCTCGAATCAGGCGCGGATTGCTTCGCTGGTGATTTATGTACTCATGGGCTGGTCGGCGCTGTTATTTTTAAAGCCTTTAATCGCCGCGCTCGGTTTGCATGGTTTTTACTGGCTGGCTGCCGGTGGGGTGGTGTATTCGATCGGCATTATCTTTTACGTGATCGATGAACGCATGCGTCATGCCCACGGCATCTGGCATTTATTTGTTCTCGGCGGCAGTGTTTGCCATTTTATTACTGTGCTGTTTTACGTGGTGTAGGGAATTGCACCGGAGAAACTCTATTTCTTGACTGTTTTGTTGTCTTTGTTATTCTGGTTTTGTTAATTTTAGAATCTGAAAGCCTGCTTTGTGGTGATTTTACGACAGTGTTGATTGACACACGGAAGTCACAATGATTAAATTTGAAATCGAAAAGTTTATTAAAGACAATTTTTTGATGTACAGCTTATCCAGCTGAAAATTAATAATAGTTATTTATAAAAAAGTAATTATTTACAATAATCATAATCTACAGGAGTTTCTCGAATGCTAAAAGAAAAACCACTATCCCGTGCAATGCGACTGATGTTTATCGGTAGTATGGCCATGAGTTTGCAACTTGCATACGCTCAAGAGTCAACGGACGCAGTGCAAAAAGTTGAAGTAACCGGTTCACGCATTCCAATTTTGGTTACTGAAGGTTCAAGCCCAGTAACGACAATCTCTGCGAAAGACATCAAAATTGACGGCGTAAGAAGCGTCGAAGATCTTTTGAATAATTTGCCACAAGTATTTGCCGACCAAGGTGGATCGCTGTCCAACGGCGCTACTGGTACTGCAACTGTTGATTTGCGCGGATTAGGCAGTCAACGTACTTTGGTGTTGGTCAACGGTAAGCGTCTGCCACTTGGTAGCCCTGTTTCCGGCGCATCTGCTGCCGATTTGAACGAAATTCCTGCCGCCTTAGTTCAACGCGTTGAAATCTTAACTGGTGGTGCCAGTGCCGTGTACGGTGCTGATGCTGTTGCCGGTGTGGTCAACTTTATCCTGAAAGACAATTTTCAGGGCGTTCAGATGGAAGCGAACACCAGCGGCCATAACCATAGTCAGCATAATTCAGTTGCTTCTGTTGTCAGCGCCAAAGGCGATGAACTCCCTGGCAATAAGGGTTACGACGGTAAAGTCAATGATGTCAGCCTGTTAATGGGTGGTAACTTTGACAATGACAAGGGTAATGCAACATTATTCTTTACATTCAAAAAAGAAGATGCCGTACTGCAATCTTCACGTGATTTCAGTTCATGTGCTCTGGGTTCAAACGCGAATGGATTTACCTGCAGCGGTTCAAGTACTGCAGCTACCGGTCGCATTATGAACAATGTGACAGGTCAAAGCTTTACCAACGGCCCTAACGGCGCAGTACTGCCATATTCAAGCGCGGCAAATGCGTATAACTTTGGTCCATTGAACTACTATCAGCGTCCATCAGAGTCTTATGGTTTTAATGCGCAACTGCATTACGACATTAACGAAAATGTACGCCTGTACGAAGAATTCAATTTCCATAACTATTCGACTACTGCACAAATCGCTCCGGGTGGCGTATTTTTTGGTAACCAACAAACACTGTCGTTCAACAACCCACTGCTTTCACCAGCCTGGTTATCCGCGCTGGGTCTGAGTGCAGCCAATCCAACTGTGGCTGTGACCTTAGGCCGTCGTGATATTGAAGGTGGTCCACGTACCGACAGTATTACCGATAGTTCTTTCCGTGAAGTTATGGGCGTTAAAGGCGAAGTGAAAAACTGGACCTATGACGTCTTTGGTGAAATTGCCAGAGTGAACCATCAAGAAACCCAGGGTGGTTATTTCTCCACCAACAAACTTGCCAATGCCTTGGTTGCCGTACCTGGTACAGGTGGCGCAGCAGCTTGCGGTGGTACTGATCCTAATTGCGTACCATATAATATGTTTACTACTGGTGGCGTAACTCAGGCCGCATTGAACTACCTGCTCACGCAAGGTCTGATCACTGGTAATACCCAGCAATCTATTGTTGGTGCCAACGTTGGTTCTGATCTTGCTGCTTATGGCATTAAGTTGCCAACAGCAAAAGAAGGTGTCGGTATTTCGTTTGGTGTTGAGCATCGCACTGAAAGCCTGACCTTTACTCCGGATCAGGAAATTGCCAGTGGCGATCTGTCCGGCGGTGCAGGACAGCAACCAGCAATCAATGCCGAGTATGCTGTGAAAGAAATTTTTGGTGAAGTACGGGTTCCATTGGTTAGTAATGTTCCTCTCGTAAAATCATTGAATGCCACAGGAAGTTATCGTAATTCGAATTACAGCACAGGCAATAAAACCAACACGTTTGGTCTTGGCCTGGACTGGGGAGTCAATGATCAACTCCGTATGCGTGGAAGTTTCCAGCGTGCTGAACGTGCTCCTAACATTTATGAATTGGCTAACCCACAAGCGGTAACATTGAATGGTCCAAACAATGATCCATGTAGTGGTGCAACACCAACAGCTACGGCTGCAGCATGTGCTCACTCAGGCGTTACTGCTGGTCAGTATGGATTAATTGCGAATAACTCAGCCAATCAGTACCAATCATTGGGTGGCGGTAATCCAGATGTTAAACCAGAGCAAGCTAATACAGTGACACTGGGTATCGTGTTAGATCCAATTAAAAATCTGACAGTAACTTTGGATGCATTTAGCATCAAAATCAAAGATACTATCAGTACCGTGGATCCAACCGTTGCCTTGACTCAATGTTTGGCTACTGGAAGCGCAACTTTCTGTAACTTGATTCATCGTGACAGTTTGGGTAGTCTGTGGTTGTTGCCAACAGGTTATGTTTCTGGCACTACCACTAATATCGGTAGTCTGAGCACGACAGGTCTCGATTTGGGAACTAGCTACTTCACTAAAGTGGGTGATTGGGGTACTCTGAATTTCACTCTGAATGGTACTTACCTGAAAAGCTTAGAGACAGAAAACGTTCCTGGCTTGGGTAAATACGATTGTGCTGGTTATTTTGGCGCGACTTGCGGTACACCAAACGCGAAATGGCGTCATAAGTTGCGTACAGTTTGGACAACACCTTCCAAAGCAGAAATTGCTGTTACATGGCGTCACTTTAATGCAGTCAGCAATGATGCATTGAATCCAAGCCCACTGTTAGCCGGAAGCGTCAATCCAATTGAAGCAACTTTAGCAGCACGTAACTATTTTGACTTGCATGCAGCTTATCCGCTGACTAAGTCAATCTCTGTGAGCGGCGGTATTAACAACCTGTTTGATAAAGATCCTCCGATCGTATCAACCAATGCAACTGCTGCAGCTGGTTCGGCAAATGGTAATACTTACCCACAGGTGTATGATACTTTGGGACGTTTGCTTTACCTGAATGTGACAGCAAAGTTCTGATGTAGTCAGAATTTCCATAAGTTGTAAAAAAACCGGCAAGCTTAGGCTTGCCGGTTTTTTTTGATTTCAGGAAAGCACCGGCAGCCAATAGAAACTCTGACAGTCTGGCAGCGAAACGCCTACAATGCCGACACACCGCCTTATCAGATAACTGACACAAACTATGACCAACCCGAATTCGTTTCAATCGTTAGCGCTGTCCGCCCCCCTGCTGGCCAATCTGGATACCCTGGGCTACAAGGAAATGACCGCGATTCAGGCCGCCAGCCTGCCGCTGATCCTGCAACAGCGCGACGTGATTGCCCAAGCCAAGACCGGCAGTGGCAAAACCGCCGCCTTCAGTCTGGGCATGATCGCCAAACTCAATCCACTGTATTTTGCCATTCAGGGACTGGTAATTTGCCCGACGCGTGAACTCGCCGATCAGGTGGCCAATGAAATCCGCCGTCTGGCCAGAGCAATCGATAACGTCAAGGTGCTGACACTGTGTGGCGGCACCGCCATGCGGCCGCAAATTGCCTCGCTCGAACACGGCGCGCATATCGTCGTGGGAACACCAGGGCGTTTGATTGATCACATCAGCCGTGGCACTATCAATCTGTCCACAGTGCAGACACTGGTGCTCGATGAAGCCGACCGCATGGTCGATATGGGTTTTTATGATGATATCGTGCATATCGTCAATGCCACTCCGGCACGCCGCCAGACCTTATTGTTTTCTGCCACCTTTCCGGATGACATTAAGCGCGTCAGCCAGCAATTGATGCGCGACCCGGCAGAAATCAAGGTTGATGCACAGCACGCCGCCAACCATATCGAACAACTGTTTTACCTGATCCAGCCGGATCAGCGCAATGCCGCCGTGGCGCAATTGTTGCGCCATCACCGGCCGGTTTCCACCATTGCCTTTTGCAATACCCGGATACATTGCCGCGAACTCACCGAAGAACTGCAGGCCCAGGGCATCAGTGCGCTGGCGCTGCATGGCGAACTCGAACAGCGCGACCGTGATGATGTGCTGGTACGGTTTGCTAATCAAAGCTGTTCTGTCCTGGTAGCCACCGACGTGGCCGCGCGCGGTATCGATATCCAGACCCTGGGCGCAGTCATCAATGTCGATGTCTGTAAAGACACGGAAGTCCATATCCACCGCATCGGTCGTACTGGCCGCGCTGGTGAAAAAGGCCTGGCGCTGAGCCTGGCGTCACCGGGTGAAAAGAAATGGGTCAAACTGATTGAGGAATATCAGGGCGAAGCCGCCCGCTGGAACGATATCGCTGAACTTGAACACCTCGATGAACCGGTGCTGCAGGCGCCGATGCAAAGCATCTGCATACAGGGTGGCAAAAAAGATAAATTGCGTCCCGGTGATTTGCTAGGCGCCCTCACTGGCGACGTCGGCCTGCAAAAAGAGCAGGTAGGAAAAATCAATATTTTTGAATTTATCAGCTACGTGGCGCTGGACCGGCGCATCGCGGCCAAAGCACTGGAAAAGCTCAGCCAAAGTCCGATTAAGGGGCGGCAGTTCAGGATGCGTTTGATAGATTAAGATGGCGTGACTGTCTTGCCGGTGCAGCTGTGGTTGTTTGCTGTTGCTGCTTACGATCGGCACGGGGAATTTTTTCGGGCGAGACCTGACCGGCATAATCGAGCTGCAGTTGCGCCGTTATGACTTCGGGTGTCAGTGCACACTCCTGCTGTAACCATTGCGCTACAAGTTTTGCCAGACGTTCCATGGCAATCCGGTGGGTGGCGTCGGTGCTGGCATACAGCCAGTCGGACAGCGCCATGAAGCGGGCAAACGCATCCTCGGCCAGAATCAGTTTCAGGGTGTGAGTAAAGCGGCCGGAATTGGCGATCAAATCCCAGTAACGGGCAAAGCGCACCAGCCGCTGCATGCTGGCAAAGGGTATGTCTTTGGTCGCCAGTATGGTGTACGGCGGGTACGGATCAAAGACCAGTTGAAACGCCTCGGTATGACGGATGATGGGTGTGCCGCGCAGGCGTTTTAAAATCCCAAACTGGATTTCATGTGGCTGCAGCGCCACCAGCTGGTTAAAACCGTGCGCAAAGCTGGCCATGTCTTCGCCCGGCAATCCGGCGATCAGATCGACATGTAAATGGGCGTGGGAGTGCTGGCACAACCAGCGGATATTTTCCGCCGCCTTGTCATTATCCTGTTTGCGGCTTACCAGTGCCTGGACGGTCGGATTGAAGCTTTGGATGCCGATTTCAAATTGCAGCGTCCCGGCAGGAAACTGCACGATGCTGGCTTTGAGGGCGTCCGGCAAATGATCAGGCACTACTTCAAAATGGGCAAACACCGGATCGTTGGGAAATTGCGCCAGCTTGTCGAGAAAAAACTGCATGATGCGCAGGCTGGATTTGATGTTCAGATTAAAGGTACGGTCAACAAATTTGAACAGCCGTGCGCCACGCTGATGCAGGGTTTCCAGTTCGGCCAGAAACAGCTCCAGATCAAACGGCCAGGCGGTTTTGTCCAGCGCCGACAGACAGAATTCACATTTGAACGGACAGCCGCGCGAAGCTTCGACATACAGAATCCGGTGTGCCAGATCGTGGTCACTGAAGGACGAATACGGCAGTGTGATTTGATCCAGTTTGGGCTGCACGCCGGCATGAATTTTCATCAACGGTTGCGGACCCGTCAGAATTTCGCGGCACAGTTGGGCAAAACTGACATCACCCCAGCCGGTAATGACAAAATCGGCCGCCTGCACGATGCTTTGTTGCGTAGTTTCGTACGATACTTCCGGCCCGCCCAAAATGATGATGACGTCAGGGGCGACAGCTTTTAACAGCGCCACCAGACGGACGATCTCTTCCACATTCCAGATATAGACGCCAAAACCGACGATTAAGGGCTCATCCGGCTGTTGATGTGCCAGAATTTTTTCTACCAGGTCGGTGGTTTTGGCACCGATGACAAATTCCTGCAGCACGGTCTGTGGCTGCAACTCCCCCATATTGGCATACAGATAGCGCAACCCGAGCGAAGCGTGGGCATAGCGGGCATTAAGGGTAGTGAGCAAAATAGTCATGGTTTTGGGCAATAATCACATAAGGGCGTATTGTAACTGGTTGGCAAATAAGTGCAGTATCAGCAGATTTCATTTAAATCTGCTACATTGATCATCCCTCATTCTGGAGATTGTAATGAAACTTTATTTTGCACCTGGCGCCTGTTCACTGTCCCCTCATATTGTGTTGTGTGAAGCTGGGCTGGCACACAGTCTGGAAAAAGTCGATTTGCGCACTAAGCAAACCGCGGGTGGCGTGGATTTTAAAACCATCAATTCCAAAGGTTCAGTACCGGCCCTGCAACTCGATGACGGCAGTGTGTTGACCGAAGGCCCGGCGATTGTCCAGTATCTGGCCGATCTGGCACCAGAAAAAAATCTGGCCCCGGCAGCCGGCACGATGGCACGTTATCGCTTGATGGAAACGCTCAATTTTATATCCACCGAATTGCACAAAGGGTTTTCGCCGCTGTTCAATCCGGCCACGACCGAAGAAGGCAAACAAGCCGCCATCGCCAATCTGAAACCGCGCATCAGCCTGATCGCCAAGCAACTTGGAGATGCCAACTATCTGGGCGGTACACAATTCACCGTAGCCGATGCTTATTTGTTTGTGGTGTTGTCCTGGAGTGCATATGTGAACCTGTCACTGGCTGACTGGCCGACAGTGCAGGCCTTTTTGGCACGCGTAGCCGCCCGTCCGGCAGTCCATGCAGCGATGGTGGCAGAAGGATTGATTAAGTAAATAGCAGGGACGTAGGGGCGTAGGGGCGTAGGGTGTATTAGCGAAGCGTAATACACCCGGTGGTAACTTAAAGTGAGTGGCGTATTACCCTATAACTTCCTACTCGCTTTATTTTTTGAAAGCCCCGCCCCGCTTCAGCCGGTCGCGTTCCAGCGTCCGGGTGGCAACAAAAATTTCACGTAAAAAATAGGCAAAACTACCGATCAGCGAAACCATGCTGAGGACAAAAAACAGCGCGATTAATTTCGCCAGTTCGATATCGAAGGCGTCGCCGACAAACAGCGCGGCAATCACCAGACAAATACACAGGGCACAAAGACATGCGAGCGTGATCGAGCGATTGATCAGGTGCGAGCGGGTGTAGAGTTCGCCGAGTTCGGCATCGTGTTGCAGGGCATCCGGGGCAAGATTGTTTTCCAGCTGGCGCGAACGGTCGATAATCCGGCCAAGCCGATTGGTGAGCACGATTAAATGCGTGCCCACACCGGAAACCATGAACACCGGTGCGATCGAGAGTTGGATAATTTTACCGATATCGCCAAGTTGTATATTCATGCCATCCTCACAGTAAATCGATAAACAGCATTATAGACCATGCTTCAGATGGATTTGCCGGGAATAGTCAGTGTGGCTTCGAGCCCGCCTTCGGGATGATTGCGCAGACTCAGGGTGCCACCATGTTGTTCAATAATATTGCGCGCAATTGTCAAGCCCAGACCGGTGCCGCCACTGTCGCGTGAGCGTGAAGTTTCCAGCCGGTAGAAGGGCGTGAACACTTTTTCCAGTTCAATCGGCGGCAGACCGGGACCGGCATCACGGATACGGATGACAGCCATGCCGTGATCGGCCTGCACCGTCAGCGTGGCGCGCTGACCGTATTTCAGGGCATTGTCGATGAGGTTGTTGACGCAGCGTAAAATCGCCTGCGGTTGCGCCTGAACAGACATTTTTGCGCTGCCACTGAGCATGACCGCCTGACCGGCATCGCAGGCATCGGAGACGGCGCTGTCGAGCAGCGAATCCAGATTCACTTTTTGCCGCTGTTCCGAACTATCCATGCTGCGCGCGAGTTGCAAACCTTCACGGATCATGTCCTGCATGGCCGACAGATCGCTGATAAGCCGTTCACGCAGTTCGCTGTCGCTGACTTTTTCCAGCCGCAGTCGTAACCGTGTGAGCGGTGTTTGCAGATCGTGGGTGATAGCTGCCAACATGTGGGTACGCTGTTCAATATGATGGCGGATGCGTGACTGCATGGCATTAAAGGCACTGCTGGCCTGGCGCAGTTCAGTCGCACCGGTGACTTCTAGTGGCGGATGATTGATGTCGTTACCTAAATCGAGCGCGGCCTGCGAGAGCTTTTGCAGCGGGCGAATAGTCATGCGGGTGACAAAATACGCCAGCCCGGCAACAAACAGTAAAAACAGCAGGAAATAATGATAGAAATACGGGCTGATTGGCGGCAACGGAATGCGCGGTGGCAGCAGGGTAAAGGCGATGTGGCTGCCATCGTGCAAAGTCACTGCAATATTTTCGCAGGTCAGCATCGGGGCGGCAGGGCCCATTCCCTGGCACTGGATAAACGGCAGGCTGGTGATGTGAAAGTCGTCCCCCAGTTTTTGCACCAGTATGGCAGCGTTGGGGCTGTTGACGGTTTGTGCGCTGCTTAAATCGGGCGTGAAACTGATCTGGATGCCAAAGCGTGGCAGCAACTGAATGAATGGTTTGCGGTAATCCGCAGGTAACGAGTCGATGGTCATAATGAGCTGTTCGACACGCTCCAACATGTGGGTTTCGCGCGACTGAATCAGGCCATGTTGGCGTTCACCGAGTGAAAACCACAGCGTCAGGCAGGCCGAAGTAACCACCCCCAAAATGAGAACCAGGAACACCCGGCCTGAGAGTGAACGAATCACGCTGTTTCCACAGTGACGGCCAGCACATAACCACCATTGCGCACGGTTTTGATGATCTGCGGTGAACGCGCATCTTCGCCCAGTTTTTGCCGGATGCGGCTGATCTGGATGTCGATCGAGCGGTCAAACGGATCGGCATCGCGTCCCTGCGTCATGTTGAGTAGCTGGTCGCGGTTAAGTACGCGGTTGGGGTGTTCGAGAAAAATTTTCAGCATTTTATATTCAGCTCCGGAAAGCAGCACCACGATCTGATTGGGGTCGATCAGGTGGCGGGCTGTCACATCGAGCGACCAGCCGGCAAACTTGAGTTGCTGCACCTTGTCGTTGTGATGTTGTCCCTGACCGTTAGTGCGGCGCAACACGCTGCGTACGCGGGCGAGCAATTCGCGTGGTTCGAACGGTTTGGGTAAATAATCATCGGCACCCATTTCCAGTCCCAGAATCCGGTCCAGCGGTTCGTTTCTGGCGGTGAGCATAATAATCGGCATCGAAGAGCGGGCGCGCAGATTGCGGCACAGGGTTAAGCCATCTTCGCCCGGCATGTTCAAATCCAGCACCACCAGATCGATTTGCTGTTCATTGAGGGTGTGTTGCATCGCATTGCCTTCGGCGGCCACAAAACAGCGATAGCCATTAGCCTGTAAATAATCGGCTAACAGCGTACGAATTTCACGATCATCATCGACGATTAAAATTTGATTGGTATCCATAGGGCTATTATGAAGAGATTTAATGAAAGGAGTGCCAACGTTTGTATCGCAATGTTGCGTGATGACAGGAATGAAACAACGCCGAACACCCCGCCGTCAGCAACAACAGGATACAAAAATAAAGCGACTTGATGAAATAAAGATCACAAGTTGCATAGTGTACTGCAACTTTTTTAAAACCGATGGCGACAATTTAACTGGCATTAAGTTCCATATAAACATAATTAATTAACATTTAAAATGAGGAAAAGAGCTTAACTGTAAAATAATGTTAAATAAATACCGTCATCTGCTTATTTAGGTGCTACCAGCTGCAAAAAGTTATGGAAATATAAGAATTTGTTACCTAAAGTAAATTTATTCTGAATTTGGTAGAGCAGTCATTTGGTAATACCTTGATTTTGGACAAATAATTTTTAAATTTAATTTACATATTACTACTGGATTAGCCATGTTTTCCTTTAAAGATTTAAAAATCGCTTCCAAACTGTTAATCAGTTCGGGTCTGATTTTGCTCATCACCATCGTGGTCGGAGTGTTTGCCATCACCCAGCTGGCCAAGGTGAATCAGGCAACCGAAGATCTGGGTACCAACTGGTTGCCGAGCGCCGTGTCGATTGTGCAGGTCAAAGCCAATATGGCGTCGTTCCGAGCCCAGGAACTGGAACACATGCTGGCCAAGGATGAAGCAGGTAAAGCCAAATACCAGCAGCGCATGGATATGTATGCCGCCAATGCCAAAAAATACCGCGAAGCATATGAAAAGCTACTGACTTTTCCGGATGAAAAAGCCAAATTTGCTGAGTATCTGACACTGCTGGATAAATACATGGCGGTCCACGGCAAAATCATCGAATTATCCAACCAGAATAAAGTCGATGAAGCACTGGTGTTAATGGGCACGGAATCGTCGCAAACCAATGCCAAAATGCGTGCGTTGATTGATGAAATGGCGGAAATCAACACCAATGCCGGAGCAAAGTCGTATACCGACTCCGTGCATACCTATAACAGTTCCCGCTGGTGGATCATTTCCCTGGTGATCGCCGGGGTACTGGTGGGACTGGCATTTTCGCAGTGGATCAATCATATGGTCTCGACCCCGTTGGAAGAGGCGGTGCTGATTGCTCAGACCGTGGCGAACAGCGATTTAACCAGTCATATCGTGGTGCATTCCAAGGATGAAACCGGGCAACTGATGGAAGCGCTGCAACTGATGAACCAGCATTTGCTCGAGGTTGTCAGCGAAGTAAAATCCAGTTCCGATGCGATTTCACAGGCCACCGGAGATATCGCTGCGGGCAATATGGAATTGTCACAACGCACTGAAAGACAGGCAGGCTCACTGGAAGAAACCGCCGCCTCGACCGAAGAGTTGACTTCGACAGTGCGGCAAAATCTGGATAATGCCCGTCAGGCCAATCAATTGTCGATTACCGCTTCAGAAGTGGCTGTGCGCGGTGGAAAAGTGGTCGCCGATGTGGTGCATACCATGGGCGCGATCGATGCCTCGGCGCGGAAAATTGTCGATATTATCGGCGTCATTGATGGCATCGCCTTTCAAACCAATATTCTGGCGCTGAATGCAGCCGTTGAAGCAGCACGCGCCGGCGAACAGGGACGCGGTTTTGCGGTGGTGGCGTCCGAAGTACGTAATCTGGCACAGCGCTCGGCCAGTGCAGCGAAAGAAATCAAAGAACTCATCGGTGATTCAGTCGAAAAAGTGCAGGAAGGCTCGCGTCTGGTCAATAATGCCGGCAGCACCATGGATGAAGTGGTGGCCAGCATTCAGAAGGTGACCGCCATCATGGCCGATATCACTGTCGCCAGTCAGGAACAGAGTTCCGGGATTCAGCAGGTCAATGATGCCATTATGCAGATGGATGCGGTGACCCAGCAAAATGCGGCACTGGTGGAAGAAGCCGCCGCCGCGGCCAGTTCGCTGCAGGATCAGACGGTGTCACTCAATAAGCTGGTAGGAACATTTAAAACCAGTCAGTCCGTTGTTGCCCGCGCAGTCGCGCCTACTTCCAGCAAACGTGTCAGTGCCAACGTCAGGCCGGTGGTGAAAGTGCCCAATAAAGTGGTGGCCAAAACAGCGGCCAGACCGGCGGTGCGTCTGGCGGCGGTCAAGCCTGCTGCGGCTGAAAGCAAAGACGATTGGGAAGAATTTTAGCGCTAGGGTGCCATGCCGCAGGCGGAATACACCATGCTTCAAAATTGCGGTTGGTGGTGTATTACGCTTCGCTAATACACCCTACGACTAATACACCCTACGACTGCGCCAAAAAATGTTGTGCCAGTCTGACCCAGTAAGTCGCACCCAGGGGCAACAGCTGGTCATTGAAATCATAGCTGGCATTGTGCAGATTACAGGGGCCTAAGCCGTGACCTTGTTCACGGTGGTTTCCATCACCATTGCCGATGAAGACATAGCAGCCGGGTTTGCCTTGCAGCATGTAGGCAAAATCTTCTGCACCCATGGTCGGTTCGATCTGACTGTTGACGGCATCGTCACCCACAATCTGGCGCATGACTTCAGCAGCCAGCACTGATTCTTTGGCGTGATTGAACAGCGCCGGGTAATTACGTTTGAAATGAAATTCAACTCTGGCATCAAAAGCCTGTGCCGTATGGTCGGCAATACGGTGCATATTGGCTTCGATCATATCGAGCACTTCCGGAGTAAAGGTGCGCACCGTGCCGATCAGGATAGCCTGATCGGGAATCACATTGGTGGCACTGCCGGAATGGATCTGGGTCACGGAAAGCACGGCGCTGTCGACCGGACTGACATTGCGCGCGACGATGCTTTGCCAGCTTTGTACGATCTGGATGGCAACGAGGATCGGATCGATGCCTTTGTGCGGCTGGGCGGCATGCGCACCTTTGCCGTGCACAATGACTTCAAATTCATTTGACGAGGCCATCATCGGACCGGCTCTGACACCAAATTGACCTAGGGGTACACCCGGCCAGTTGTGCATGCCAAACACGGCTTGCATAGGACATTGTTCAAACAACCCGTCGGCGATCATGCGTTTGGCACCGCCGCCGCCTTCTTCGGCTGGTTGAAAAATGACATACACGGTACCATCAAAGCTGGCATGCGTAGCCAGATAGTGGGCCGCACCGAGCAACATGGCGGTATGGCCATCGTGACCGCAGGCATGCATTTTTCCGTTCTGGGTGGAGGTATGGGCAAAGGTATTGAGTTCCTGCATCGGCAGGGCATCCATGTCGGCACGTAAACCGACAGCGCGCTGGCTGCTGCCGCGTTTGATGACGCCGACAATGCCGGTGATGCCTAAGCCGCGGATGATCGGAATCTGCCATTCAGTCAGTTTTGCCGCCACCAGTTCAGAGGTACGGATTTCTTCGTAACACAGTTCCGGGTGGGCATGAATATCGCGCCGGATTTGCTGCAGTTGTGCAGCAAATTCGACGATGGGGTCGAGTAGTTTCATGGTACTTCCTTAGTCAACAATCTCTGTATTGTATGCCTGAAATTCTTCAGTGTCAGCTGCGCTGGTAACTTGCCAAACCTAAGGCCAAAAACAACATAAACAGCGCACAAACCCGGTTGAGCAGTCGCAGATGTCCCGAAGTCAGCAGGCTTGCGGCACGACGACCGAGCAAAATATAACCGGCCATCATGATCAGATCCATGCCCAGCAACAGTATACCCAGCAGAGTGTACTGGGGTGTGGTGGGTAAATGAATATCGATAAATTGCGGCAGGAAGACCGACAGAAACAGAATTCCCTTGGGGTTGGTCAGTGAGACGGTAGCGGCGCGACTAAACGCATGCTGACCCGTTTCACGCACTTCTTCCTTGAGGATGATCGGCACCGTTTGAGCAAACCAGAGCTGATACGCCAGCCAGCACATATAAGCCGAGCCGATAAATTTCAGCACGGTAAACACGGTCAGGGAAGCGGTCAGCAAAGAACCCAAACCAAAAGCCACCAGACCAATTAAAATAGCATTGCCCAGAGTAGCGCCGCATACGCCCCAGAAAGCCACCCGTATGCCGGAATTCATGCTAGTGGCCAGTGCCAGCAACATGGTAGGCCCCGGGCTGATACACAGGAAAAAAATGGTGGTGAGAAAAACAATTAACGTAGCACTGTTCATAATAACGGGCAGATTCAACTATAAAACATGATTTTACCCTAATGCCGGGCTGGCAAGTTGCTGCCGGGTTTGACTATGACGACTTCTGCATTACCCGCACCAGAAAAACCGCGCCGGATTGCACATCTGGATATGGATGCTTTTTATGCTTCGGTGGAGTTAATCAGCTATCCGGAGTTGCGCGGTCAGGCCGTCGCCATCGGTGGCCGCAGTGAACATCGCCCGCTTATGCAGGCTGATGGCACACGCCAGTTTGCCCGTCTGGGTGATTATGTCGGGCGCGGGGTACTTACTACCTCCACCTATGAAGCTCGTGCGCTCGGAGTGTTTTCCGGCATGGGTACCATGAAGGCAGGCAAGCTGGCACCGGAGGCCATTTTGCTGCCAGTCAATTTTGACGCTTACCGAAAATATTCGCGTCTGTTTAAAGCGGCCGTGGCCAGTGTGGTGAGCTGCATAGAAGATCGCGGGATAGATGAAATTTATCTTGATCTGACCGATGAAGACAGCGATACCGTTGTGCTGGCTAAACGTATCAAACAGGCTGTGCGTGACGCTACCGGCTTAAATTGCTCGATCGGGATTGCGCCCAATAAGTTGCTGGCCAAAATCTGTTCGGATCTGGAAAAGCCCGATGGTCTCACCGTACTCAGCATGGAAGATATTGCGACGCGTATCTGGCCATTGGATGTACGTAAAATCAATGGCATCGGACCGAAGGCGGCAGAAAAGTTGCAGCATCTGGGTGTGAGTACGATAGCTCAACTCGCGCACATGGATACCACCCTGCTACAGGAAAGTTTTGGTCGCACCTATGCCATCTGGCTCAATCAGGCCGCCCATGGGATTGATGAGCGCGCCGTGATTACCGAGTCGGAAACCAAGTCCATCAGCCGCGAAACGACTTTCGCAAAAGATTTGCATGCGCGTCACGATCGGGCGGCGCTATCAGAAATTTTTACTTCGCTATGCAACCAGCTGGCGCTGGATTTGCAGCGCAAAAAAATGCTGGCGCGTACCATCGGCATTAAACTGCGTTACGATGATTTCAAGTCGGTCACGCGTGACCTGACATTGCCGGAAGCGACTGCTGATGCCCAGCGCATACGCCAGGCCGCCGGCCATTGTTTAAAACGCGTTCCGCTGGAAAAACGCCTGCGCTTACTGGGCGTCAAAGCCAGCGGTCTGGCGGATCAGGATGACGTCAGCAGCGTGCAGGGCAGTCGTCAGCTGGAGCTCGATGTTTAAATGGGCGTATTACGCTAACGCTAATACGCCCTACTTATCTGTCATCGAAGAATGATAATTTCATTACTGTCCGGTGCTAATCAAATCCGCCGCTTTTTCACCGATCACCATACACACCGCATTGGTATTGCCACCGATGAGTGTCGGCATGATGGAGGCATCCGCAATGCGTAAAGCACGAATGCCGTGTACGCGTAATTGCGAATCAACCACGGCCATGGCATCGGTCCCCATCTTGCAGGTACCAACCGGATGATAAACCGTGTCAGCGCGCTGACGAATCAGGGCACGCAATTCATCATCATTGCGAATATGGGCATCGGTATACGCTTTGGTGCGCTGTGCTGTGAGTGCCGGTGCATTCATGATTTGTTGGGTTAATTTTACCCCTTTAAGCATGACTTCCATATCTTCAGGTTCGCCCAAAAAGTTAGGATCGATGAGCGGCGCGGCATGCGGGTTGGTGCTGGCCAGTTTCACCGTGCCGCGACTGACCGGCCGCAGCACGCACAGGTGACAGGAGTAACCATGGCCCCAGCGCAGCGTGCGTGCATGATCTTCTACCACGCTGACTACAAAATGCAGTTGTACGTCGGGGGCTGGCAGTTCGGGTGAGGTTTTTAAAAATCCACCGCATTCGGCATAATTGGTGGTCAGCATGCCACGCCGTTTTGTCAGATAACGCCATGCCTGTTTGAGCATGGCGAAACCACCCAGGAAGGAAAACCCGACCAGATCCAGACTGTTGGATTGGTAGTTCAAAATCATGTCGGGATGATCTTGCAGATTTTTTCCGACGCCAGGCAAATGGTGGACCAAAGGAATGCCCAGAGCGCCCAATTCATCCTGATCACCGACACCCGAAAGCATCAGAATTTGCGGCGATTGCAGTGCACCGGCAGCCAGAATAATTTCTTCTTTGGCGCGAGCGGTTTTAGTCACGCCGTTGTGACTGAATTCGACGCCGACAGCACGTTTGTTTTCGCCATCCACAGCAAATAAAATCCGCGTGACATAAGCACCCGTGAGGATGTTCAGGTTGCTGCGCTCTGCATGCGGCTCCAGATAGGCGCGCGCTGCGCTGCAGCGCTCACCCAGATGTTGCGTGACTTGATACACGCCTATGCCTTCCTGACTTGCACCATTGAAATCGGTATTGACGCTAAATCCGGCCTGTTGTCCGGCCTGTAAATAGATTTGCTGGAATGGATTATCACTGCGCAGATTACTCACATGCAGGGGGCCGTTTTGGCCGTGATAGGGTCCGGATAAATCGGCATTGTTTTCTGAACGAATAAAATAAGGCAGTAATTCTTTATACGACCAGCCGGCGTTGCCCAGTTCAGCCCAGTGATCATAATCACTGGCGTGGCCACGAATATAAATCATCGCATTGATGGCCGAAGAACCACCCAAGGTTTTGCCGCGTGGCTGATAACCGCACCGGCCATTGAGTCCAGGTTGGGCTACCGTTTTGAACGCCCAGTTATTGTATTTGGTGGGCAGCATGGCTACGGCCGCTGCCGGGGTTTTAATAGCCCAGTCACGGCCATTGCCGCCAGCTTCGAGCACCAGCACAGTTTTACTCTGGTTTTCACTCAAACGGCCAGCTGTGGCGCAGGCACCCGAGCCGCCACCGATCACGATATAGTCAACTAAGAGTTCATTCATCACAGGCTTTCATAAGGAAAAAGGAGCGCGTAAAGCGGCTCGGCTCATCTTAAAGCATTCAACCATGCTGTTGGTGAATGCTGTTGCTTATAATCAACTTAAAGTGAAATAGTGGGCCAGAAAGTTCTGCTATGTTGCTGTGGAGTAGTTAAACCAGCCGCAGATGGACATTGTGCTGATGCTGTTTAGTGGAAAACATGCGCGCATCGGCTATCTTTACCAGGCTCAAATAATCCTGGGCATCGGTTGGAAAGGTAGCCCAGCCAACCGACACATGCACCGAGACGATATTATCGGCCAGGGCGATCGGCTGTTCCACCAGAGCGTGGATTTTGTCGACCGTCATTTGAATATCGGCTGCATTACTAGTGCCATTGAGCAGCACGACAAATTCATCGCCACCAAACCGTGCCACTGTATCGGTTTCCCGCACCGCCGCTTTGAGCCGCGAGGCAATTACAATGAGTAACTGATCCCCGGCCGAATGTCCGTAAGAATCGTTGATGTTTTTGAATTTGTCCAGATCTAGAAATAACAGCGTGAAGTTGATGTTTTCCTGCTGATGGGTTCTGGCGTGACGTTCGAGAAACTCAATCTGGGCAATCAGAAATTCGCGGTTATAAATTTGTGTTAGCCGGTCAAAGCGTAATTTGTTTTCCATTTCGATAAAGGTGTTGATCAGGTGACCGATTTCGTCCTTGCGATGGATGCGCAGGCGTGGCAGTGGTTCACCATTGCCGATTTTCTGGGCTGCCGAAGTCAGTTGCCGGATATCGCCCAAAATGTGTTCGATAAACACCAGTCCGACGATCAGGGCGAGTATGATAAACAAGACCGCAATCACAAAACTTTGTACTACGCTGTGGGTAATGCCATGCATGAAATCGGCGCGTGGCACAACCACGACCGTGATCCATTTCAACCCAAATTTATTGCCCAGCGGTGCAAACGCGACATCGAATTTTTCTTTATCCAGGGTATAGCTGTGGCTGGGATTATTGCTGGTATTGATTTCGTCGGGATAATTTTTGATAACGCGTAAAAAGGCTTCCTTAATCAGACTGTTTGGCATGGCGGCTGCAGAAATTCGTCCGGTGACATGATTGATTTCAGTGAAAGGGGATTCGGTGGAGGACGTGGCGATCATGTCACCATGTTCATCGATGATGAAGGCGACGCTGTTGGCACTGATGCTTAAGCTGCGCAAATTTTCCGATAACTTGGCCAATGGAATATCGGTAGCGACCACGCCGGCGAGGCTGTGATCTGGCTGATAGACCGCTTTGGCGACAGTAATAGTGGGTTCCGGCCGGCTGTAATTGGTGTAGACATCGGTCCAGATGGCATGATCGTTTTGCATCGCTTTGATGTACCAGGGTCGAGTTCGGGCATCGTATTCCCCTGAATTGATCATGTGGCTGCGGTCGCCCGGTCCGAGCGCAACATAATCGTGTCGCAATGGCTCTCCCGAATTGCGCAGATGTACGGTGATATGTGCTGCATCCTGACGATTAACGCCGATGAAGCGGCTGTCGGTGCCGGCAAAATACACATAGCTGTTGGTTTGCATGAACAGGGCGCTCGCGGCCCACAGGCGCTGTTCCAGATGGTTGAAATCGGTATCGAACGGCAGGGCAGAATTGGGCGCCACGGTTTCCAGCGTGATCATGGCTTCGTTCAGGTGTTGCTCATTATCCGAGCCGATGCGGCCGATCATATTGCTCATGATGCGTTGCGTGAGCTGGTTCACGGCATCGGTACCAGCCTGAATGGAAATCCAGACAATTGCCGAACAGACAAACAACATCAGCACGAAAATGGCTGTCAGCAGTCGCTTGTGCAAAGACGAATTATTCATTCTTTTCCTGTGGGGGAATTCATTCGGACGGCCACGACTGGTTAAAAAGACCAGAAACAGATAGGTGTTATCGGCAGTTTTGAGTGCGACATTAGGAATCAGGGGCAAAAAAAATCGTCTTTTTGCCAATTTTTGATACAAATCAGCACATTAGATTGCAAAAAAACAATAACCGTAACAGTTGGCGATGAAATCAGGGAAAAGCTAACCGGCTCAGAAGCAAAAACGCTACAATCGCTTCCAATCGATAATGGAGAAACTCAGCATGAACAACATTGATCTGGAAGAAGCCAAAGTATGGGCGGCGACAGCCTTGCCATTGCACGCCCATGACCTCAATTTGGCGCTGGCACATCGTTTTCAGGTAGATACGGCCAGCGCGGCTCGTATCATCAAGGCGTTAGAGCTGGCCGGTACCATTAAGCATACGACCAGCGACAATGGTCCGGTGTATGCACCCTCCTTTGATCTGGCGCTCATGCACAGCTACAGTTTTCCTCTCGGAACCCTTGCTGATGTCTGGGAGCAGGATTTTGCCCCCTTTATCGCGGCCAGGCTGACCGTGGCACAACGGGATTTATTTAAAACCAGTTTTCTGGTGACAGTACAACATGCGGCCGATTATTCACGCGGCACCAATGTGCATGTGGTGTTGGATTTCACCGCCAAACAGGTGGAAATGACGGTGCAGGATAATGGCATCGGTTTTTTCAGGCAGCTTGAACAACAACAGTTCACACCAGCGCAGGCGGCAGACAGACTGGCCCAGCAGATACGCGATCGAGTGATGCCGACGACGATCAACGCCGTGCCCGGGTTTGATTATTTTCTCATTGAAGCCAACGGTATGCACTATCCACCCGAAGCCGCACCGGATGAAACCGGTGATGAATTATTTGAGCAGGGTACTACCATCATCATGTCGCTGAGCTACGCGCATTGATGCAGTCACCCGACAACAACCGACTCCAATTTAATTAGAAAGCAGCCATGGCAAATTACGTTTTCACCATGAATAAAGTAGGAAAAATTGTTCCACCCAAGCGGCAGATTTTAAAAGATATTTCGCTGTCGTTTTTCCCGGGCGCCAAAATTGGCGTGCTTGGGTTGAATGGTTCGGGTAAATCCACCCTGCTCAAAATCATGGCCGGCATAGACAAGGACATTCAGGGCGAGGCCGTACCGATGCCGAATCTGAATATCGGTTATCTGCCGCAGGAGCCGCAACTCAATCCCGAACAAACAGTCCGTGAGGCAGTCGAAAGTGCACTCGGCGAAGTCTTTGCCGCCAAAGCCAAGCTCGATGCCGTGTACGCCGCCTATGCCGAAGAAGATGCTGACTTTGATGCTCTGGCCAATGAACAGGCACGTCTCGAGGCCATTATTTCCACCTCCGCCGGTGACAATGTCGAACTGCAGCTGGAAATGGCAGCCGATGCACTGCGTCTGCCACCCTGGGATGCCAAAATCGCGGTCTTGTCGGGCGGCGAAAAACGCCGTGTGGCTTTATGCCAGTTATTGCTATCCAAGCCGGATATGCTGCTGCTTGATGAACCTACCAACCATCTGGATGCTGAATCGGTCGACTGGCTGGAACAATTTCTGTTGCGCTTTCCCGGCACCGTTGTGGCCATTACCCATGACCGCTATTTTCTCGATAATGCCGCCGAATGGATACTGGAACTCGATCGCGGCCACGGCATCCCCTGGAAAGGCAATTACAGTTCCTGGCTGGATCAAAAGCAGGCACGGCTGAAACTGGAAGAATCCACCGAATCCGCACGCCAGAAATCGCTGCAGAAAGAACTTGAATGGTCACGCCAGAATCCTAAAGCCCGGCAGGCCAAAAGCAAGGCCAGGCTGGCGCGCTTTAATGAACTGTCCGAGCACGAATATCAGAAGCGCAATGAAACTCAGGAAATCTTTATTCCGGTCGCTGAACGTCTGGGCAATGATGTCATCGAATTTAAAAACGTCACCAAGTCCTTTGGTGATCGTCTGCTGATCGATAATCTGAGCTTCACCATTCCGGCCGGTGCCATCGTCGGAATTATCGGGCCCAATGGTGCCGGTAAATCCACCCTGTTCAACATGATAGTCGGTCGTCAGCAACCCGATAGCGGTGAAGTCGTGCTGGGAAAAACGGCCAAAATCTCGCTCGTTGATCAGAGTCGCGAAGACCTGGGCAACACCAAAACCGTGTTTGAAGATGTCTGTGGTGGAGCTGATCTGCTCACCGTCGGACGTTTCGAAATGGCTTCGCGCGCCTATCTTGGCCGCTTCAATTTTAAAGGCGGCGATCAGCAAAAAATCGTCGGCAATTTATCTGGTGGTGAACGCGGCCGTCTGCATCTGGCCAAAACCCTGCTGCAGGGTGGCAATGTGCTGTTGCTCGATGAACCTTCCAACGATCTGGACGTGGAAACCCTGCGGGCTCTCGAAGATGCGTTGCTGGAATTTGCCGGTAGCGTGATGGTGATTTCCCATGACCGCTGGTTCCTCGACCGCATCGCCACCCATATTCTGGCTTTTGAAGGTGACTCTCAGGTTTCCTTCTTTAACGGTAACTATCAGGAATACGAAGCCGACAAGAAAAAACGTTTGGGCGAAGAAGGTGCCAAGCCTCGTCGTATCCGTTATAAACCGTTAGCCATTTAAGCCGCCGCACAATGTATCAGCTGGTAGCACCCGTGAGTGTCGAACTGGAAATCAGAAAAAGCCGTTTCATTGGTCAGTTATATCCGGTTGCCAGCAGAGTGGAGGCCAAAGCAAAACTGGCCGCTCTGCGACTGCAACATCCGCAGGCGGTGCACATTTGCTGGGTACTGATTGCTGAATCCGAATCCGGTCTGGATGACGACGGCGAACCTTCTGGTACGGCTGCGCGTCCGATGTATAACGTGCTGGTGCATAAGCAACTCATGAATGTGCTCGCCGTGGTGATACGTTACTGGGGTGGCATCAAGCTCGGTGCCGGAGGATTGGCGCGTGCGTATGGTCAGGCGATTTCGGACGCCAGCAAGTTGGCGCAACTCATGGCAGTAGAGGCCATGTGTAATCGCAGCTTTGCCATGCAGTTTGCCGTAGAATCTGGTTTTAGACGCCTGTGTGAACAATTTGAAGTCAATGTGCAGCAAGCCGATTATGCCGATCTGGTGACGTTGCACTGCCAGATGAAGCTTAGCCTGGCAACGGAGTTTGAAGCGGCGGCCGTAGATCAATTGCGCGGCGCTTTGCAAAATGTGACTCATTTATAAAGCATCCCATACCATAACAACCCAACCCCAGATAGTTCGCCGCTTTGTATTGCTGACAGATTTTCTGGGTAGCCAGTACACAAGGACAGACTTTGTCGCTGTCGAAATTGTCCTTTAAGCATGTCAATAGGAAAATAAAGTGACTATTAAGCCACTTAAGCTTTTTATTTCTGCAGCTATTTTAAAAAATTCGCACAGGCTGCTTGACGGCCGAAAGTCAGATGTCTATAATTCGGGGTTCCCTATGGAGAGGTGGCCGAGTGGTTAAAGGCGACAGACTGTAAATCTGTTCTCTCTGAGTACGCTGGTTCGAATCCAGCCCTCTCCACCATAGGCAGATTTACGGCGAAAGCCAAATGCGGGTGTAGCTTAATGGTAGAGCTGAAGCCTTCCAAGCTTATGACGAGGGTTCGATTCCCTTCACCCGCTCCATTTTTGCGTTTGTGTACTGACAATGTGAACAACAGGGTGCTTTTTGAAGTGCTGGTCGGGCAAAAACAAAAAGGCTCTTGTAGCTCAGTGGTAGAGCACTCCCTTGGTAAGGGAGAGGCCACGTGTTCAATCCACGTCAAGAGCACCAAATATTAGCAGTGCGCAGTTAGTATTGCGGCGGTAATTAGTAAAGCAAGTAAGCAGTTATCAATAATCTCAGTTTGACGGTCGGGCTTTTGCCTGGACATTCTCATCAAAATCGTTAGGAGTCAAAAATGGCAAAAAGCAAGTTTGAGCGGACCAAGCCACACGTCAACGTTGGAACAATTGGCCACGTTGATCATGGTAAAACAACATTAACAGCCGCGATTGCGACTGTATTGTCCAAAAAATTTGGTGGCGAAGCAAAAGGCTACGATCAAATTGATAACGCGCCAGAAGAAAAAGCGCGCGGTATTACCATCAATACATCCCACGTAGAATACGAAACTGAAGCGCGTCACTACGCTCACGTTGACTGCCCAGGCCATGCTGATTATGTTAAAAACATGATTACCGGCGCGGCACAAATGGACGGCGCGATTCTGGTTTGTTCCGCAGCTGACGGCCCAATGCCGCAAACACGTGAACACATCTTGTTGGCTCGTCAAGTTGGCGTACCATACATCATCGTATTCTTGAACAAATGCGACATGGTTGATGATGCGGAATTGTTAGAACTGGTCGAAATGGAAGTACGCGAATTACTTTCAAAATACGATTTCCCAGGCGACGATCTGCCAATCATTCAAGGTTCAGCTAAACTGGCACTTGAAGGCGACAAAGGTCCATTGGGCGAAGAAGCTATCATGAAATTGGCTCACGCATTAGATACCTATATCCCGACACCAGAACGCGCAGTAGACGGCGCATTCCTGTTGCCAGTGGAAGATGTATTCTCGATCTCAGGTCGCGGTACAGTGGTAACTGGTCGTATCGAACGCGGTATCGTTAAAGTTGGTGAAGAGATTGAAATCATCGGTATCACCGATACAGTCAAAACCACCTGTACTGGCGTTGAAATGTTCCGTAAATTGCTGGATCAAGGTCAAGCAGGCGATAACGTTGGTGTGTTGTTGCGCGGTACAAAACGTGAAGACGTTCAACGTGGTCAAGTGTTAGCAAAACCGGGTTCAATCAAACCGCATGCGCACTTCACAGGCGAAATCTACGTATTGTCTAAAGATGAAGGTGGTCGTCATACACCATTCTTTAACAACT
>CAIOYD010000066.1 GCA_903862415.1 uncultured Oxalobacteraceae bacterium | reverse complement strand
TGTTTACTCCGTTGGCACGCTTTGCTTCCTTTGCGGACTTAAATGCCTGGCTCGCGACGCGCTGCCAGGAATTAGCGCAGCGTATGCACCCGACCCAAAGCCAGCGCACCATTGCGGCCTGCTATGCCGATGAGCAGCCTTTGCTTCGACGTGTCAGTGCGCACTTTGATGGCTATGTCGAAAAAATGATGCGTGCCTCGTCCACCTGTCTGGTCAAAGTAGACCGGAATACCCAATGACACGGTTGTAAATCAACTCATTGCGGGCCTTAACGGAAACTCTGTTGCACATGGTTCTATCATCTTTAGTCAAAATCAAATGGGAGGTCAAATTGCGCATTCGATACAAAATTTCGGTCCTCAACCACGCCAAGTTTCGCAGGCCGCAGCCAACGCGCTAGTTGCCGAATTACGAACGCATCCGCCAGAAAGTATTGATTTAACATGTTTGATGGGTGACACTGAAGGCTATCAACTAGCAAGCATCTTGAAACAGGTTCTTGAGTTAAGTGGATGGAAAATTAACGGGGTAAATCAAGCAATCTTCAACACCCCGCTCAAAAATATCATAATTGAGACGCCGACAATTAGTCCGGCGTTTGTATTATTACTTAATTGGTTTGCTTCTTTAGGCCTTAAGCCGCAAGGCAATCACAACAAAGAAATTAATGGGGCGAAGCTTATTATTGGCGGCAATATTTGACAGACCTTAATAAACCGGCTTGTTGGATTTCCCGAATCACGAGTTTGTACTTTCTCCTGTATGTGCTAAGCGGCCGTCGCAAACCGGCACAATGGCGACGTTATTTAATAGGCGCTAGGCACCGTGGTTTGCTTTATCCGTCGTGTGTTTGGACGGTTTTTCTTCTAACGTTACAAAACCGATCGGGCGCTGTTTTTTTGGCACTGGCGGTTCCATTAAATCCCTGATTGCGTCAAATACCTGTTTCAATTGAAACCGGGTGTTTTGCGCAAATTGGTCGTGCCGCAAGGAAAGCGCCTCAGTTTTGCATTCAAGCTCATTTAGTTTTTGCGCCAGGTCGTGATGACTTGCAAGAACTTCGCGCAATTGAATAAAGGCACGCACAACGTACACGGAAATTTCTGTGGCATGCGCGCTATTCAGAATCATAGATGCCATGATTGCGCCATGCTCTGTGAAAACGTACGGCAGATATTTGCGATGCTGTCCGCGGCCACCCTTTAAGGTCGCATATTGCGACCTTAAAGCTGAGAATTCTTCTTCAGTGAGCTGAAACATGAAATCGACCGGGAATCGGTCCTGATTGCGCTTGACCTGTTCGTTGAATCGCTTTGTCGGCACCCCGTAAAGAGCGGCAAGGTCGGAGTCTATTAATACTTTCTGGCCACGTAATACGTGTATGCAGTGAGTGATCGTTTCTAAAGGTTGCAGATTTGTTGAATTGCTCATAAATTCACTTAGCCACTCCAGAGGTCTCAAATGTCAAACTGGCGAGGTGGCCGCAATTTGCGACCACCCTTTCTTTGGCAGAAAGTCGTGAGCATCATAAATTTCCAACATTTGAGCAACTGTGTATTTCACTTATAGCGTGTGAACTGTTTTAGTCGATGTTCGTTGGCAATGTCTGTTATATGTAATTGCCTATGTCGCATCAGGGCACAACCCGGTCAGTGGCGGACGGTTGATATCACTGTTTTCAGACGATTTATTGTGCAATGCAGGAAGTGTCAATTTATTCATTTTCAACAAATTCGACGAGCCGGACAACTTTGCCAGGATCAACGATTTCAACACTCCAGCAAAAATCTTAATTAATAGCTTGTAAGATATTTCAATCACGAAATACGGATACCCTAAATTTTTTAATTGTGGATAGTTAGTTTGAAAGTAATCCGGAAATAAAAAAAGCACTGAATCAATCAGTGCTTTTTTCATGTATCTGGTGCCCAGGGCCGGACTCGAACCGGCACGCCTTGCGGCGGGGGATTTTGAGTCCCCTAAGTCTACCAATTTCATCACCTGGGCAGGTGTGCTGCAGTATGCGCTCAGAGCTATGACTTGTTCTGCTGAACATGGGTCAGAAAACGCAAGTCGCTATTATGCGTGATGAGGCACTGCAGCGCAAGCATAATTTGGATTTAGGCCGATTATCAATGGGGCTGGTTATTTTTAAATAACATAAACCGTTCTGATTTATCGGCCGGGCGATGCCCTTCCCAGAGCAGTTCGCCGCCAGCTAAATTCATCGGTCGGGCTACGCGCCGTTCGGTCAGATAATAATCGCATTGAGTGACCTGGAAGCCGGCAAAACGAATCGGGCCAAAATAGGCAAACGAAGCCCGTTGTGCCGGCGTGACATTGGTTTCAACACAATTGTATTGCGCCGGTAACTGGGCGGCAATTTCCTGCGCTACGGACTGGTAGCTGACCCTGTAATCTACCCAGGGAGTCCAGAGTGTCATGCTGAGCAGCCAGCACAGAATCACACCGCTGCCCGACAAGACCACGGCGCGCCACAGTACCCGTGGATGGCGCGAAATGCGCCAGTGCACCAGTTTCAGCCAGGCAGCCGTAGCGGCCAGCGCGATGATCAGCGAAAGCAGGTTAAGCTGCGGCATAAAGTCAGGCATGGATTTGAATACATTGTGATGCAACTGTGCCGGCCAGCCGGTTTGCATGGCGATCCAGCTCAGCCAGATGAACAGCGCAAACATGCTGAACACCATGACCGAAAACCAGTCAACTGCATTGATGGCACCGCGCTTCATGGTGGGCAGGCCAAACGCTGCCAGAATCGACAGTGGCGGGATCAGCGGAATCAGACTGCTCTGTTCGGCGTAGGGGCTGCAAAAAGCCAGTGCCGTGAGCGCCAGTAAAAAGCTCAGTGGCAGGGCAATGTGCAGCGCCCTGGTTTGCTGACGCCAGGCATACACCGCCCAGCCGGCAAACGGCCAGGCTGGCCAGGTAAACCAGGCGCTGTATTTGATAAAGTAATGCAGGCTGTTATAGCTGGGGCGGAAAAATTCCTGCTTATTCCATTCCATCCAGGCGTCATAGGGGGAACCGTTGTATGGCTGGGCAAAGTAGCAGCTCAGCAGCCAGAGCGCGGCCGTCGCCAGCGCCACCGGAAAAGTCATCAGCGTCAGATGCAGTAATAGTTTTTTATAGCGAAAACCGGCCAGCAGCATGCAGGTAGCCCACAGCGTCAGCGGTATCAGCCAGCCGCGGGTGAGAATCAGCAGACCCAGAGCCAAACCTAAAAACAGGGCGAATTTGCTGACAGACGTCGGTGGTTCCGAATCCAGATCGAACAGCCGGATGGCGAGGTAGAGTACCAAGGCCACCAGTGAAATCTGTAACGCCACCGGACTGGTGAGATGACTGTGGATCAGCATGCCCAGGCTGCCCAGATAGATTAACAGCGCACCATCGGCTAAAGTACGGCCGAAATCCTGCGGTTCGGGTTGACCACCAAAGGCCAGCTGTAATGGTTGTGCTTCCTGACGACGTCCAAGGGCATACGTGGCATACCAGACCGAGGCTGCACCCAGAGCAAAAAACAGAATATTGGATAAACGTGCGGCGGTATCGTCACCGATCAGCCAGCCGGCCAGTTTGATGCACAGTGCGCCGATCCAGTAAGTCAGCGGTCCTTGCTGCGGCATCGGCAGGCCGGCAATATGTGGCCACAGCCAGTCTTGCCAGCTACCATGCGCCATGGTCCACATCACACCAAAGCTGGCGGCATCTTCGCCGATTTTCCACGGAGCGCGACCGAACAGCCCCGGCAAAATATACAGCATGCATAAGGCGAACAGGCCCAGGCGCGGCAGGGCCAGAGTGGCAGAGGCAGGGAGTCGGACTGGCTTCATAGTTTTCGATTCATTGGGGCGTGCAGGGAATTTACCCTTCTGTGGCTTTGCATGCAATAAAAAAAGCAGCCGCAGCTGCTTTTTTTGGGCAAATTCGCGCCACGGGCAGGATTACTCGCCAGTTGCAGACGTTTTTGAACCCACGGTACCGAATTTTTTACGGAATTTATCAACACGACCAGCGGTGTCAACAATTTTGTGTTTACCAGTGTAAAAAGGGTGCGATTCAGCAGAAACCTCGATCTTTACCAATGGGTAAGTTTTGCCTTCAAATTCAATCGTGTCACGGGTGTTGATGGTCGAACGCGTGATGAATTTGAAATCGATCGACATGTCTTGAAATACGACTTCGCGATAATTTGGGTGAATACCAGCTCTCATAATTGCCTCTGAAAAAAGTTTGGCAGCCAATAATCACTTCGTCGGTCGTCGTGCTTCGTGACCCGATTGAATATCACTTACCTGGTTAATGCCGCTACCACAAGGTAGTGCAGCGGCGAATTATACATAAAAAAGCTTAGCGACGCATCATGTCAAAGAATTCGGCATTGTTTTTGGTGCCTTTCATCTTGTCTAAAATGAATTCCATCGCTTCAATTTCATCCATGCTGTACAGTAATTTGCGCAACACCCAGATTTTTTGCAGTTGATCTGGTTTAATTAGCAACTCTTCGCGACGGGTACCCGATTTATTCAGGTTAATGGCCGGATAAGTGCGTTTTTCAGCCAGACGGCGTTCCAGATGGACTTCCATATTGCCGGTACCTTTGAATTCTTCAAAGATCACGTCATCCATACGGCTGCCGGTTTCGATCAGTGCGGTAGCAATAATGGTCAGGGAACCGCCTTCTTCGATATTGCGAGCTGCTCCGAAGAAACGTTTTGGACGCTGCAGTGCATTGGCATCCACACCACCGGTCAATACTTTGCCTGAAGCCGGGATCACGGTATTGTAAGCACGGGCCAGACGGGTGATCGAATCGAGCAGAATTACGACGTCTTTTTTCATTTCAACCAGACGCTTGGCTTTTTCCAGCACCATTTCAGCGACCTGCACGTGACGTGTGGCCGGTTCATCAAAGGTGGAAGCAACCACTTCGCCGCGCACGGAGCGCTGCATTTCGGTCACTTCTTCCGGACGTTCGTCGATGAGCAGCACGATCAGGGTGATGTCGGGATGATTGGCAGTAATTGCATGGGCAATGTGCTGCAGCATGACCGATTTACCAGATTTTGGTGACGCCACGAGCAAGCCGCGCTGGCCTTTGCCGATAGGTGCGATCAGATCGATGATGCGTCCGGTGGTGTTTTCTTCACCGCGCATATCGCGCTCAAGCAGCAATGGCTTGTTCGGGTGCAGCGGAGTCAGATTTTCAAACAGAATGCGGTGTTTCGAGGCTTCCGGTGATTCACCATTGACCTTGTCGACTTTGACCAGGGCAAAGTAGCGTTCGCCATCTTTCGGAGTGCGAACTTCGCCTTCGATCGAGTCGCCGGTATGCAGATTGAAGCGGCGGATTTGCGAAGGAGAGATATAAATATCGTCGGTGGATGCCATGTAACTGGCATCGGGCGAGCGCAAAAAGCCAAACCCGTCGGGTAGGACTTCGAGGGCGCCATCGCCAAAAATTTGTTCGCCTTGTTTGGCGCGTTTTTTAAGAATCGCAAACATCAGTTCTTGTTTGCGCAGTCGGGCTGCGTTGTCAATGTCGAGTCCGATAGCCATTTCTAGCAGTGCGGAGACGTGTAACGCCTTTAATTCGGATAAATGCATGGTTTGAATGTCCCGGGATGGGAATAGTGGTGGGGAGGGGGACTGCGTGGTGATTTTTAGATTGTAAAAACAGGGTTGATCTGAAGGTTAACTCCGCCGCTTTGGGCGGCATGAGTTAACTTTAGTCGTTACTGTCAGATATTGCTATCAATAAATGAGGTTAATTGGCCTTTGGCCAGCGCGCCAACTTTTTGCGCGGCGGCTACGCCATTTTTAAACAATATCAGCGTCGGAATACCGCGAACGCCAAATTTGGCCGGGGTGTCCTGATTGGAATCCACATCCATTTTGGCGATAACGATTTTGCCATTGTATTCTTTGGCGACTTCTTCGAGGATGGGGGCGATCATTTTGCAAGGCCCGCACCATTCTGCCCAAAAATCAACCAAAACGGGTTTGTCAGATTTTAATACATCGCTGTCAAAGGATGCATCGGTAATGTGTTTGATATTTTCGCTCATGGATTGCTCAGTTTGAGGGGGGTGATAAAAGTCAGTGAAGCTGGCTACCCGTTGCTTGGGCTGGTAATGAAATTCATGGAAGAAGATGCATTACGTCACGGGGTGTGATGCGAGTCAGTGAAAACGCATAATAACCCATTTTTAAAAAATAGGTGGAGCGCCTGATAATTTATTTATGGAAAATCAGCCGCGAAGTGCTAAATCGTCATATTCACCATGAGTAAAGCTGTCGACTGAAAGTCGTTTCGCGGCCACAATTGAAAATATTTACCTGTGGAAATATGCATTTCAGATGATTTCCCTTTAAAGTAAGCGTTTTTGGCCATCAGGACTGACATGATCCCTCGTACCCTGTTATCTGCACTGCTGTTTGCCGTGCTTTCGGTTTCCTCAACGGCCACACTGGCTGGAAACACGCCGCATCAGACACTGACTAAACTGTTTGCCCAGGACTGGGAGCGTATGCTCAATGACTATCCTGAAGCCGCTACCAGTGAAGGCGATCCGCGTTTTAATGACCGCTGGACCGATTTAAGCATAACGGCGATTAACGCACGTGCGGTACAGACTAAAGCGACCCTGAATCGGCTGCATCATATTGCCCGCGCCAGTCTGTCGGTGGCAGATCAGCTCGACTACGATACCTTTGAGTGGAATTTAACCCATGCCCTGCAACGCCATGCGTTTGGCGAATATCTGCAGCCCGTCACGCACAAGACCGGTCCGCAATTTGCCAACGACATCGCCGAAACCACACCTTTTGAAACAGTGCAGGATTATCGTCACTATTTGAGCCGGATGAATGCGCTGCCGCTGCAAATCAGCCAGACCGAAGCGTTGATGAAGGAAGGTGTTAAGCAGGGAAAAACGCCACCACGGATTTTGCTCGAACGGGTTCCTGCCCAGATTGAAAAACAGCTCGTCAGTGATGAAGCCAACAGTCCGTTTTATGAACCGTTCACTAAAATCCCCGACAGCATTTCTGCATCAGACAAAGCTCAGTTACAGGCCGAGGCAAAAACCATTATCCGGGAAAAACTGCTGCCTGCTTACCGACAGTTTCTGAATTATTTTCAGACTGGGTATTTGCCCGTCAGCCGTACCTCCATTGCCGCCACCGCCATACCCGACGGCAAGGCGTACTATGATTTTCTGATCAGTGACCAGACCACAACTCAATTGACGGCAGAAGAAATCCATACCATCGGCTTGCAGGAAGTCGCACGTTTGCATGCCAGCATGGAAAAACTGCGCGAGGAAATTGGTTTTCAGGGTGATCTGCAGGCGTTGTTTACTTATATGCGCACCGATCCGAAGTTTTTTTATAAAACCCCCGATGAGCTGCTCAATGCCTACCGGGCACTGGCTAAACGCATTGATCCGGAACTGGTCAAGGTGTTCAAAACTTTACCTCGTCTGACTTATGGTGTGCGCCCGATTCCGGATAATATCGCCCCTGACACCACCACCGCGTATTACATGCCAGGGGCCTCCAACGGTACCCGCCCGGGCTACTACTATGTGAATCTGTATAAGCCGGAATCACGCCCGAGCTGGGAAATGGTGCCGCTGACTCTGCATGAATCGGTCCCGGGACATCACTTCCAGTTTGCCCGCGATCTGGAATTGCCGGATGCACCCATGTTCAGAAAAACCGCGTATTTCATTGCCTACAGCGAAGGTTGGGCGCTGTATGCGGAACAACTCGGTTATGAAATGGGCATGTATGACAATCCCTATGACCGCTTTGGTCAGCTGACCTATGAAATGTGGCGTGCAGTCCGTCTGGTGGTCGATACCGGCATGCATGCCAAAGGCTGGAGTCGTGATCAGGCGATTGCTTTTTTCAAGCAAAACACGGCCAAAACCGATCTGGACATTGTCAATGAAATCGACCGTTATATCGGTGACCCCGGTCAGGCACTGGCGTATAAAATTGGTCAGTTAAAAATTTCTGCCTTGCGTAAGCAGGCGCAGCAAGAACTGGGTAGTCAGTTTGATTTGCGCGAGTATAACGATGAAGTTCTCGCTGTCGGCTCGGTACCCTTGACGGTGCTGGAAAATCATATCCACAGCTGGATCGCGCGCAAGAAAAAGTCAGCTTAAGTATAAAAAAGACATTAAAATATGCTTTAAAACATGTTCGGTTGGCTGATTAACGTGATACCATTTTTAGTTAATGTCAGCCAACATCTTTTTGTAAACCTTCCCCTTAGCGCACCAACATGATTTCAGAATTTCAACAACTGGCTAAAAAAGTCGATCAGTTAGCCGAGTTATCTCAGACTTTGCGGGGTGAGAACGCCGATTTGCGCCTGCAGGTGGCTGAGTTGAACGCGGCCAATTCAGCCCTGTCGAAGCGGCTCAGCGAGGCGCATGAGCGCGTGACGCTGGTATTGGAAAAATTACCCTTTGTTGAGCAGGAGTGAGTATGAGTCAGATCGATGTCACCATCATGGGACAAGCCTATAAACTGGCGTGCAAGGAAGGCGAACAAACGGCGTTGCTTCAGGCAGCGGCCTATCTGGATGAAAAAATGTGCAGCTTTCGTGATGCGGCCAAAATCAAAGGCACAGACAGAATTGCTGTTATGGCCGCACTGACCATTTCAGCCGAACTGCTGTCCACCAAAGCCCCCAGTGGCCCTTTTTCTGATTTGAGTGTGGTGGAAATAAAAAAACAAATCAGCAACATGACCGATGTGCTCGATAATGCACTGACCCCGCAGGAAAATTTGTTTTAAGCAAATTGTTTGTTGCTATCCGCTAAAATTTTTCATTTAAATTTTTGTTTCCGGGAAAGCGTTATTCAGTTAAAATTAACTTCCCTGCCGTGTTTGCTATTGTCATATATTCCTTGAACCATTTATATGCATAGGCTGTGGAAATTGTCTGATTGGTGTGAGCGTCGCTTTGTCCGATGAACCCGAAATCAGACTGACCGCAGCCAACTTGAACCGCTCTTGGTTCAGGATGCTGGCAAAGCGGCTCTGGCGGGGATTTATTCTGAACGGACGTACTTTTATAAGTATGTCCGTTTTTTTTCATGCTCAATTTAATTCATCAAAAAGCTATAGATCAGGTTGACTAGGGAAGCGCTGATTAATTAAGTTTTTATTCGCGAAAGTAAGCGTCACATGAACTACTGGTTAATGAAATCCGAACCGGACGATGTCAGTATTGACGATGCCCTTAATCTCGGTGTGTTTCCCTGGGTGGGAGTGCGCAATTATCAGGCGCGTAATTTTATGCGTGACCAGATGCAGGTTGGCGATGGGGTGCTGTTTTATCATTCCAGCTGTGCGCAACCCGGGATAGCCGGGGTGGCCGAAGTGGCCAGCAGCAGTTATCCCGATCCGACCCAGTTTGATACAGACAGTCGTTATTTTGATTCCAAGGCCACACCGGAGCAGCCACGCTGGATGTTGGTGGATGTGCGTGCGCTGCGCAAAACCAGGCTGCTGTCACTGGCTGAGTTGCGGACTGAGCCGCAACTCGATGCCATGCAGTTACTTAAACGGGGCAACCGGCTCTCGATCACGCCGGTCAGTCAACACGAGTGGCAGCGAATTTTACAGATGGTATAACACCGTTTATGCCGCAAGCTTGTGCCGGTAGGCATAGTAAAGTGCGCCGATGCCAAAAATAATCATCGGCAGCGATAATAACTGACCGGCAGAGATCGACCAGCCGGTGAAATTTTCGGTCCAGTCCGGTACGCGGAAATATTCGGTAAAAAAACGTGCACAGCCATACAGCAGCACATACATCGCACCAACAGCCAGACGCGGGCGCGGTTTGCGGGCATAAATCCACAATAAAATAAACGCCAGCACCCCATCGATGAGCGCCTGATAAATCGGTGACGGATGGCGCGGCAGATTGTCGACGTTAGGCCAGATCATGGCCCAGGGCAGACTGGGATCGGCGACCCGGCCCCAGAGTTCGGCATTGATAAAATTACCGATCCGGCCACAGGCATAACCCAGTGGCACCAGCGGCGCGATCAGATCATAGACATCAAGCACATTGCGCCGGGCTTTTTTTGCCCAGATGGCCAGCGCTACCAACACACCTAAAAAGCCGCCATGAAACGACATGCCACCCTTCCAGACGGCGAAAATTTCCAGTGGATTTTGTGCATAATAGACTGGGTGGTAAAACACTACTTCGCCTAAGCGGCCACCCAGAATCACTCCCAGCACACCGTAAAACAGCATGTCTTCGAGATGTTCATAGCGCCAGCCGGCAGCGGCAATGTGCGGCTGTTTTAAGCGTATCCGGCCGACCAGTAAAAACAGGATGAAAGCCAACATATACATCAAACCGTACCAGTGGACGGCCAGCGGGCCGATCTGGATGGCAACTGGATCAGGCAGGGGGTGAATCAGCATGGTGGTTCATTTCCTTTGTTCACGAGTTCGATAAATGCCTGTAGCACCGGGGAATGATTATTCCTGCGCCACGCCAGACCGGTTTCAATCTGCGGTGTGCTTTGTTGCAGTTTGCGGTACACCACGCCCGGGCGTTTCAGGTTAGAGACGGATTGTGGCACAAGTGCGATGCCCATACCAGCAGAAACCAGTCCGATGATGGTTTGCATCTGGATGGCTTCCTGACTGATGGTCGGCGTCAGTCCGACACTGTGGAAGCAACCCATGATGGCATCATAGAGTGCCGGTGCGAATATCCGCGGAAAAATAATCAACGGCTGTCCCTGACATTGCTGCAATGAAATGCGCGCACCAGGGGAAATCCAGTTCGCTTCTGCCGGAGCAGCCAGTATCAGTGGTTCGGACAGAATCGCTTGATAGCTCAGGGTTTCACGGAGTTTGTCAGGAATAGGGGGGATCATGATGCCAAGATCGATCTCTCCGGCACTCAGGGCGTTGAATTGCACATCGCTGGTGGCTTCGCGCAAACTGATTTGCACCTTGGGGTAGTTGCTTCTGAATTCACGCAATAGTGGAGGCAGCAGGCTGTAATCCGCGGTGGAAACAAAAGCGATCGTGATGTGACCGGATTCGCCCTGTGCGGCGTGGCGCACCAGTTCCGGCAATGCCTGACTGTCTCTGAGTAGTCTTCTGGCTTCCGGCAGCAAAGCATGTCCGGCTGCGGTCAGGACGATAGAGCGATTCTGGCGCAGAAACAAAGCCGTTCCCAACAGGGCTTCCAAGCCCTGTATTGCCTGCGACAGCGGTGGTTGGGTCATGTGCAGTCGCAGGGCGGCACGACCTACATGCAATTCTTCGGCGACGGCGACAAAATAGCGCAACTGGCGTAATTCAATATTCATATGCTATTCATATCAATTAAGCGCTAATCATATATTGAGCACGTGTTTTAAGGCAAGGCATTCTGCCTTAGTAGTTAATGCAATTCTGTGGGGGTAGGCCAATTGGCCATCGCCCTTGCTGATGAATGACAAGGGCGGACTGACGGAGAGGATGCAGGGAGGTTATTTTTTCTTTTCAAAAGCACGTTTGGCACGGGTTTTTTGAATTTCATCGAATTTTTTGTGGGCTTTTTTCTTGTCCAGCCCCAATGCGCGTTCAAAAAATTCAAACCAGACAAAGGTGACAAAGAACAAGCCTATAATCCACCACCAGGAAATACTTTCCATGTAGCTGACTTCAAAATATTTTAAGCCTGCCATAGCGATGATGAGTACAATTAAAATCATTTAGTTACCTTATGGATATAAAATTAACTCTGAGCAACTTAAATATTGACGTGCGTTAACAGTATCCCTGATTTTTTAAGCAGAATTCGTTAAAGTGTTGTAGATTATAGCCACTATTTTATGGAGAAATAAATGAAACGTTTAATTTGTGTACTTGTTACTGTTCTCGCTTCCAGTGCTGCCATGGCAAATCTGGATTTGGCCAAGGCAAAAAACTGCATGGCTTGCCATTCCATCGACAATAAAATTGTCGGACCTGCTTATAAAGATGTGGCTAAAAAATACGCCGGACAAAAAGATGCGGAAGATAAACTGACGCAAAAAGTGCTTAAAGGCGGAAGTGGTACTTGGGGACCTATGCCTATGCCACCAAACACACAGGTAACTGAAGCCGAAGCCAAAACACTGGTTAAATGGATTTTGTCACAGAAATAATTCAGTTATATTCATAAAAAAAGCACCTGTTGGTGCTTTTTTTATTGGACCGACGATTATTTCACTACGCCGATTTCATTACGTTTGCCGGCTTTGTAGGTAAACAGTGTCAGAGTACCTTCTTTCATGTCACCTTTTTTATCAAATTCAATCACACCGGTCACACCTTTGTGATGGATGTTTTGCAGGAACGGCAGATAGATGGCCGGATCGGCTGATTTGGCCTGTTGCATCGCTTCGACGAACGTCATTACGGCATCGTACACATAGGGCGCATAAAGAATGACTTCCACACCAAAACGTTTTTTATACGCGGCCTTGAAATCGTCAGAGATTTTTTTCTGGGCTTCCAGAATACCACCGGCTTCAGCACAGTAAACCTGATTTTCACCCATGCCATCACCAGCGAGTTCCGGCAGTTTGGTGGTGCAGATACCATCGCCACCCATGAACTTGGCGTTGATGCCAAGCGCCTTCATTTGGCGCAGCATCGGACCGGCCACCGAATCCATACCGCCAAAAAACACCACGTCCGGCTTGGCAGCTTTGATGGAAGTCAGAATGGCGTTGAAGTCAGTGGCATTGACATTGGTAAACTGGCGCTGGGCCAGTTTAATGGTGGGGTTTTTGCTTTTTGCGCCTTTAATAAATTCATCCGCCACACCCTGACCATAAGCTGAGCGGTCATCGATGACGGCAATGGTTTTGGCATTGAGGTTTTGTACCGCATACCGGCCCAGATTGCCACCGAGTTGCGCATCGTTGGCAACCACACGGAAGGTGGATTTAAAGCCCATGGCGGTGTAAGCCGTGGCGGTGGATGAGGGGGAAATCTGTGGGATGCCGGCGTCATGATAAATTTTGGCGGCAGGAATCGAGGTGCTTGAATTCAGGTGACCTACAATACCGTTGACTTTGGCATCGACTAATTTCTGTGCTACGGCGGTTCCCTGTTTGGGATCACCGCCATCATCTTCTGACTGCAGTTCAAATTTCACTTTTTTGCCGCCGATCATGGTACCTTTGGCATTAAGTTCTTCGATCGCCATTTTGGCGCCGTTTTCGTTATCTTTACCCAGATGTGCGCTCGGGCCGGAAATAGGGCCAACATGGCCAATTTTAATGATCTGGTCATCAGCGGCGCAGCTTGAGGCGGCAAAGGTGATGGCGATGGCTAAGGGAATCAGGGCAGATTTAAAGTACATGGATGTCTCCGAAGTTAAACTAATTCGTATTTTGCAAACGTATTTTAGAATTCTTTTCAGAATTCTGAAGTGTAAGAAGGTATAGCAAAATAATAATCCTGAAAAGAACTTAATATTCATTTTCAAAAAATAATTCATTAAATTCAATTGAAATCGCTATGTCGAAACAACATGTGCTGGATAAGGTAGATCGAAAAATTCTCAATCTATTACAAAAAGACAATCAAATTGCTACTCGCGTGCTGGCAGAAAAAGTGCATATTTCCCAGCCTACCTGTCTGCGCCGCATCCGTGATATGCGCCAGGCCGGCGTGATCAGCGCCGATGTTTCCATGGTGGATCCGTTTGCTCTGGGTTATGGCATGCTGGCTTTTCTGGAAGTGTCACTGACCAATCAGAGTGAAGAATCCATGGCGGCATTCGAGCAGCGCATGGCCAAAGAAGTTCAGGTCATGCAGTGTTATTTTGTCTCCGGGGAATACGATTATTTTGTAGTAGTGCACGTCATCGATATGGATGGCTATTATCAGTTTGTCCGCAAGGTGATTTCAGGTTCCGGCAATGTGAAACACTTTCATTCGCGCTTCCCCATGAAATGCGCCAAGTTTTCGACCCGTATCGGCTTTGATGAAAAAGCCACCGAAGTGGCAGTGCGTAAATCAACGTAGTTGATTGGATGTCAGCTCAATGTCGCTGCGTCGACCAGAAACGATATCGGCCAGTAGCTTGGCTGAACCGCATCCCATGGTCCAGCCCAGCGTGCCGTGTCCGGTGTTGAGAAACAGATTGCGATAGCGGGTCTTGCCGATATAGGGAATGTTGTTTGGTGTCAGTGGCCGCAATCCGGCCCAGTACAGTGGCTGCTGATAATCGCAGGCATCAGGAAACAGTTCACGCGTGCGTCTGGTCAGTGCGGCACAGCGCACATCGTTTAATTCCCGACCATAGCCATTGAATTCGCAGGTACCCGCCACCCGTAAGCGGTCACCAAGGCGTGAAGTCACCAGTTTAAATTCATCGTCGATGAGCGATACCGTGGGTGTGGCCGCTGGGTTGATCACTGGATAGGTGGCGGAATATCCTTTACCCGGATAAATCAGTAAATGGATACCGAGGGGCGCGACCAGGGGTACTGAAAAACTGCCCAGCGCCACCACAAATGCGTCCGCCCGCAATGTCTGGTGCTGACCATCTGGCCCGATAATTTCCACCCCGCTGATATGCTCGCCGTCTTTGATGAGACGGGTAATCTGGCGATTAAACTGAAATTCCACGCCGGCCTCGGCGGCTCGTTGTGCTAACGCAAGCGTGAATTCATGAGCGTCGCCCGATTCATCGGTGGCGGTAAAGTCAGCGCCGACGATATGGTCGCGCATACTGGCCAGCGCAGGTTCTAGTTGCACGGCTTCATCCGCACTGATGGATGCTCGTGCGCAGCCAAACTCACGCATCAGACTGGCGGCCTTTTGTGAAGCGGTAAAGTCGCTTTCGCTGGTGTAAAAGTGCAGAATGCCTTTGGTCAGGCTGTGGTATTCAATCCCGGTGTCGGCGCGCAACTGTTGCAGAGTCTGGCGGCTGTATTCGGAAAGAGCAACGATCTGGCGGATGTTGGCGGCAGTGCGGGCGGGGGTGCATTCGCGTAAAAAATGCCAGCCCCAATTCCATTGCAGCCATTCGGCACGAAAACGATATAGCAGCGGAGCATCTTCACGGCCTAGCCAGCGCAACAGTTTTAATGGCGCTGCCGGATTAGCCCAGGGTTCGGCATGCGAAACCGAGATCTGGCCACCATTGGCAAAACTGGTTTCCTGTGCCACCGCAGGTTGGCGGTCAATGACAGTAACTTCATGTCCGGCCCGACGTAAATACCAGGCCGAAGTGGTACCGATAATGCCGGCGCCGAGGACGATAACTTTCATAACATCGCTAACAGAATCAGAGGTTAATTTTTGTTGTTCGAAGACTGAATTTTGGAGATTTCCTGGCTGATGGTGCGCTGAATAATTTCTTCCAACGATTTGCTCAAGCCGGCGCGAATATCTTTGGTCAGGCTTTCGACGGCGGTCTGCAAGACATCGGCGAGTCCGTCACGAACCCGATGTTCAAGCACAAAATCAGCCCGGACCAGTAATTGGCGCAGGATATTTTCGTTCAGCGTTTTTTCCAGATTTTCCCAGGATTGCTCGTTTTCCTGAGAATTGGGGGAAATCACCGTGTTGTTGAAGTCCACAGGCTCGCTGATCGCTTCAATGACAATAACTTCAGTGAGTAGAGGGATGTTGCTGTCGGAGTGGTTGACTGGATTCATTTGACGGGAATATGGTTCAGCGGATAACCCTGCTGTTGATAAAACCGGTAACGTTGGCGACCGGCATGTGTGTCCGCTTCTGCCTGAGGAACAATTTCGATCAGGCGTTCAAAGCGGGTAAAGTCGGCTGGCACGCCGGTACTTAAATTAAGCAGTATCTGATCATTGTCTTGGGCACCTTGATTTTCAGTTGCCGGCAGGGTCAGCAGCACTGGTGTATGTTCGGCCAGTGCATGCACACCATGTTCATTGAGTGTCACATGAGGTAAAAAATCGCTGGGAGAAAATGCCCACAGCAAAGCATCAAACTGGCTTAGCTGTTCCGCACTTTCAAGCCGGACGGTAACGCGGCAGTTGGCCGCGAGTGCCTTGCGCACCAACCGGCAGGCGTAGTCGAGCTGATTGCTGACATTGCTGTGAAAATCGATGCGCGTCATAGATTAAGCCAGTTCCACTTTAAAATTGAAAGCCATCCGGATCCCGGGGTGGTGCTTCAGGCGGTTTGGGCTGGTCGCTGATCTCGGAGTTTGCGTGCACCGGTGCTGGTGCGGCAGGTTGCGGCAATGAAAATTGATAATCAGCCGGCAGCTGACTCGATTCCGGATAACCGGCCTGTGACAGGTTGGTGCGCCATTCGGTCGCCGAATATCCGGTGAGTTTGGTTTTTCCAATCAGAAGAAATGGAACCTGAGCATTACCGCTGACCTGTCTTAATTTGGCGATGTCTTCATTGTTGCTGATGGTTTTTTCGGAAAAAGGAATGCCGTTCTGTTTTAAAAAATTTCTTGCCTCGGCACAGACACCGCACTGGACTGACGTATATAGCGTCACCGGCATATTTTTCACTGCCTGTGCCAGCGCAAACGGCAGTGTGACACTGCCTTCGCTGAGCGCATAGTTTTTGGTTTCGACACTGGTGACCGATTTCGGTGGTGGTGTATCGGTATAGTTAATGCGGCCATCTGGTCCCACCCATTTATAGAGTTGCGCCTGGCAGGAAAAACTCAGGGTCAGAAAAATAAAAAGCAGCAGTAATCGAATGTTCATGGTCGTGACTTTCATAAAAAGGTAAATCTGCATCACAGGTTCAACGCGTCTCCATGCCATTGTGACGCAGCAAAGCGCTGATTTCAGGCGGTCTGCCACGGAAGGCAATAAATGACTCGAGTGCAGTACGCGAACCGCCAACGGCAAGGATTTCACGTTCAAAGCGCTTGCCTGTATCGGCATGATTGCCGGCTTCTTCAAAGGCTGCATAGGCATCCGCCGAGAGCACCTCAGCCCATTTATAACTGAAATACCCTGCCGCATAGCCGCCGGCAAAAATATGACTGAAGGCATGCTGAAAACGATTGAATTGCGGCGGTTCAATAACAGCAACCTGGGCGCGAATCTGATTGAGCAAGGCCTGAACAGTTAGCTGCTGCTGTTCCAGATAGCCATCATGCAGACGCAGATCAAACAGAGAAAGTTCAACCTGGCGCAGCGTTTGCAATCCGGACTGAAAATTCTTCGCTGCCAGCATTTTGTCATATAAAGCGCGAGGCAATGACAATCCGCTATCACAATGGGCACTCATTTGTTGTAAAACATCCCATTCCCAGCAAAAATTTTCCATAAACTGCGAGGGCAGTTCCACAGCATCCCATTCCACGCCAGAAATGCCGGAAACCGCGAGTTCATCGACCTGCGTCAGCATATGGTGCAAACCATGGCCGAATTCATGGAACAGGGTGATAACGTCATCATGTGTCAGGTAGGCAGGTTTTCCTTTGGCCGGTGGAGTGAAGTTGCAGTTCAGGTAGGCTACCGGTGTCTGGATGCCAGTGCCTGTCATGCGTCGACCACGCGCGTCATCCATCCAGGCGCCGCCCTGTTTGCCTTCACGGGCATACAGATCCAGATAAAACTGGCCGATTAACTGGTGGTCTTTTTCGATGCGGAAAAACTGCACCGCTGGATGCCATACGCTGGCCTGATCGGGTTTGATGGTTAAACCGTACAGGGTATGGGTAATGGCAAACAGACCGGCAATGACCTGATGTTGAGGGAAGTACTGCTTTACTTCTTGTTCTGAGAAGGCATAGCGCTGTTGACGCAGTTTTTCCGAGGCGTAGGCAATATCGTGTGCCTTAAGGTCGTCCAGACACAGTGTTTCCCGGGCAAATTGGCGTAGTTCAGACAGATCCTGTTCGGCATAAGGGCGCGCACGATTGGCGAGATCAATTAAGAACTCGCTTACTTGTTGCGGAGTTTCTGCCATTTTCGTAGCCAGCGATACGTTGGCATAACTGGCGTATCCCAGCAAACTGGCTTCTTCGTTGCGCAAGGCCAGAATTTGCTCCATCGTGGCCGTGTTATCCCATTCGGGATGGCCACCCATGTCAGAAGCTTTGGTGGTGTTGGCACGATACACCTCGGCACGTAAGGCCTGATCATCGGCGTATTGCAAAATCGGGTAAAACGAAGGGAATTGCAAACCGAACAGATAACCGCTTTTGCCGGCATCGGCGGCTTTGGCCGCTGCGGCTTGCAGTGCGTCCTGCGGCAAGCCGGCTAATTGGTCCGCCGAGGGGATGTTGAGCTCATAATGATTGGTGGCATCGAGCACATTTTCAGAATATTTGGTCGACAGAGCAGCTGATAATTCCTGAATTTCGGCATAACGCAGTTTATGTTCCGCGTTCAGTTCGGCACCGGAGAGTTTGAAGTCGCGCAGAGCATTGCGAATGATTTTTTGCCTTGCGGTTGAATAGCTGGCAAACAGCGGACTGTCTGCGAGGGTCTGATATTGCTGAAACAGCATTAAATTTTGACCCAAGGCGGTATAAAATTCGGTAATCAAAGGTTGATTTTCGTTGTAGACCGCGCGCCATTCCGGAGTGTCGCATACGCCATGCAAATGACTGATTACGCCCCAGGCGCGGCTGAGTTGTTCGGTGGCGTTTTCGAGCGGCTCGACCACAGTTTCCCAGCTTGCCGGGTTGCCTGAATTGTGTTCAATCTTCCCGACCGTGGTCTTGCAGTCGGCCAGCAGACTGGCGATGGCCGGGGTGACATGTTCAGGCCTGAGTGCGGCAAAATCAACTAAGTCGGTAAAGTCGAGTAAAGGGTTGTGCATGGTGTTCAATGAGTTCTTTCAGCCGCTTCGATGGTATTAACTAGCAACATGGTGATGGTCATCGGTCCGACGCCACCGGGCACCGGCGTAATATATCCGGCCACTTCGTTTACACCTGCAAAATCCACATCACCGCACAGTTTGCCGGCATCGTCGCGGTTCATGCCGACGTCGATCACCACAGCGCCGGGTTTGACCATGTCGGCAGTAACCAGATTGCGTTTGCCGGTGGCCACCACCAGTACATCGGCCATGCGGGTATGCAGACCCAGATCACGGGTTTTCGAATTGCAGATGGTGACGGTAGCACCAGATTGCAACAGCAGCATGGCCTGAGGTTTGCCAACGATATTGGAGGCGCCAACGATGACGGCATGGGCGCCGCGCAGCGGATAGTTGATCGCTTCAAGCATTTTCATCACACCATACGGAGTGCATGGACGAAACAGTGGCTGTCCGGTCATCAGTAATCCGGCATTGGTGGCATGGAAACCATCCACATCTTTATCGAGCGCGATGGCTTCCAATACCTTGTGGCTGTCGATATGCGCGGGTAAGGGTAACTGCACCAGTATGCCATTGATTCTGCTGTCCACATTCAGGGCGGCTATACGTGCGAGCAAGTCGGCTTCGGTAAAATCGGCCGGATGTTTTTCCAGCACAGAATAAATGCCGGCGTCTTCGCAGGCTTTGACTTTGTTGCGTACATAGACCTGTGAGGCGGGATTTTCTCCGACCAGAATGACGGCCAGCCCGGGGCGTTTGCCTGCCTGCGTCAGCGCCGCAGCGCGTTGCTTCACTTCAGCACGGATTTGTTGAGAGAGTTGAACACCGTCGATTAATTGCGCAGTCATGTTGGCCTTGATAAGTTCGCTCTTGCTCATGACTGACTCATCAGGCATGGCAGTTTCGTTGGAAAATGGATTAATGTCAGATTATAAGCGTTAGTTGTTAGTGATCTGGGTGCCAATTCAGGAAAATTCAATTCAGGCAGGACCGTTTTTTACTGGTTTTCAGGAAATTCACACAAATTAAATTCATCTGTTGTCGCAGTTTTCTGTTGCGGGGTAATTTCTTGTTGCGGTGCAAAAATTAGTGTTTCCTCATAATTTGGTCATTTTAACGTCAATTTGACCGTGTTATATTGCTACGCAATAAAATTTCATAATATGAAATCAAATATCGCTATTTGAAAAATAATAAAGTCCTGATAAACTACGCTGGCTAAAATGAAGTGGTAACGTCCGGCATAATTAAATGATAGCGGGTATTGTTAAAACAATATTGTCAGAATCAAAAAATTAGTCGATGCTGTTAATTATTGAGTGGCTATTTAAGGAGACCCAAGCATGTCAACCCCGTTAGATAACGTACTGGCGCAAGCCGAGAATGATCCCGACAAGATGGAAACCCAGGAGTGGCTCGATGCACTCGAATCGGTACTTGAAAAAGAAGGTCCGGAACGCGCACATTATTTAATGGAACGTATGGTTGATCTGGCGCGCCGCCGCGGTGCGCATATTCCGTTTTCCAGCAATACCGCGTATGTCAACACCATACCGGCAGATGACGGCGAACATTGCCCCGGTGACCTGGTGATCGAAGAAAAACTCCGCTCCATGATGCGCTGGAATGCGATGGCGATGGTGGTCAAGGCCAACCGGCTCGATGGCGACTTGGGCGGTCATTTATCCAGTTTTGCTTCTCTGGCGAATATGCTGGGTATCGGCTTTAATCATTTCTGGCACGCACCGACCGAAAATCATGGTGGCGATTTACTCTATATTCAGGGACATTCCTCCCCCGGCGTGTATGCGCGTGCTTTTCTTGAGGGGCGTCTGACCGAAGAGCAGTTGCTGCATTATCGTCGTGAAGTCGATGGCAAAGGCCTGTCTTCTTACCCGCATCCTAAACTGATGCCTGATTTCTGGCAGTTTCCGACGGTCTCGATGGGTCTGGGTCCGTTGATGTCGATTTATCAGGCACGGTTTTTAAAATATCTGCATGCACGCTCGATTGCCGACACTGCCAATCGTAAAGTATGGGCATTCTGTGGTGATGGCGAGATGGACGAACCCGAATCCATGGGTGCTATTGGCATGGCCGGACGTGAACAGCTCGATAATCTGGTGATGGTGGTGAACTGTAATTTGCAGCGTCTCGATGGTCCGGTACGTGGAAACGGAAAAATCATTCAGGAACTGGAATCGGATTTCCGCGGTGCCGGCTGGAATGTGGTTAAAGTGATCTGGGGTGCAGGCTGGGATGAATTGCTGGCCAAGGATAAAGAAGGTATTTTGCAGCGCGTGATGATGGAAACCGTGGATGGCGAATACCAGAATTACAAAGCCAAGGATGGCGCTTATGTGCGGGAACATTTCTTTGGCAAACACCCTAAATTGCTGGAAATGGTCAGCAAAATGTCGGATGATGATATTTTCCGCTTAACCCGAGGTGGCCACGATCCACACAAAATTTACGCCGCCTTTAAAGTGGCGCAGGAACACAAGGGACAACCTACCGTGTTGCTGGTGAAGAGTGTCAAGGGTTACGGTTTCGGTAAATCCGGGGAAGCGCGTAACACCGCCCATAATACTAAAAAACTCGATGATGAAGCCGTTAAAGCCATGCGCGACCGGTTCCAGTTGCCGATCTCGGATGCCGAACTGCCGTTGATTCCGTTTTATAAACCGGCTGACGATACTCCGGAAATGCAGTATTTGCAGGCGCGCCGCAAGGCACTTGGTGGTTATCTGCCGCAACGCCGGCAAAAATCCGATGAAGCGCTGATCGTGCCTGAATTGTCCGCCTTTAAGGCCATGCTCGAGCCCACCGCCGAAGGGCGTGAAATTTCCACCACCGCCGCCTATGTGCGGGTACTGACTGCCCTGTTACGTGACGCCAGTCTGGGTCAGCGCATCGTGCCTATCATGGTCGATGAATCGCGTACTTTTGGTATGGAAGGTCTGTTCCGTCAGATCGGTATTTTCAGCCAGGTAGGGCAGTTGTATGAGCCGGTAGATAAAGATCAGGTGATGTACTACCGTGAAGATAAGGCGGGTCAGATTTTGCAGGAGGGTATCAACGAGGCAGGCGGGATGAGTTCCTGGATTGCTGCGGCTACGTCGTATTCGACCAACAACCGCGTGATGATTCCATTCTATACCTATTACTCTATGTTCGGTTTGCAGCGCATTGGTGATCTGGCCTGGGCAGCTGGCGACATGCGCGCCCGCGGCTTTTTGATTGGTGGCACAGCAGGTCGTACCACCCTCAACGGTGAAGGTTTGCAGCATGAAGATGGTCACAGCCATGTACTGGCCTCAACCATTCCCAACTGTGTTCCTTACGATCCGACTTTTGCCCATGAAGTGGCCGTGATTATTCACGACGGTCTGCGCCGTATGATCACCAATCAGGAAGATGTATTCTATTACATTACCCTGATGAATGAAAATTACAGCCATCCGGGTCTGGTGGCAGGTCAGGAAGAGGGCATCATCAAAGGGCTGTATCTGCTGCAAAAGAACACCTTCAGCAGCAAACATCGGGTGCAGTTGATGGGTTCCGGCACGATTTTGCGCGAAGTGATTTTTGCTGCCGAATTATTGCAGGCAGACTGGGGCATCGCTGCCGATGTCTGGTCAGCACCGTCGTTTACGCTGTTGGCGCGCGATGGCCAGGATGTGGAGCGCTGGAATATGCTCCATCCGGGTGATAGCGCCAAAGTAGCGTATGTGACTCAATGCCTGCAAAACACCGATGGCCCGATTGTGGTGGCCACCGACTATATGCGTACTTTTGCTGAGCAGATACGTGCGTTTGTTCCTGCCGGGCGGCGTTATAAAGTTCTCGGTACCGATGGGTTCGGTCGTTCTGATTCACGTGCCAAGTTGCGTGAATTCTTTGAAGTGAACCGTTATTTTGTGGTCGTGGCTGCTCTGAAATCACTTGCCGATGAAGGTGTGATATCGGCTGCAGTGGTCTCCCAGGCCATAAGTAAATACGGTATCAATGCAGATAAACCTAATCCAGTGACAGTTTAAACGGAGCGATAACGATGAGTACAGTTGAAATCAAGGTCCCTGATATTGGTGACTTTAAAGAAGTCGAAGTGATTGAAGTGATGGTCAAGGTAGGTGACAGTATCAAGGTAGATCAATCTCTGCTGACAGTCGAATCCGACAAGGCCAGTATGGAAATTCCTTCCAGCCATGCCGGTGTGGTGAAAGAAGTGAAAGTCAAACTGGGCGAAAAAGTGGCCATGGGATCGTTAATCCTGATCATCGAGGCCAGTGATGCCGCCAGTGCGCCAGTGGCTGCTCCGGCTGCTGTTGTAGCAGCGGCTGCGCCGGCAGTTGCGGCAGAGGTCAGTGGGTCATCTGCAGTGCCAGCGCCAGTTCCGACGGTAGCGGTAGCGGCAGAAGTAGCCGTGGATAATAAGCAGGCGCATGCATCTCCCTCAGTACGCAAGTTTGCCCGTGAATTGGGTGTGGATTTAAACCGGGTTGCCGGTACCGGCCAGAAAGCGCGCATCACGCAGGAAGATGTGCAAAACTTTGTTAAAGGTGTGATGCTGGCACCGACGCCAGTGGCCGCAGCCAGTGGCACTGGTAGCGGGATGAATTTGCTGCCATGGCCGTCGCTCGACTTCAGTAAATTCGGTCCGACCGAAACCGTGTTGTTGTCGCGGATTAAAAAACTCAGTGGCCCGAATTTGCACCGCAATTGGGTGATGATCCCGCACGTGACCCAGTTTGATGAAGCCGATATCACCGATCTGGAAGCTTTCCGCCAATCCAGCAATGCGGCCATGGCCAAATCCGGCGTTAAACTGACCATGCTGGCGTTTGTCATTAAAGCCAGCGTGGCAGCATTGAAAAAATTCAGTGCTTTTAATTCGTCGCTCGATGCCAAAGGTGAAAACCTGATCGTCAAAAAGTATTACAACATCGGTTTTGCTGCCGATACGCCGAATGGTCTGGTGGTGCCGGTGATTAAAAACGCCGACCAAAAATCGCTTTCGCAAATTGCGCTTGAAATGGGCGAACTCTCAGCCCAGGCACGTGATGGTAAATTGAAACCGGCCGATATGCAGGGTGCCACGTTTACCATTTCCTCTCTCGGTGGTATCGGTGGTACAGCATTTACGCCTATCATCAACGCACCAGAAGTGGCGATTTTGGGGTTGTCCAAATCCTCCATGAAACCGGTTTGGGATGGTGCCAAGTTCGAGCCGCGTCTGATGCTGCCATTGTCGCTGTCCTATGATCACCGCGTCATTGATGGTGCCATGGCGGCCAAATTTACTGCTTATCTGGCTGATGTGGTGGCCGATTTGCGTAAAACTTTACTTTAATCCGGAGACCGACATGATCAACGTAAAAGTCCCCGATATTGGTGATTTCAAAGAAGTGGAAGTGATCGAATTAATGGTCAAAGTGGGAGATACCGTCAAGGTTGATCAATCACTGATCACGGTTGAATCCGATAAAGCCAGCATGGAAATTCCCAGCAGCCATGCAGGCGTGGTGAAAGCACTGCATGTCAAAGTGGGTGACAAGATTGCTGAAGGTTCGCTCTTGCTCGATCTGGAACCAACGGACGCTGCTGGCTCTGCTCCGGCTGCCGCTGCCCCTGTTCCAGTAGCCGCTTCAGCTCAAGCCACAGCGGCAGTGGTTGCGCCCGTTGTCACGGCTGTTGCTTCCAGTTATGCAGGTACCGTCGATCAGGAATGCGACATGCTCGTGCTTGGCGCTGGTCCCGGTGGCTATTCGGCAGCATTTCGCAGTGCCGATCTGGGTTTGAATACGATATTGGTTGAGCGTTATTCGACTCTGGGCGGTGTTTGTCTGAATGTCGGTTGTATCCCTTCGAAGGCATTGCTGCATGTGGCGGCCGTTATCGATGAAGCTGCCACTATGAGCAAACATGGTGTGACCTTTGCTGCCCCGACGATCAATCTGGATGAGTTGCGCAGCTATAAAGAAAAAGTGATCAGCAAAATGACCGGCGGTTTAGCCGGTATGGCCAAAGCGCGCAAAGTGGCCGTGGTTCAGGGTGTGGGGCAGTTCGTCAGTCCACATCATTTGCAGGTGACGGCGGCTGACGGCAGCAAGAAAACGCTGCAGTTTAAACAGGCCATTATTGCGGCCGGTTCTTCGGTCGTCAATTTGCCGTTTGTACCTGCCGACCCGCGTATCGTTGATTCTACCGGTGCGCTGGAGTTGCGCCAGATACCCAAACGTATGCTCGTCATTGGTGGCGGTATCATCGGTCTGGAAATGGCCACCGTGTATTCCACGCTGGGTGCGCGGATTGATGTGGTGGAAATGCTCGATGGCCTGATGCAGGGCGCTGACCGGGATATGGTCAAGGTCTGGCAAAAGTTTAATGAAAAGCGTTTCGACAACATCATGTTGAAAACTAAAACCGTTGCAGTTGAAGCTTTGCCTGAAGGGATTAAAGTCAGCTTTGCCGCCGTCGAAGCCGGTGCTGCTGCACCTGAGCCGCAATTGTATGATCTGGTGTTGGTCGCGGTTGGCCGCAGTCCGAACGGTAATAAAATTGCCGCTGACAAGGCCGGTGTGACGGTGACTGAACGCGGCTTTATTCCGGTCGATGGTCAGATGCGTACTAACGTGGCGCATATTTTCGCCATTGGTGATCTGGTTGGTCAGCCTATGCTGGCGCATAAAGCCGTGCATGAAGCCCATGTGGCCGCCGAAGCTGCTGCCGGCCACAAAGCCTACTTTGATGCCAAGGTGATTCCATCGGTCGCTTACACCGATCCGGAAGTTGCCTGGGTTGGTCTGACCGAAGATGAAGCTAAAAGCAAAGGCATCAAGCTGGAAAAAGGTCATTTCCCGTGGGCTGCTTCCGGACGTGCCGTGGCCAATGGTCGCGACGAAGGGTTTACCAAGTTGCTCTTTGATGCCACCACGCACCGTATCATCGGCGGTGGTATCGTTGGCACGCATGCGGGTGACATGATCGGTGAAATTGCTCTGGCCATCGAAATGGGTGCTGATGCCGTTGATATCGGTAAAACCATCCATCCGCATCCAACACTCGGTGAATCTATTGGCATGGCGGCAGAGGTGTTTGAAGGTGTCTGTACCGATTTACCGCCGATGCGTAAAAAATAAGTGTATAACCAAAAAAAACCGGCGCTGCCGGTTTTTTTTGGGGACTATTGCTTACAGCAAAGTGCAACAACTGGCCGCTGTTTGATGATGTTTCGCTTTATTCCTATGATGACGACTCTCGGGTTCGTTTTTTGTTAATGCGGGTTGTACACTATTTGCCTTGGTGGACTTGGTCCGGGCGTCCTTATGGGAGCTGAAATGATGTGCTCTTGGTTTGGTGTAAAACCCTCCTGGTAATCTATTGAATGCTAACATGATGAAATACTCCTTGTGTTGGGCGTAAGTTGTGATGGCATAAGGAAAATTGGTTGGGACCAGATGAGCATTGAGCTTGTTGCTGAATGGTATGAGATCGCATAAATTTCCTTTCGTTAAAGTTCAACCTGTATGTTTGAATACAGTCAGTAAGTGATTTGCAAAAATGCGATAAGTTTCATGCCGATGAAAAAATGCCAAAACTAGTTGAAATCAACAGCGTAGCCGTTGCAGAAAATTCCCTGTTGGTTTTTGTGGTTGTACCGATCCGTTTCAGATTTGCTGTTCGGCAACCGCGAAACAGGCGCTAATGTTAGAATCGTGCCTGAACTGCGTTTACCCATCGAATTTTTGCTAATAAGCTATGACATCCCAAAAAACACCTGAGGCCGAACCACTGACGGCTGCTACCGATAAACCGATGTTTTACGATCCGGCCGAGCATCGTATCCGCAGCTTTGTGACCCGTGCCGGACGGGTTTCCAGTGGTCAGGCACGGGCGCTGGAATTGCTTGGGCCGCAGTTTTGTGTGCCCTATCAAAAGGCGGAGCTCGATGCCGCAGCCATCTTCGGACGGAGTGCCCCGCTGGTGTTTGAAATTGGTTTTGGTATGGGCGAGACCAGTGCTTTGATTGCGGCCGGTATGCCGGAAAAAGATTTTATTGGCGTCGAAGTGCATACCCCAGGTGTGGGCAGTCTGCTCAAACTGATCGGTGAAATGCAGCTCAGCAATGAACGTATTATTCAGCACGATGCCTTTGAAGTGCTCACCCACATGATTGCACCTAATTCGCTTGCCGGTGTACATGTGTTTTTTCCCGATCCGTGGCATAAGGCGCGGCATAATAAACGTCGTTTGATTCAGGCACCGATGGTGCAGTTGCTGGCTTCAAGGCTGGCGCCGGGTGGTTATTTGCACTGCGCGACTGACTGGGAAGAATACGCGCTGCAAATGCTGGACGTGTTAGGCGCTGAACCGGCTCTGCAAAACAGTGCCGATGGCTTTGCGCCGCGTCCATCTTATCGTCCGGTAACCAAGTTTGAAAACCGTGGCCTGAAGTTGGGTCACGGGGTCTGGGATTTGGTGTTCCTTAAAAAATAATATTTTTAAAGTGATGTCACCAGTTCGACGATCTGCTCGCCATACGTGGCGAGTTTTTTTTCGCCCACGCCACTGACGCCGCGCAGATCGGACAGCGTGCTGGGGTTGGCTTTGGCAATGTCACGCAGGGTACTGTCGTGAAAAATCACATACGCCGGAACATTGTGCAGACGTGCGGTTTCCATACGCCAGCTGCGCAGTTTTTCAAAAATTTGTTGACCTTGTGGACTGAGATCGGTTTCGATATAGCCGACACTGGCTTTTTTCTTGCTCGGTTTTTGCGGTTTTTCGTATTTGCGCATTTGCACCGATTGTTGTCCCTTGAGGACGGCGCGTGAGGTTTCGGTGAGCTTTAAGGCGTTGTAGGATTCGTAATCTACGTTGACCAGGCCCAGGGCAATTGCCTGGCGGATAATGGCGCGCCACTCGGCTTCGCTGCGCTCAGCGCCAATGCCAAAGGTGGATAGTTGATCATGGCGCCATTGCTGTACCCGTTCACTGTCGATGCCGCGCAAGACATCAATCACATGACCGGCCGCAAAGCGCTGGTCTACCCGGTAGATGGCTGAGAGTAGTTGCTGAGTGACGACGCTGGCATCAAAGGCGCTGGGCGGATGGAGGCAGACATCGCAGTTGCCGCAGGGCTGGGTGCTGTCGTGCTGACCAAAATAGCGCAACAGGTGCAGTCGCCGGCAATGGATGGTTTCACACAGCGACAGCATGGCATCGAGTTTGCCGCTTTGCAGGCGTTTGTAGTTTTCATCAGCTTCGGATTCTTCGATCATACGCCGTTGCTGCACCACGTCCTGCAGGCCGTAAGCCATCCAGGCATTGGCTGGCAGACCGTCGCGACCGGCTCGACCGGTTTCCTGATAATAACCTTCTATGCTTTTGGGAATATCCAGATGGGCGACAAAACGTACGTCGGGTTTGTCTATGCCCATGCCAAAGGCAATGGTGGCGACCATGACGATGCTGTCTTCGCGCAGAAACCGCGCCTGATTCCGGGTGCGTATTTTGATGTCCAGTCCGGCGTGATAGGGAAGCGAAGTGACACCGTGCTGATTGAGAAATTCCGCCGTTTCTTCCACTTTTTTGCGTGACAGACAATACACGATACCCGCATCCTGGACATGTTCAGCCTGTAGAAAATCCAGTAGCTGTTGGCGGCCGCTGGCTTTTTCGACGATGCGGTAACGGATATTGGGGCGGTCGAAGGATGAGACAAACTGTAAGGCATTTTCCAGTTGCAGGCGGCTGATGATTTCGGCGCGGGTGGCCTGATCAGCGGTGGCGGTGAGGGCGATGCGTGGAATTTGCGGGAAACGCTCATGCAGTACCGAGAGTTTGATGTATTCGGGACGGAAATCGTGTCCCCATTGAGAAACGCAATGAGCTTCATCGATGGCAAACAGGGAAATCGGACAGACTTCGAGCAATTCCAGACAACGTTGGGTCAGCAGCCGTTCCGGTGCTACATACACCAGATCGAGTTCGCCCTGACGCATTTTTTGTTCGATCGCCAGTGCCTGCCCAAACGTCTGGGTGGAATTCAGAAAGGCAGCGCGTACACCGACTTCGGCCAGTGCATCGACCTGATCCTGCATGAGGGCGATCAGGGGCGACACCACAATGCCGACACCGTCGCGCAGCATGGCAGGGAGTTGGTAACAGAGCGATTTTCCGCCGCCGGTTGGCATGAGTACCAGCGCATCACCGCCCTGGACCACGTGATCAATGATGTCCGCCTGGGAGCCACGGAAGGCGGGGTAACCAAAAACACTTTGAAGTAAGGCGAGTGCTGCTTGTTTCATTGGTACAAATCCATTCTAATTTCCAGTGGCCGGGCGGGTAGCCAATTCTAACTCAGTCAGCCATTGGATCGCCTGTTGTTTGTTCTGACCACACATCTCGGTGGAAGGTTGCAGGCCGCCGCAACAGGCCGGCCGCCGGGGATCAAAAAAAATCCGGCAGCGCATGTTTTCATCGAGCTGTATGCAGGCCACGCCTGCCGGCTTGCCATTGGGCATACCCGGTATCGGCGTAGTGATCGAGGGTGCGATACAGCAGGCACCGCAGCCCTCGCGGCAGGGGATGGATGGCATGAAATGATTGTTTTAGGGTAAAACGAAGGACGTCGCTGGTCAGCGCGTCAGTATACCGCAGGTTGGAGACCGACAGGGGAGCAGGCTAACTACATTCCTTGTTGAGTTTGCTGACATTGCAGGTTGTCAGCAAGGTGCCTTTTTTATCGTAGGAACGTATGAGCCACTGGGTGGCCGTGTCTGAGGCACGTTCCATGGTCATAAAACCACTCTGGTTGGTGCTGTTGAACTGGTCAACCACAGCGCCTGGAAACGGTGTTGCCTGTGCTGGCAGGTTGGCAGGTAAATCCACGTCCGGAGAAGAACCACCGTTGCCGCTGACGATTTGCATGGGATGGTCCGAGTTGAAGGTAATGGCTTCAAACAGGTGCACATGACCCGAGAGCAACAAAGAAACATTCGGGGCAAATAAACGTTGCGGATGGAGTTCCGTCAAGACACTTTGCATGGCGGCGTTGCCCGGTTTGACCTGCACACCGCTGGCCGAAGTTTTGTCTGGCGCAAAACCCAGAATCGGATGATGTTCAACAAAAATCGAGAAGTCAGCCTGCTCGGCCAATTGATCCACCTGTTTAAACTGGTCCAGATAAATGCTGTAGGCGGGATCATTTTTTGCCAGCGGTTTGGCGCTGGTTTTAGCCGAATCAAACATAATCAGCTGCGCACCGGCACCCAGATCAACCGCATACGGCGCACTGTAATCACCGAGTCTGTCGTTGGTTTCCAGATTGCAGTCACGGCCAGCTTGTAATGGCCGTGAATCGAGAAAACGCCACCAGCCCTGTCCGGCCCGGGTACAGGTTTCATGGTTGCCACGTGCCATCACCCAGGGTGCGGCGGCCAGCAGGGGGGCTGCCGGGGTAAAGAAATCCGCCTGCCAGGTATCCCAGCCAAAGCCCCAGGGACTGCCGGCACAGGCCGGTTTGTCGGCCGGGCAGGGATTTTCGCGGTACTGATAATCACCCACATGGATCACCAGATCCGGAGCAAAGCTGGCCGCTGTTCTGGCCACCGTGGCAAAGGCCCATTGTTCGCTGTCATTGCAGGACTGAAAAGCATTGTCGGCCAACTTCAGGCGGCAACCGGTGTCACCAAGGACGAGGATTTTTAAGGGTACCGCTTTGGGAATCGGCAAGTGTTTTCCCGCCACACTGAGCTGGGTGACGCCGGCAAGTAAATTAGCTTCACAGGTCAGCACCGGAAATTCGGAAGGCTTGGATTCGGCTGCGCTGCTGATGGTGTTGCGTTGCGCGATGCTTGCTGCGGCTGCACGCAGGCGCATGGGGGTTGATTTGCCATCCTGTTGTAAGTCCGGACAGGTGGCAGCACTGGTAATCACGCGCGCCTGGGCCTGACCATGTTCGCCTACCACCACCCAGGCGGACTGGATTTGTTTCGGCCCGACTGCTATGGTTTGTTTGGTGGTGCTGCAGGCGGCTAAATACACGACACACAGCGCTGTAGTGGTGGCAGTTTTTAATAAAGACATGGGCTATCGGCTTTCAAGATCGGAAACAGGTTTTATCTGACCGCTTAATGCGTCGCCAGTTCAACCCAAAGTTGATAATGTAACTCCTGCCCAGTGAGTGGAGCCGGTGGCGCTGGATAATGAGCGACCTGTACGGCCTGCAGGGCGGCTTTGTCAAACAGGCCGATACCACAGCTCTGCAATACATGTGACTCAATCACGTGGCCGTCTTTAAGTTCAAATTCTACCTGTACCCGGCCAGAAAAGCGCATCGCTGCGGCCGCAGGTGGGTAAAAATAGGCTGCCTGGACGGCGTCATGTACTTTGCCGGCATAGTCAGCATTTGGGTCAGCTTTCCCTTTGGTTGGCACCGGTGCCGGTGGTGGCGCTGGTACCGGATCGGCAAAAGCGGTGGGAATATCCGACTGCACAGCCGCCAGTGGCGGAGTGGGCTCGACCGGTGGCATTGGTGGCGTTGGCACCTGGGGTGTTACTTTGCTGACCAACTTGACCGGCACGGGCACGGGTTTGATTTCCGGTTTTGGTTCCGGCGGAGCGGGTTCTTCCATCAGCGTCAGGGGCACTGGCTCGCTTTGCGCTGTTTGCGGATGGGTGCTGCCAGCCAGAATCAGTGCAACTCCGGCGACCATGGCCACTTCAATGAGCACCGCCAGTCCGAAGGCCTGGGCTGCTCTGGGTTGAATTTCGGTTTCAGGTTCCGCTAACATACTGGTGTTCATGTCCATTAATTTCCTGCTCCGTGGCGTGACGACAGGCCGATTTCGGTCGCTCCACCGAGTTTGATGGCATCGATGACTGACATGACTTGTTGCAGTGAAGCCGTTTCATTGCCGGCGATGGTGACGGCGGTTTTGCTGCTGCCACGCTGACGCAGTAAGGAGGTTAACTGTTCGGCCGTGAGTACATTGCCATCCACCAGCAATGAACCATCAACAGTGATTTCGACCAGTAATTTAGGCGGTGGAATCGTGATGGCGGTGGAACTGGTCGGTAATTTGGTGACATGCCCTGACGTCGGAATCATTTTCAGGGTCATCATGGCAAAAAACACCAGCAGGAACAGCATGATATCGATCATCGGAATGATTTCGATACGGGCTTTTTTAGTTTCCAGGTAACGCATCTCAGACCCTCGCTGCCGGACGAATAATTTCGAGCAGTTGCGCCTGTTCCTGACTGGCTTTGATCGCTGGCGTGAGCTCAGCGGCTTCATGCCGGTTGGTCATCATGATTTTCAAAGTTTCCATCTGATGCAACACGATGCGTACCCGATTGTGCAGGCCGTTGAAAAACAATAAGCCGATCATGGCAATCATTAAGCCGCAGGCGGTGGATACCAGCGCTTCAGCAATCCCGCCGGTAACCTGGGCCGAGCCATTTTGTGCGTCGCCCAATACGTGGAAGGCGTTAAACATGCCGATAATGGTGCCAAATAAACCCAGCAGTGGTGCCAGAGTAATGACGGTATCGAGTATCCACAGGCTGCGATCTAGCCGTGGAACTTCGTGCATGATGGCTTCTTCCAGATGGCTACTGAGTGCGGCGGGTGAACAGTTGCTGTGGTGGCGCACGGCAGAAAATAATTTGGCATGCGGCAGCTGAGATAATTTTTTTGGTAATTCGATCTGTTCAAGCGGATGCATGTCTTTTTTGACTTTGTCGATTAATTTTTCCCCGCCTTTTTCCATCGCTGCCAGATAACGGGTGCGTTCCACAATCACGGTTAAGGCGACCAGCAGCAACAACAGCATGACGTAAAGGATGCCGCCGGATTCATTGGCCAGGTCAGTCAGGTAAGAGATATTCATAGACGTATTTTTCAGGTAATTAAGGTGAAATGGTGGGCCTGAAAAACAGGCCCACCACAGTTACAACAATTTACTTCGACAACAACTGACTGATCAGAAATCGGCAGTCAGTGTCAGTGCAACACTGCGTGCTGGCAGAGTGGTGATCAAGTCGCCAGCAAGTGGATTGGCGTCCGATCCAGAACCAGAAATCGAGGTGATGTTATGCTTGTTCATCAGGTTGTTTACCGCCAGTTGTACTTTGGCTTTTTTGGCGAACGTAGCTGGATTGCTGATGGTGTAATTCACAAACATATTGGTCAACAAGACTGGATTGATGGTGTAACCCTGATTGCCCGGAGCACCAGCACCGCTGTCGTCATACAGTTTGCCTACGCGCTTAGTGATAATCGAAGCATCCCAGTTGGCATCGGTGTAAATCAGACCCAGTGTTTCGGTATCTTTAGGCGCATTGGCAACCCAGCCGCCGTTGCTGTACTTGGTGGAGCCGACCGTGCCATTGGCATAAATACTGAAGCCATAGCCGACCAGTGCCGTACCTTCTACTTCGATACCCTGAGTTGTTTCTGTACCGCTGGCAACGCAAATCTGAGTAGTCACATCGGCTGGATTGGTGCTGCAGGTATAGCTGTTATCCAGAGTAACGTGGAAAATATTGGCATTCACGTTGTAGCTATTAGCCTGATACACAGTGCCAACTTGATAGGTGTTGGATTTTTGTGCTTTCGGTGGTTGCGCTACTTTGGCAAACGGTACGTCAAAGACGCCAGTCGGAGGAATCAGATCACCCTGAGCTGCCTGGAAATAGGTAGACCAGTTAGGTTGCAACTGATAATGAGCATCAAATGAAGGCAAGACATCTTTGTAAGTGATGTCATTCTGGATATCTGGCATACCGCCGGTAGTGACACCAGTAGCTTTATTCAATGTGCCACCCAGCAGACCAACTTTTTTCAAATCTTGCAGGTGATCATAACGCTGCTGGTAATAGGCTAATTTCAGGCCTGGTGTGATTTTGAGCTGTTTGCTGACATCAAATTCAAACTCGGCATAAGGCTGTACCGTGGTGGTTTGATAGGTTTCAGAAAAACGCGGTGTCGGCTCATCTTGCCAGCCATCGAGTACGTTCGAATTGAACTGGTGACGCGCACTGTTGGCATATTCAGTCCACAAGCCGGTACGTAAGGTACCCATGGAAGTCAGATCCGAGAAACGCAGGATGTTACCCGTGGTGTGGTAAGAGTTAAGCTTATCAATCCCGGTATCGTTGGCAGGAACGTTGGCGGTTGCCAGAACGGCACCCACTGTTGTTGGAATCGCGCCACCAATGTTTTGTTGATTGTGGTAACCGTAGTTATAAAACTTTTCATCCATTTTCCAGCCGCCGCCCAGATTGGACATTACGCCGATATACGAAAAACTGGTTTCCACATCATACAGATTGATGCCGAAATAGTTGGACTGGGTATTGTTGTTGCTGTTGAGGTAGTTGGCGCCAAACTGGGCTACCTGCGCGCGGGTCGGTGCGCCGGCATCGAGCTGGTGATTGCGTACATCCATCCAGGAAGCAAAGATGGTAACAACGGTATCCGGTGAGGCGATATATTGATATTTACCTGACAGGGCACGACGGTTTTGACTGTCATATGTCATGTAACCATCGGAAGTCATTTGCTGGGCATTAACCAGTAAATTCGATGCGCCATCTTTGCCGAACTGACCGGATTCATTTTCCAACACGATCATGCCGGTTTTCCAGGTACCATAAGTTCCGCTGATGCTGGTGCGACGCTGGGTTTCCAGATCGCGTGAAGTCAGATTGAGCGAACCGCCAAACGTAGCCTGGCCGATAGTCGCGGCTGAGCCCGGGCTGCGATCAACGACGGCGCCACCAATTTCCATGGCCGGGAAAAATACATACGAGTGATGACTCACGCCGTTGGTGTCATTGAAGGGAATGCCATCAAACGTCACCAGATACTGGCTGTCAGACAGGCCGCGCACGGTGGTGGCGGAATTGCCTTCGCCAACGCCGTTCGGACTGTAGCTGAACGCGCCCGGAGTAACTTGAAATACCTGACTGAAGTCAGAAACTGGCGAGATGAAGTCGCGTACATATTTGTCGCTGACTACCGATTGTGCTGAACGTGCTTCCAGTGGAGCTTGTGAAATCGCAGCTTTGGCGGCTTCGGTTACCGGAGCAGTGTTAGTTGCGCCAGCACCACTGGCACCAACAACACCGAGGTCGGTAGTCTGTTGAGCGTGTGCATAGATTGGAGCAATTATGCACATGGCTGAGAGTGCGCGGATGACATTCAGGGTGCAAGGCTTGAGGTTAAACTGATTCACAAAAAACTCCTGTCGAGGTAAATAGTGGTTCAAACAAAAGCGCTATCGTAGAGTTGTAATATTTCAACGACATGTCGAAATCATTACATTTGTATGACATGACAACAGTTTTTTAATTGTGAATGCAGCGCAGAATGAAAGGTGGCAGGAGGGGAGGGGGCGAAGGAATTGGTAAATTACATGTTATTTATACATTGCAGTCTACTAGTATACAATAGCGACTATTCTTTCAAGTCAGGGAGTCCGATGAGCAGTCCAGTCAACCTCAAAACCGGGCGGGGTTTAACGCCGCAACAGTTATTTCAGAATAATCGTGAATGGGCTGCAAGCATTACCGCACAGGACGCGGATTTTTTTGCCAAGCTGGCTTCCCAGCAAATGCCGGAGTATTTGTGGATCGGTTGTTCGGACAGCCGTGTGCCAGCCAATGAATTACTCGGACTGTTGCCTGGTGAATTATTTGTTCACCGCAATGTAGCTAACGTGGTGGTGCACTCGGATTTGAATTGTTTATCCGTGCTGCAGTTTGCGGTCGATGTGCTCAAGGTGAAGCACGTGATTGTCTGTGGCCATTACGGCTGTTCCGGGGTGGATGCAGCACTGCAGCGCAAGCGTGTTGGTTTGGCGGATAACTGGCTGCGACATGTTCAGGACGTACAGCAAAAACATGAGCGCTATCTGGGGGAAGTGTTAGCACCCCAGGTCAGACAAAATCGCTTGTGTGAATTGAATGTGATCGAGCAGGTGGTCAATCTGTGCCAGACCACTATCGTGCATGATGCCTGGGAACGTGAGCAGGAATTGACCATACATGGTTGGGTGTATGGTCTGGAAGATGGTTTGCTCAGTGATCTGGGTATGAATATCAGCAGCCCCGACATGCTGGCAGCCAATCTGGCACAAAGTCTGGCCGTGTACGAATAAAGCGCGCCTGGCGTTTTAAAAACAATGTTCCGGCGCGGGAAAACTACCATCCTTCACCGCGCCGACATAGGCACTGACGGCCGCATCGATACTGGTTTGACCATCCATAAAATTTTTCACAAAACGCGCTTTTTTTCCTGGAAATACACCCAGCAAATCGTGCATCACCAACACCTGGCCGGAACAATCCGGACCAGCGCCTATGCCGATAGTCGGGATGTCGAGCAGTTCAGTTACTTGTAGTCCCAGATCGCGGGGAATGGCTTCGAGCACCAGCAATGTGGCGCCGGCAGCCTGCACGGCCTGGGCATCTTCTTTGAGTAAATCCGCCGCTGCGCTGGTTTTGCCCTGCACTTTATAACCACCGAGTTGATGCACTGATTGCGGTGTCAGACCCAGATGTGCGCAGACGGGTACCGACCTTTCAGTCAAAAACTGAATCGTCGTGGCCAGCCAGGCACCACCTTCGAGTTTCACCATGTGGGCACCGGCCTGAATCAGATGCACGGCATTGTCCATGGCCATTTGCGGAGTGGAGTAACTGCCAAATGGCATGTCGGCCACAATCAGACAGTTCTGGTTGCCGCGCGCCACACTGGCAGTGTGATATACCATGTCAGCGATGGTCACCGGCAGGGTGGATTGCTGTCCCTGACAAACCATGCCGAGCGAATCACCGACTAACAGTACATCCGCGCCGCAGCGATCCATGAGTGCAGCAAAGCTGGCGTCATAGCAAGTCAGCATGGCGATTTTTTGCCCCTGTGCTTTGAGTGCGCTCAGGCCGGGGATGGTGATTTGCTTGCGTTTGGAATCTTGTAAATAGCTGGCCATGATTTTTCCTGTGCTGTGCCGAAAATGGTGTAATACGCCTGCGGCTAATACACCCTACGTGGGATTTTTGCTACGGTCAAGTAGGGTGTATTAGCCAAAGGCGTAATACACCATCTCCCTGAAATGCAAAAAACGTTTATTCCCCTTTTGAGGGAATAAACGAATGGAGAAACGTGATTGCTGAGAAGCCGGAATGACTAAAACAAGCAGTTTACCAGCAATTGGTGGTCGCCGCACCCTGGGCACCGAGGCTGTCCAGATTGAAGGTTCCACAGGCATCGGTATCCTGAGGCGCAACCGGTGTTGCTGTGGCCTGAAAGTAGGCTGAGGTGGTGGTGCCGGCGGCGGTCAGGGTCGGTACATCGACCTGGTAATAGGCTGTGCCGCCTGTCTGCACATTCATCGGAAAAGTCACCGTGCCGCCATACAGATCGGTGGCGGTCTGGGTGTACTTGTTATTGACGCTGTAAAACTTTTCTTCCCGGGTCGCCAGATCCAGCAGGGCATTTTTGGCGTCGGTGCGGCGCGATTTCTGTACGCTGCTGGTGTAGGCTGGAATCGCTATGCTCATTAACACGCCGATGATGACGATGACGATCATCAGTTCGAGCATGGTGAAACCAGCTTGTTTGGTGTTGGCTAACTTAGTTTCCATGATGACCTTTGTTTAAAGAGTGAGCCATAGATCAGCGAATTTCCAGCCATGACAGACGCGAACCGTTGTTGAGGTTGCTTGCACAACTTGCGCCGACGCATTGGTTGCAGTTTGGTCCGTTGCAGGGAATATGAACCTGTGGATAAGCCGGAACACCAGATTGGGTTTGGGTGATCATGGTGTTGATAGTGTTACCACTTGGATCGGCGGAAGTAACAAAGTACGGCGTACCGACACCATTTAAGCCCAGCCCCACAATCGGTGCAATCGGGGTTGAGGTTGTTGATACTTCACCGGTAGCGCTGTTAAACACATCCACACTGCCGCCACCGTTGCCGGCGTCGATGGCATAAGAAAAGCCAGCTGCGGCCGTAATGGTGCATTTCAGATTATCAACAACAGCCGGAATGATCGAGTTGATAAACAGGATGCCACTCTCCGTGATCGGATTATAAATAATTTGCTCAGTAGAGTTAGGTAAGGGCAGCATCCAGCCATAGGTGATGGAAGAAGAGCAGCCGCTAACGCCGGGCAGGCACATCAAGTTATTGGTTTCCTGGTAGCCCTGAGAGGTTCCGGTGGTATTGGTTGTGGTGGTAATGTTGATTGCTGTCAGTTGCTGCTGCGTCAGATTCGACGGCCCCATAGGAGCACTCGCTGAGAACGGGCTGCTGCTGGTTTTCAGGTAGGCGTAAGGAGCATTGGTGTTGAGTGTATTCCACTTGGACATGTTCCAATCCCAAATGCCGTACATATTTTGTGCGGCGGTGGCATAAACGGCGGCGCTGCCCAACGTTTGTGGATACTGACGTCCGGTGCCAAAGTCAATCATGATATAGGTGTTTGAGCCATACACGGTCGCATTGACAGTAACTGCGCTGGTGATAGGCTGCAAACCACTGGAGCTTGAACCATTGAACAACACAAACGGGTTACCCCAGTTAGTCGGATTCTGGCTGGTCAGATCAAAACGCCACAGATTGCCCAAGGCGTCACCGGCATAGACATAGTCAGTCACATGATCGCCATCCAGATCAGCGGAGGTGACATAGGCAATACCGTTGCTGGTATTTTGGCCAGTCGGATCATTACCTGCACCGACATTGGTATCGTAGTAATGGAAAGTAGTGGTTGGCGGTGTGGCGGTGGAGCTGCTCGAGACTTCCATCACAAAAATCCCGGCAGTACCCTGTGCGCTGTTTAAACCATTACCAAATATTGCTGCCCAGTTACCGCTGTGTAAGCGGCGGATAATTGGCGTGCCGTAGACGCTACCCAGATATTGGCCACAGTTGCTGACGTTATCGCAGCTGATCGTGCTGGAATTCCAGTCGCCCAATACCATGGCAGCGACCGAGCTGTCAGTCGGGGTGGAGCTTGGGTTGGTAATATCGAGCGCATAAATATTACCAGAGGCTGTCCCTGTTGGTGAGCCCAGAACACCGCCCATATTGCCGCCGTCACCCAGACCACCGATGAGCCAGGTATGCCAGGCACCGCCGTAATACAAATCGCCGCTACCCGGAGTGGCGTCAACAAAGGCATTGTGGGCATAGGTTAAGCCGGAGTAATCCAGTTCGCCACTGCCAAAAGCGACATCATGAATGCTGTTGATGGCCAGACTGGGCATATAGGCCAGAATTTCAGCGCCGGTATTGCTGGTTTGATTAAAGGTAGCACCGATACCCTGGCCGGCGCTAAAGCCGTGCAAATAGCCGTCGTTGGCACCGACATATACTACATTAAGGCGATTGGCCTGGTTAGACTGGAAGGTAGCATACGAAGTGCTGCCTTCGGGCATGGCGCTGGCATAAATCGCATCAGTCCATTTTTGCGTAAAGGGTGATAACGGTGTTCCTACCCATACCGGGCTGGAATTGATGATGTCACCCAGAACGCCAGTTCTGGTGCGGAACACATTGGTGACTTCCTTAGTGCGGTTGCCGCGCAGAAAATCAACACGATCCGGACCCAGCAGTCCATTGCTTGGGTCGCCACTGTTGAGGGCGGTCTGCTCATTGGTGGAAAGATTACTCCATTGGAATGGCACACCAGCACTGGAGGCATCATTCCAGGTAGCAATTCCGCGGGCACTCGGCGCCTGCACGGCGACGGCTGTCTTGGTCGTGGCGCAAGAGGCTGCTCCGGTCAGAACACAACTGGCATCCCAGGTGGCGTGCGGATTAATGGTGCCATTGGAATTGAGCGTTCCAACCACTACCGAGCCGTTTGGCTGCACCGATAATGGTGTGGCTGTCAGGGAGCCAGCCAGGGTAGTCGGGTTGTAGGATGCCAGATAAATCTGATCACCCTGATTGTTTTGTACCTTGGTATTTTGTGGTACGTTACCACCGGCCGAACTCGATGAATCGGCAATCTGCGCGGCCTTGAAGCAGGTAATCTCGTGGTTGTTACTGCCGCCACCGGTACCGGCTGAAAAGCCATACAGGAAGTTATCAGGCAAGCCTTTGTAGTAATTAGCGTAATCGGTAATGTCCTGGCTATTGATGACGGTAGTATTGACGCCGCCATTGTAGGAATAGCTGATACTGATTTTACCGGTACTGGTGATGTTGATGGTGTACGAAATCGGCACCGCAGCCAGACGGGTAGGCTTGGCAATGGATTCTTGATTGTAAATATTATTTCCTGGAATCAATGGTTTGACCGCAATGATGTCGTAATCGCGCACCATCTGTATCGGGTAGACCGAAGTCTGGGTGATTTTGGTCTTGACGCCGTTGGAGTCAGTATTGTTGCTTTTAACCGTAACTGTATAGGTCAGTGCCGTCGTATTGTAGGACGTCGTCGTTCCAGTGCTGCCGCTGGAAAAACTTCCTGCGGCAGAGCTGCTGGTGACGGTCGGTGTATTCGACGTGGTATAGAATCCGTATTTACAGACGTTGGCAGTGGAGACTATCGGACCCGCGCCCGGATTGACACCGGTCGCATTGTCGTTGGAATCCACCGGAAAGCGCGTCGAGGTAATATTGCCTGAGCCGCGCAAAGTAATGGTGTTGTAAGCAAAACCAGGCGAGAGCGGATCGTAGGAGCGGCCATTATCGCCCTTGTTGGCAAAGTTGCCGTATTCATCAATACCCAAGCCGATATAGCCGCCTTTGAAACCGTCAGCGGGAGATTTTCCAGGTGAGCAATCATAACCCAGAGCGCCACCGAAGGAGCCGGTTTTGGTTACATTGAAAACCGTATTGTCGCCCGTTCCTGTGGTGGAAAATAACGAGGCATCGAGCAGGAAGAAAGCCATACCATCGGCACCGGTATTGGCTGAGCCGTTGTTGTAGCCGTTACCGCCCCAGGTAATGGTGTTGAACGTAATATGCAGACCGGAATTACTCGGAAACGAATTGGCACTGACAATCGCACCAGTTTCGTTATTACCGTTGGCGCCCGACATGCTTGAGTTAGCGCCGTTGGTTAAGCGCAGCGCACCTGAGCCGCTGGCATCGGGCAAATTGCCGCCATTGTTGCCGCCGACGAGCACACTGCCGCCATTGACGTTTTTGTAGTAATAGTTACTGGCATTTAAATTGCCGCCATTGCCGGACACACAGCCTGGGATGGTACCGGCCGGAGGGGTGGCTGAGGTGGCATTATTGGTGCTCGCCGTTAAGCAGGCGCCGCCCAGCGCAGTCCATAAATTGGTGGTGGTATTGCCGTTGAAGCTTTCCTGCACAGTTAACTGCGCATGGGCGCTCAAAGGCAGCAATCCTGCCAGCAGCCATAACAGCGTAATTGAGTTCTTGTTCATTTGAGTTAACTCCTTCTTGTATTGCAAGCTTCTCTGGATAAGTGAAGTGATTATGTAAAATTATGCCCCGCCGATATTGGTACCGGTCGATGCCTGATTCGTGTTGGTGTTGCCACCGCCGCTGTTGCCGCTGGAGCCGCCGCCGGTCACGGCAAAAATACTCTGCACGACCGCAACAGTGCCATTTTTTCCGCCACTGCCGGCATAGCCTATCGCGGTAATCCGGAACACCGGCTGGCTGTTGATCGTGCCAAGGGGGTTGATGTAAATACTGGGGTTCTTCGAATAATTCACGTCACCACTGGCACTCAGGCCGCCGCCGGAAGCGACCGTCATCGAAGGCGGTTTGTAACCGGAATAGGACGGCAGAGCATAAATGGCTGACAGTAGCGTTCCCGGATCGGAACCGGTGCCGGTACAAACCTGTATGCTCGTTAAGGTGCTCGAACAGGCAGCGCCAGTCAGCGCAGTGGGGGTGGCTGTTTGTTGCAGCCAGAATTCGGCGAACTGCAATGCATCCTGGGCACTTTGGAAGGCACGCTGTTTTTCACGGGTATTGCCGGCAATTTTTTCAAACAGGCTGGTGCCGCGCATCAGACTCAGGGCCACAACCGTCATCAACAGCATGATGATCAGGCTCGATATGAGAGCAATACCGTTTTGCTTAGTTGGCTGGGATAGTCGTTCCATCATGTCTTACTCATTAAATTAATCGTTTGTACCCACGGCGTTGTCGGGCAGGTGGAGGTGTAAGCAGCGGCCGGATTGAGTACGTTGGCGGTACAGAAATTGAGTGTGACTTGCACCGTGCGGATATTCATCCACATCGCGCCCGTAGTGACGTCCGCAGCGGTCAGATAGGCGTTAGTGGTCTTGCTGTTGGTCGTATCCACGCCATACATGATCGACATCGAGGTCACATTGTTAGCCAGTACCAGTGCTGAACTGGGTGCTCCACCATTGGTGGTCACGGTGCAAACCAATTGATTATTAGCGTTAATTGAAAAACTGTTGATGAAGGTGGTGGTCGTGGAGGCCGAAGCACTGCCGCCCTGACAGTTGATAATCTGATCCAGGTTGGAACCGGCAGACTGAAAATACACATTAAGTGTGTCGCTGGTGCTGCCAGTCCCGGTACCAGCCCCGGTGCCAACTATGCCGGCGCCCGGAGTAAAAGTGGAAGTATCAGCATTGGTGACGGCTGGCAAGGCAGTGACGGCTGGCGTTAAGCTCGTTGGAATACCTGCTGTGTAGCCGGTCAGTTCAACCGTATTCATCAGCATCACCAGAGCCAGACGCTGATTTTCCTGATACTGCGACAGGGAGCTTTGCGATTGGGAGGTGCTGTACATGTTGATAAAAATCTGACTCAGGCCCAGCGTGATAAACAAACCGATGGTGACAGCCACCATCAACTCCACCAGACTGAAGCCGGACTGAGCTGTTCTCGGAGATGGACAGCGGGATAACGGGTTCAATGATTTCATGGCTGCACGTATAAGAAATAGGTTTGTTTGGTCGCCGTTGTGGATGCCAGCGCTGCCGTGGTGCTGTTGCCACCCTGTTGTTTTTCCAGCCAGCTGATCGCGATGGTGCAATTGGTCGGCAAGGTCGTGCCATTGGCGCAACTGATGTTGGCAGAGTAGCTAGGCACCTGCTTATTAATATTTGCCATCCAGTTGTTGATTTCCAGTGCTGCTATGGACGATGAAAGACAGGGAGTCGCGACTGTGCAGGATGCGGGTACGGCTCCAAACTGGGTGGTTGAGCTGCCTGTCAGTGTACATCCGGCAGTATTGCTGCAAGGAGGCAAGCCGGGAGAGAAAGTTTGCCAGTAACCTCTATTACTGTGAAATAGTGCTGCCAGACTGCTGGCCTGCAACGCTACCAAACCACGGCCGCCGGAAACCTGGCTGCTGGAAATCGACAGAGCCTGCATTTTGGCGATGCCGAGTACGCCGACGGCAATAATTAAAATCGCAATCAGCACTTCAATCAGACTCACACCCAACTGTCTGGCATAGGGGCGTTGTGTTATACGCATTTGTTCGTTCCTTGTCCGGTCAGGGCAGCAGCGCCTGCCTTTTGCACAGTTTGACGCCCCAGAGAATCGAGCCACAGGCATTTGGTTGAGTTGGTCGAGGCAGTCAGGCTGTGCAGGGTAAACAGCTCTCCGGTGGTGGAACTGAAATTCATTCCGAAGCCATCCCGGTTATAAGTGACTGCACTCAGTACCGGGCTCGATGTGAGCGTGTCGGTAGTGGTAAATTTCGCCTGCTTGCGCAACAGCACATCGGTGCCATTGGTGAAGGCGGCGGGGGATAGGTTGCTGATATTGGAGAAAATAATCCATCCGGCCTGCCATGTGGTTGCAGCAGAGCAGCTGGTGCCATTACTGGAAGCGCATAAGGTGACTAACTGCCCCTGTTTAATCGCTTCCGAACGGGCATATTGCATATCATTGAGTAAATTGTTTATTTCAGAGCTTGCCTGCTGCTTTTGCATGATGGCGGAAAATTGTGGTGCCGCAATACCCACCAGAATAATGCCGATGGTCAGGGCAACGAGCAATTCAATCAAGGAAAAGCCACCCGCTGCCATTCGGACCGGGAAAGTTTTTCGCTGTGATGAATGTAAAAGAAAAGACATGGATGTTTCCTGTAGTGTCAGGTTGAATTGCTGATAACAAAATAACAATAGTTACCGTATAACACTAATATACCGTGATCAGCGAAAAACGCCAATTCCGCTGATCAGCCAAAACATGCCGCTGGTCAATTTTTAGCTAATTTTGCGCACAACTTGTGTTTGCAGCGCTGATAAAAATGCGCTGGCGCTACCGTGCCCGGGAATAACGCTGTCGGCGGTTATTTCCAGCAAGGGCAACAGCACAAAGGCGCGTTGATGCATACGTGGATGGGGTATCTGCAGGCGGGGGGTATGAATGATTTGTTGATCGTAAAGTAAAAGATCCAGATCGAGCGTACGCGGTGCATTCTGGTAACTGCGCACGCGGCCGAACTGAAGTTCGATGGTTTGCAGGGAGTCGAGCAAGGCTTCGGGCGCTAACTGGGTGTGTAATTGCGCCACTGCATTCACATAATCTTCACCAGTGGCATCAACCGGTGCTGAAGCATACAGGCTGGAATGGGCAATCAGACTGGTATCTGGCAGTTGCGCGAGCGCTGCCAGTGCGGCCATCAGGGTTACCTGTGCCTGACCCAGATTGGCACCCAGACCGATGTAGGCAATCATCCCTGGCATGACTTATTCTGCGGCCGGTTTTCTGGTGCGGCGACGGCGTTTTTTTGGTACCGCGGCTGGCATTTCGGCTTCTGCTTCCGTTGCTGCTGACTGCGCGGCTGACTGTGCAGCAGAATGGGCAGTTTTTTTAGGCGCAGGTTTTTTGTTCATCCGTGGCTTGGCTGCCAGCAGAGTTTCGCGCCCGACCGCATCAGCGGCCAGAAAATCAGTCCACCAGTCGGCCAATTCCTGTTCAATTTCGCCGGAGGCCGCACGCAAAATCAGGAAATCCAGTCCGGCACGGAAGCGCGGGTGTTCGATGAGTTTGTACGGTGTCTTGCCGATGCGGCGGTCAAAACGCGGCTGCATGGCCCAGATATCGCGCATGTCGGTGCCGATGCGGCGTTGCAGTGCCAGTGATTCGGTCTGGGTTTGCAGCACATCGTCGGCTGCCAGATGCAGGGCCGGAATCGCGGGTTCACCCGTGGCTTCATAGGCCTGCCATTTTTCCAGTACCTGATGCCACAGCAGTGCGGCAAATAAAAATCCCGGCGAAATGGTTTTACCCTGTCTGACCCGTTCATCGGTATTGTTTAAGGCCAGCGTGACAAAGCGCGCCCCCAGTGGCTGTTCCAGCACCACATCGAGCAAGGGCAGCAGGCCGTGATGCAAGCCTTCGTGACGTAACTGTTTCAGACAGGCCAGCGCATGACCGCTGCTAAGCAATTTGAGCATTTCATCAAATACCCGTGCCGTTGGTACATTGTCGATCAGCGGCGCCATCAGACGGATTGGTGCGCGCGTACCTGGCGCAATCTCAAACTGCAGCTTGGCCGCAAAGCGCACCACCCGTAACATGCGTACCGGATCTTCGCGATAACGGGCTTCCGGCTGACCGATAATGCGCAGAGTTTTTTTTCGGATGTCAGCCATGCCGCCGTGGTAATCGAGCACCGTCTGACTGGCCGGATCGTAATACATGGCATTGATAGTGAAGTCGCGTCGGGTGGCATCTTCTGGTTGTTCGCCAAAGGTGTTGTCGCGCAGTACCCGGCCAAATTCATCCTTGGGCGCGCCATCACTGGAAGCGCCGCGGAAGGTGGTCACTTCGAGCAGGTCGGAGCCAAACATGACGTGCACAATCTGAAAACGCTTGCCGATGATGAAGGCGCGGCGGAACAAACGCTTGACCTGATCTGGCGTGGCGTCGGTGGCAATATCAAAATCTTTCGGTTTGACACCCAATAACAAATCACGCACCGCACCGCCCACGATAAAGGCTTTAAAGCCCGCCTGTTGCAAAGTGGACGTTACGCGGATGGCGTTGCCTGACACCAGTGAAGGATTGATCTGGTGTTCTTTGACTGTCAGAGTTTTCAGTTTGGCTACACTTTGGGTTGAGGATGCCTCTGAACCAGTGCCGCCGCCGAATATCTTTTTTATTAATCGTTTAATCATTGAAAATCTTTAAAATTGGCCAGCCACGGGCCTGCGCATGTGCAGACAACTGGGCGTTCGGGTTGGTTGCTACCGGATGACTAACAAGCTCAAGCAAGGGAATATCATTATGCGAGTCACTGTAAAAATAGCTGCGCTCAAAACTATCCAGCGTAGTCTGGTGCTGCGTCAGCCAGGCATGCAGGTGTTCAACCTTGCCGGCACCGGAAGTTGGATTGCCGATCAGTTTACCTGTTAAACGACCATCTGGGGAGATTTCCGGATTGGCAGCCAGCAAATGCGCCACGCCCAGAGCCCGGGCTATCGGTTCAGTGACAAAACGGTTAGTTGCCGTAATGATCATTACCAGATCGTGCGCATGCTGTGCCAGCAGTGCTCGCGCCGCCGGTAACAGCGCCGGCTCGATGACTTCATGCATGAACTGGGCGTGCATCTGGGTCAGTTGTGAGGGTGTAAACTGCGCCAGTGTACCGAGAGCAAATTCAAGATATTCCCGGGCATCGAGACAACCGGCCTGATATTGACGGTAAAAATCGTCATTGCGCTGTGCGAACCAGGTCGCATCTACGGCGCCGATGCGACATAAAAACTGTCCCCATTCATAATCTGAATCGATAGGCAGCAAGGTGTGATCGAGATCAAAAATGGCTAAACGTGATGGTGTCATGGTCGGCATCGTTGGATTAATTGGCATAGCTGTTCTGGAGTTGCATCACTTCACGCAGCAGGTGCAGGGTAATCGGCCGCTTGGTTTCGAGTGATACAGTCACCAGCGTTTCGACCATGGCTGAGAGCGACGGCATATCGCGGCGGAAGTGAGTGATCAGATACGGCAGCACCCCGGCCGGAATCGTTATGCCGCGAGCGGCCACAGTGCCTTCGAGCGCGGCGATTTTATCTTCATCGGTCAGGCCGTGCAGCTGATAAATCAGCCCCCAGCCAAGTCGGGTGCGCAAATCTTCGCGCACATCCAGAATCGCCGGAGGCAGTGCGCCGACGGCGATAAAAAAAGCCTGATGTTCCTTGACCTGATTAAACAGATTAAAGGCAGCAATCTGAGCTTCGGCGGGAATCTGCTGGCAGTCATCGAGCAGATACAGGTTGATTCCGGGGCTATATTCAAACGCTTCCAGCGGTGCGTCTGCCGGAATATAGCGGGCGGCAGCATCAAAAGCCAGCGCCTGCAGCAGATGCGATTTACCGGCACCGGCTTCGCCCCACAGATAGACTGCACGTTCGCCGTAGCTGCTGGACTGGCGCTGGGCGAACAGGCGCAACAGATGAGCCGCTTCGGCATTCTGACCAACGACAAACGTATCCAGGGTATGCGGATGTTCCGCATCAATATCGAGCAGCAGTTGCTTCATGAGGCCGTATAAAAAGAACTTTGATAGTAGAGTGCGCGCACATGTTTAAAGGCGACCGACGTAATGGCAGCAGCCGGCAGCGCCAGCAGAACACCGATAAAACCAAACAACTGACCAAACGCCAGCAAGGCAAAAATCACCGCCAGCGGCGGCAGGCCGATACGTTTGCCCACCAGGCGCGGGGTCAGATAAAACCCTTCCATGATCTGACCTGTGCCGTAAATAATAGCTATCATCAACAGCCCGTGCAGCGGATCATTTTGCAGCACGGCGCCGATAATCGCCAGACATAAACCGAAACCAAAACCGAGATAGGGAATAAACACCAGCAGTCCAGTCAGAATCCCGACCGGCAGCGCCACCGAGAATCCCGCCAGCGTAAGCGCGCACGAATAATATGCCGCCAGTACCAGCATCACCAGTAACTGGCCGCGCAGATATTGGGCCAGTAAATTATCGGTTTCTTTGATCAGGTCGGTGGTTTTTCCTACCCAGCGGCGCGGAATTGACAGATGCAGGCGTTTGATAATGGCATGCCAGTCAACCAGAAGATAATAAATTACCATCGGAATGAGCAGGATGTTGGCAATCAGGCCAATCACTGCAGTGCCGCCAACCTTGACCGATTCCAGTATTCCGGCAGTGATTTTTTGGCTGCTCTGAGCCAGTCGGTGTGACAGCATCTGCTTGACGCTGTCACTGTCGAGTTGAATCTGGATGTTATATTCCAGCAGCCGTGGTGCCAGATACGCATTGAGCTGATCCAGAAAACGCGGAATCTGTTCACCCAGCAGCGGGATTTCATTTTGCATCAGTGGCAACACGATCAGCGAGAGCGCCAGGATACTGGCTAGCAGCAGCAACATGGCGATCAATACGCCGATAAAGCGCGGTAGCGTACGTCGGGCGATTTTGATATGACACAACCGGTCCACCAGTGGATTGAGCATGTAAGCAATGATGGCGCCAGTCACAAACGGCATGAGTACCGGCCCCAGAATCACCAGCAACAGCACCATGGCAATGCCGACAAGCAGCCAGATTGCGGTTTGAAATTGTTCTTTAGTAAAGGTCATTAAGGAATTTTCCAGAAATTTACCGCTTGTTTGGCGCTGTTTGGATTTCTTTTGTGTGAATCAATAGGTGAATCAGGAGCGATTTGTTAAAATGGCGTTTTCAGGGCAGCTTGCATTCAATATCCCAAGCACCGGATTTTACCCGATAGTGACGCTTTTCCTGCTATTTTTACTGTTACCTTCCCAAATACTTAGCCAGATAACATGACTACATCCTCTAAAGTTTCCCTTTCCTATCGTGACGCCGGTGTTGATATTGATGCCGGTGATGCCTTGATCGACGTGATTAAACCGTATGCCAAACGCACCATGCGTGAAGGCGTGCTCGCTGGCATAGGTGGCTTTGGCGCACTGTTTGAAGTCAGTAAAAAATACCGTGAACCGGTGCTCGTCGCCGGGACCGATGGCGTGGGCACCAAACTTAAACTGGCTTTTCACTTAAACCGCCATGACACCGTTGGTATTGATTTGGTGGCCATGAGTGTGAATGATATTCTGGTGCAGGGTGCAGAGCCGTTATTTTTTCTCGATTATTTTGCCTGCGGCAAATTGAATGTGGCTGCGGCGGCGGACGTTATTAAAGGCGTGGCTCTGGGTTGCGAACAGGCCGGTTGTGCCCTGATCGGTGGTGAAACCGCCGAAATGCCATCCATGTATCCGGATGGCGAATACGATCTGGCCGGTTTTGCGGTCGGCGCAGTAGAAAAATCAAAAATCATCGACGGTTCCAAAATCACTCCCGGCGATGTGGTGCTCGGTCTGGCATCCTCCGGCGCGCATTCCAACGGTTATTCACTGGTACGCAAAATTATTGAAGTCGCCCAGCCTGATCTGAATGGCGACTTTCATGGCCAACCTCTGGCCGATGTCCTCATGGCACCGACACGGATTTACGTCAAACCGTTACTCGCACTGATCGAGTCGCTCGAAGTCAAAGGTATGGCCCACATCACCGGTGGCGGTCTGGTCGAAAACGTACCCCGCGTACTGGGCAAGCAACTCACTGCGATTCTGGATCATTCCCAATGGGTTATGCCACCGCTGTTCACCTGGCTGCAGCAACACGGCAATGTCGCCGATGCAGAAATGCACCGCGTCTTTAACTGCGGTATCGGCATGGTCGTCATCGTGGCTCAAGAAAATGCCGCCGCAGCACTGGCACAGCTCACTGCCGCCGGTGAACAAGTTTGGCAAATTGGTTCCATCCGCGCCCGCGTAGGTGATGAAGCCCAAACCCAGGTCATCTGACCTGCATCTGCTTCGAAAGCCATAACCCATGGATGAACTGGAAACCTTAGAAGCCATGGGACTGGTGTTGCCAACCCCGGCGTACATTTTTGGTGCGCTGGTGTTCGGCATTATTGGCTATGTCGCCTGGCGTTACGGCAGAAAGAAACAGCGCAACTATCCCAAATGGCTCGGCGTTGCACTGATGCTCTATCCGTATGCGGTTTCTTCCACCTGGTTGCTGTATGTGGTTGGTGTGCTGCTGTGTGGGGCCTGTTATTATTTTCGGGACCGGTAAACTCTACCCCTCCCGTATATGATCCACCAGCGTAGCGCTGGTCTGATCCGGTCTGGCAGTAGACAGACTGACGGCGATCATCGCCAACAAACCTGCCGGCACTCCGAAAACCCCGGCCGAAATCGGCGCAATATGAAACCATAAATGCGCTTCATTGCCACCAAAACCCGGTAAAGTTTGCAGCATATACAGCGCACAAATCCCAAAACCACCTGTCATGCCGGCAATCGCTCCCTGCACATTAGCGCGTTTCCAGAAAACCCCCAACACCAGTGCCGGAAACAGCGATGAACAGGCCAGCGAAAACGCCGCCACGACTATCGACAAAATCCCTGCTGGTTTCAACGAAGCCACCCAGGCCGCTACCAGTGCCATCACCAACAGCACCAGTTTCGAGCTCGTCACCCGTTGATGGGTAGATGCCTGCGGCGCCAGAATTTTGTAGTAAATATCGTGCGACAGCGAATTCGACATCGCCAGCAATAAACCATCCGCCGTTGACAGCGCAGCGGCCAGACCACCGGCGGCAATCAGACCGGAAATCACATACGGCAAACCGGCAATTTCCGGCGTCGCCAGCACCACCATGTCACCATCTATCATGATTTCGGACAGTTGCACTATCCCATCGTGATTTAAATCCTGAATCGAAATCAGCGGCGTGACCTTGTCCACGCTGGCCCAGTAAGAAACCCATTCCGGCAAACGTGCATATTCACTGCCTACCAGTGAACTATAAATATCCACCTTCACCAACACCGCCAGCGCCGGAATCGTAATATAGATCAGCATGATAAAAAACAGCGACCAGAACACCGAGGTGCGTGCTTCCGCTACCGAGGGTGTGGTGTAGTAGCGGATTAACACATGCGGCATGGCAGCCGTGCCCAGCATTAAACAAAACACCAGTGCTAAAAAATTGTTCCGTTTGATGTTCGACTCTTCCAGCGTCTGTCCCGGAAATGGCTCGGTATGGGCGGTTACCGGCAGTGAACGTGCCAGATTACTGTTACGGGCCGCCTGCCATTTCTGGCGCGCCTCATCAGCGACTTTGGGATACTGTTCGAGCGCAATTTGCGCTGCACGAATTTCGATCAGGGAGGCATTGCTGCCCAGCAGTTGCGTCAGTCTGGCCTGCAAGTCTTCCCGCCCTTTAATCCAGGACCCCGGCAGCTGGGTAATCTTGAGCGCAAACTCATCGGCTCGCTGCCGGTAAAGTGCGCGCACCTGCAATTCTTTGGGATCGTGGTTGATTTTTTCTTCTTGCGCACTCAATGCCGATAGCGTCTGCCCATAAGCAAAAGCAGGAAACGGATCGTTGGTATGTTTGACTGACAGCCAGACCACCGGAATCATATACGCCAGCAGAATCACAATATACTGTGCCACCTGCGTCCAGGTAATGGCGCGCATACCACCTAAAAATGAACACACCAGAATACTGGCCAGACCGAGAAAAATCCCCACCGAAAAATCCACGCCAGTAAACCGTGATGCAATCAGCCCGACACCATAAATCTGCGCCACCACATAAATAAATGAAATCAGCATGGTGGCAATCACCGCCAGAATCCGCACTGCATTCGGATAGTGCTCATTCTGAAAACGCGTGCCCAGAAAATCGGCCAGACTGTATTGACCAAATTTACGCAGATAGGGCGCAATCAGCAAGCCAACCAGACAAAAACCACCGGTCCAGCCGATGATATACGCCAGCCCTTCAAAACCCTGCAAATACAGCCCGCCCGCCAGACTGATAAAACTGGCGGCAGAAATCCAGTCAGCAGCAGTGGCCATGCCATTGAACAGCGCTGGCACCCTTCGTCCGGCCACGTAATATTCGGAAATATCAGCCGTGCGTGAAATGATCCCGATACCGGCATACACCATGATGGTCGAGAAAATAAATAAATACCCGATCCAGACCCGTGGCACACCTGCGCGTTCGAGTAAGCCCAGCAAAATCAGAAACGCCACAAAACACAGTGTGTACCAGGTGTAATAACGCCGCAGTCGCTGGCTGAAGAGCTTTTGCTTCATCTGCGCTCCATGCGATTCATATACCAGGCATACAGACCAACGAGCACCACATACAGCAGCGTCAACCCCTGAGCCGCCATGTAAAACGAAAGCGGCCAGCCAAATAGGGTGAGGTGATTTAATTCACGCGCGAAAAAAATCACCACAAACGTGGGAATGAGCCACAGCAAAAACAGCAGCACAGTGAAACGCCGGGTGCGGCGCCACAACAAGTCAGGAGTCGCCATGATAGTCGCTACTCAGAGGAATGGTCAGTCGAAACAGGGTGCCGGGGTGCATGGCTTCGACGCTGATCTCGGCCTGGTGCTGCTGGGCGATTTCGCGCACAATCGCCAGACCCAGGCCGCTGCCTTCGACCTGATTATTCAGGATGCGATAAAAGCGCTCAAAAATATGCGCAATCTCGGCCGGATTAATTCCCAACCCCTGATCTTCCACTTCCAGCAGCGCATGCTTGCCCAGCTGACGGATGCGCAGCGTGACACTTTTTTCTGCCGGTGTGTAATGCAGCGCATTATCGATCAGATTGTTGATCAGTTCGCGCAACATGATGCTGTTGCCCATAATAAGCACGGCATGATCCGGCACTTCCAGCCCCAGATCAATATGCGCCTGTAATGCTTTCGGCACCCATTCCGACGCCACGGTCCGAGCCAGTGCAGTCAAATCGAGCTCGATCCGATGGGTGGCGTTGAGATTTTCCGCCCGCGCCAGCGATAGCAACTGATTCACCAGATGGGTGGCGGCTTCAGAACTTTTGGCCAGTTGCAGCAGTGAGCGGTGAATTTCAGCCTGATCGGTATGTCGCAACGCCAGTTCCGATTGCATGCGCATGCCGGCCAGCGGGGTTTTCATTTGATGCGCCGCATCGGCAATAAAGCGTTTTTGGATACCGATAGATAACGACAGTCGTTCGAGCATTTCATTAAACGAATCCACCAGCGGCAAAATTTCTTCCGGAATTTGTCCGGAAATAATCGGACTCAGATCATCCGATTTACGTGAACGGATACGCTGTTGCAGTTCCAGTAACGGCGTGAGTCCGCGCGTCAGTGCCAGCCAGATCAATGTCAGACCAATAGGTAAAATAATAAATTGCGGGAAAATCACCCCTTTGATAATGTCATTGGCCAGCTGCGAACGTTTTTCCAGCGTTTCACCCACCTGAATCAACACCGGCGGCATCCCATTGTTCAACACCACATAACGCGCCGCAATACGAATTTCCGCACCATGCATGCTGGCATAGCGAAACTGCGGCTCGGTGGTAAAGGCGGTAGTCAGCAGGGACGGGAAATCGCGATCACCATCGACAATGGTGCGGTGCGAATCGCTCAACTGAAAATAAATCGTATCCTGGGCGTCGGCACGCAATAAACGATTTTCGGCTGCCGACAGTTGAGACACCACCGTGCCATTGCTTTGTTTGAGCTGTTGCGAGAGCAGCAGAATCTTGTCTTCAAGTGCACGATCAAACGGATGATTGGCAATCGATTTCGCTACCAGATACGTAATCGCAATACTCATTGGCCACAGCAATAGCAGTGGCGCCAAAATCCAGTCGAGAATTTCTCCGAACAGCGAGCGTTTGCGGTCTTCTTCCGGCTGGGTGGAGAGTAGTTTAGACGGCAGCGGGGGCATTGAATTTTTCCAGGCAATAGCCCAAACCACGCACGGTAGCGATGCGGATGCCGCCGATTTCGATTTTTTTACGCAGCCGATGCACATACACTTCAATGGCGTTATTGCTGACTTCCTCACCCCATTCACACAAATGATCTACTAACTGATCCTTGGAAACCAGTCGCCCGGTGCGCTGTAACAACACTTCGAGTAAGCCGACTTCACGCGCCGACAGATCGAGCACCTGATCATTGATATAGGCAATACGCCCGACCTGATCAAAATTAAGCGGGCCATGCGCGATCATGGTCGGTCCGCCACCGGCACCGCGCCGCGTCAGCGCCCGCACCCGGGCTTCGAGCTCGGACAGTGAAAACGGCTTGGCCATATAATCATCTGCACCCAGATCGAGTCCGCGCACCCGCTGCTCGATCGAATCCGCTGCGGTGAGAATCAGTACCGCCAGATGCGAATTTCGCGCCCGCAAACGCTTGAGCACATCGAGTCCGGACATTTTCGGCAAGCCCAGATCGAGAATCAGTAAATCAAAATCCTGAGTCGACAGCGCCGTATCGGCCGCCATTCCATTATCGACACAGTCAGTCACATAGCCGGATTGCCGCAGTGAGCGGGTCAGGCCATCGGCCAGAACGCTGTCGTCTTCCGCCAGTAAAATACGCATGACATCATTTCCCAATAGAAAAGTTGCATTGTTGAAATCAAGTCTAGGGCGTTTTAAGCATCGCAGCAACAGTTTTAGATTTTTTTCACTTTTTCACTGTTTTTTTATACAGTAGTTAAATTTTGCAGTAGAATACAACCAATCGCAATAAAACCTGTCTGACCTGTGTTGAACCACCACCTAATTATTTGCAGAAAGATATCATGGACGATAGAAAACCACTCCCAACGGCAGAAAAAGCCAAAGCCCTCGCTGCTGCTCTGGCACAGATTGAAAAACAGTTCGGCAAAGGTTCCGTCATGCGCATGGCTGACGGCGAAGTGGTGGAAGAAGTCTCCGTGGTGTCCACCGGCTCTCTGGGTCTGGACATCGCCTTAGGCGTTGGTGGCTTGCCACGCGGCCGGGTAGTGGAAATCTACGGACCAGAATCCTCAGGAAAAACCACACTCGCCCTGCAAGTTATTGCTGAAATGCAAAAACTCGGCGGCACTTGTGCCTTTATCGATGCCGAACACGCACTCGATGTCGGCTATGCCCAAAAACTCGACGTCAACCTGTCCGATCTGCTGATTTCTCAGCCAGACACGGGCGAACAGGCATTGGAAATCACCGATGCACTGGTGCGCTCCGGCAGTATTGATTTAATCGTCATCGATTCCGTGGCTGCACTCACCCCCAAGGCAGAAATCGAAGGCGACATGGGTGCTTCACTGCCCGGCCTGCAAGCCCGTTTAATGTCACAGGCATTGCGCAAACTCACCGGCAGCATCAATCGTACCAATACACTGGTGATTTTCATTAACCAGATCCGCATGAAAATCGGCGTCATGTTCGGCAATCCCGAAACCACCACCGGCGGCAATGCGCTCAAGTTTTACGCCTCTGTGCGTCTTGATATCCGCCGCACCGGTGGCATCAAATCGGGTGAAGAAGTCATTGGCAATGAAACCAAAGTCAAAGTCGTCAAAAACAAAGTTGCGCCTCCCTTCAAAGAAGCCCACTTTGACATCATGTACGGCGAAGGTACTTCGCGCGAAGGTGAAATCCTCGACCTTGGCTCGGACGCCAAAATCGTTGAAAAAGCCGGTGCCTGGTACAGCTATAACGGCGAACGCATCGGTCAGGGTAAAGACAATGCCCGCACCTACCTCAAAGAACGCCCGGCCTTATCGCGTGAAATTGAAAATAAAGTGCGTCAACATCTGGGCGTACCGCTCTTGCCTGCGATTGTTGAACCCAAGTTATCCAAAGCCGCCGCTGCCAAATTAGCCGCCGCTGCCGCCGCCGATTCCGATGAAAGCCCGGTCAATGCCGTCAAAGCAAGCAAAGCTCAGTCTAAAGAATAGGGCGCTACAGTACCTGTCCCTGCGCGAACACAGTCGGCTTGAGTTAGCTCGCAAGCTCTCCCGTTACGCGCAGGAAGAGGACGATGTGGAAGCCTTGCTGGATTTTTTGGAACAGGCGCGGTTTTTATCGAGTGAACGTTTTTCCGAAGCTCTGGTGCGTCGCCGTGCCGCCAGTTATGGCAGCAACCGGATCATGGCCGAACTGCAAACCCATGGCCTGGCACCCGAACTGATGTCGCAAAGCAAAGCCGAACTGGCCGAGTCCGAAGTCGCCCGCGCCTGTGCAGTGTGGCACAAAAAATTTGCCCATCATGTGGATGACGCAGTTCCCTTATCTCCGGAACAGCGTGCTAAACAAATCCGCTTTTTAGCTCAGCGCGGCTTTTCTTCGCATGCCATCCGCATTGCCATGCGAGGCGAGATACAGTCGGTTGATTAATTTAACACGGTTGCTCTGTCTGTATGAGTCAGTTGGTACTGGCTGCTCCATTCACCTTATGCTTTTAGTGGCCACCTAAAGCTGGTTGCATAGTAAAGTTTATTTTTTAGGCGCGAAAACAACACAAAATATAGCGCCAACAACGAGCATAACAATGCCGCTCACAACGGCAGCAATACCTGCGGTTGCAACAGTGATTGCAATGCCTGCCGCAGCAAGTGCTAATCCCGCGAGGGAAAGAGCACAGCGTGCCACATTTTTATTCTGCTGGGTTGGTTGAATATGTAAAAAACTAAGTACTTTTTCTAAAACCGTAAGGTTTGGCGGTTGATAGTGAATAAATTGAGGGCAAACCTCCTCACTTTTAACAGTTGAAATAATAATTTCATCGTTCGAGGCGGTGATAGCTTGGGGCATGATATTTTCCTTTAAAGTTTAATTAGTAAAGTATAAAAAACTAACTTGCTCTGTCATTAAATTAAGTAAATAAATTCAACCACAGTGCGTGAGTAAATTCTGCAATTGAGGCAACAGCTCATGATAATCATTTGTGGTATCTATCGTCGCCAGTGCGCGCTGGCACAGAATTTTGGCCTTGGATTTTTCGCCATTTTTTTGCAGGCAATCAGCGGCAAAATAATCCAGTAGTGGATTTTTTAACCCCTCAGCAAATTGATGATAGAACGCGGCTGCAGCAGCGATGCCACACTGACGCCAGATCAGCGTGGCAAAATAGATATAGGACTGTGGGTTGAATGGAAACAGTACCAGTAAAACGCTGGTAACACATTGTTCGCGGTGAGTATCGCCGCAGTCATAAAAACTGTTCACCGCTTCATAAAACAATTTCTGCGTTTTAGGTTCGTTGAGCACTGCCGATTGCTGTATTTTCTGCAGCTCCTCATACGAATCCGGATGCGCCAGCAATTGTTGCACCGTAGCTTTGATAATGGGCTGATTCAGCTGGTTTAATAACTGCAAGCCTTCGACAAAAAATATCTGCGCGTGCGCAGTAATGTCGCCCAGTTCCTGTACGAGTCCTAATTTGCAGTGTTCCGCTTCATCGGTATTAGTAAATAGCAGACCTTGTTGTTGCATCAGAATGACAGCTAAGTCACTCAGTTGATTTTGGTTGCTGATACTCATTTCATTCCTTTCATTTATTTAAATTTTATAATTTTCTGTGGTAGTGATCTATTGTGGAATTCCGCTAAATAGCATCAGCAGAATGAATGAGGTTTTGTGCGCAGGCAGCTATTTTTGGGGAATAAGTGGTCAGTGTTAGGCAGAAATAAAAAATGGGAAAAAATCAAATTTTTCCCATTTAAAGAACAAGCAATTTAAGGAGCAAACAAGGTCAAATTACACCGCTTGATATGGCATTTGCGGCGGATAATGTGCATACGCCATGCCGCCAATGGATCCGGCGATGCCCATGCCAATCAATCCACCCCCGGCAATGAGCATGGGAATGCCGACAGGGGCACCAATAACCGAGGAAGTAAGCAGTGCGCCCGCAACAATAAGCGCCGCCGTTCCCAGAGCTACCGCGACTCCGGAGCAGCTGAATATATAGGAGGCAATTTTGGATAAAACTCCCCTGTTAGGCGGTAAGGCACGCAAGTTGCCGGATTCTAAACTTCGCGGATATTCTACTTCAATAGAATCATTAAATGGATTTGTTATTGGTGAGCGAGGGTCGCTTGAATATGTTTGAGAATGCGTTTTTCTTGAAGATAAGTGCGGCACTGAATTGCTTCGTGATAATGTTTTTTGTGGTGTTGATGTTGGTGGTGGTGGTGATGTTGTTGATGCTGATGGTGGGAGCATGCTATTTCCTTTTAAAATGAACTGCACTGACATGTGCATTGGGGTTAATAAGAGTCAAAAAGATAACTTTTTCAATAAAAACGAGTCACTGTGGATAACCACAGTTGAATTGTCAGTTCAAACACAATATCCCGTACACCCTACATTCAGGGGGAGTCGCAAAAAATCCGCAGCGCAGAAAACTGCAGCGACCAGTGCAGCTGTGTTAAAATCGCCGGATATTTTGCAGTGCCGCAAGAGCGGCTGTTAGCGTAGAAACTGCGCCAACGACGCGATGCGGCTTTTTTGAACCTAGTCTAATAAGAACTTATTAGTAGAATACAGCCCGGCTCTCCATGTTTTTTTCACCACCCAGCTCCCGCCGTGTGTTACAGCACAGCCGCATTATTCATATCGACGCCTATGCCCGCGAGGATGAGCTGTGGGATATCGAAGCGCGTATCCAGGATTTTAAAAGCACCGACACCCATTTAGCCTCAGGTGTACGTCCTGCGGGCGAGCCTATCCACGATCTCGGATTGCGGATTTGCATTAATTCCGTCATGGATATCGTGGCCGTGGAAGCGGTTTCTGCCGCTAATCCCTATCCCGGTCATTGCAATGCCATCACTCCCGACTACACTAAGCTGGTGGGGTTGAATCTGCTCAAGCAGTTTCGCCATGAAGTTGGTGTGCGTATGGGCGGCAATCGCGGTTGCACCCACCTGACCGAACTGGCGCAAATTTTACCAACGGCAGCGGTACAGGCCTTTGCCGGTCATGTGGTCAGTGTCAATGAACTCGGCAGTGAACATGTGCAGAATCAACAACAACCGTTTCAGTTAAATCGCTGTCATGCCCTAAAGCTCGATGGCGGCGCAGTGGCAGCATATTATCCGCGCTGGGTTAAACAGCCGGAGCAGTCGGAATAGCAGTAGTTCAATTTGCATGGTCATTTTTTTAATTTAATTCATTACAAAAGCGTCTGAAGGGAAATCGCATGAAAATCCATGAGTATCAGGGAAAAGAAATTCTCCGTAAATTCGGAGTGACAGTGCCACGCGGAATTCCGTGTATGACGGTGGAAGATGCCGTTAAGGCAGCAGAAACCCTGGGCGGCCCGGTATGGGTAGTCAAGGCACAGATTCATGCCGGTGGCCGTGGTAAAGGCGGCGGCGTGAAAGTCGCTAAAACCCTGGAGCAGGTCAAAGAATACGCCAATGCCATCATGGGCATGCAGCTGGTCACGCATCAGACTGGTCCGGAAGGTCAGAAAGTACGTCGTTTGCTGGTCGAAGAAGGTGCCGACATCAAGCAAGAACTGTATATCAGTATGGTTACCGACCGTATCAGCCAGCGCGTAGTGCTCATGGCGTCCAGCGAAGGCGGTATGGATATTGAAGAAGTTGCAGCTTCGCACCCAGAAAAAATCCATCAGATCGCTATCGACCCGAGCGCTGGTTTGCTCGATGCTCAGGCTGACGATATTTCCCGCAAAATCGGTGTGCCTGAAGGCTCCATCGCCGACGCGCGCGCGCAGTTGCAGGGTTTGTATGCTGCCTTTATGGCCACCGACGCCTCACTGGCGGAAATCAATCCGTTGATCGTCACCGGTTCCGGCAAAATCATCGCCCTTGATGCCAAATTCAATTTTGACGCCAATGCCTTGTTCCGCCAGCCAGAAATCGTCGCTTACCGCGATCTGGATGAAGAAGATCCGGCCGAAATCGAAGCCTCCAAGTTTGATCTGGCCTATATTTCCCTCGATGGCAATATCGGCTGTCTGGTCAATGGTGCCGGTCTGGCCATGGCTACCATGGATACCATCAAACTGTTCGGCGGCGAACCAGCCAACTTCCTCGACGTAGGTGGTGGAGCCACAGCAGAAAAAGTCACTGAAGCGTTCAAGATCATGCTTAAAAATCCGGAACTCAAAGCGATTCTGGTGAATATTTTCGGTGGCATTATGCGTTGTGACGTGATTGCCGAAGGCGTGATCACAGCGTCCAAAGCCGTTTCCCTGAAAGTGCCACTGGTCGTGCGCATGAAGGGTACCAACGAAGAAATCGGTAAAAAAATGCTGGCAGATTCCGGTTTGCCTATTATCTCCGCAGACACCATGGAAGAAGCCGCCCAGAAAGTGGTTGCCGCTGCTGCCGCGTTTGTCACCACCTCTGCTCAATAATAAGGAACCGACATGTCCATCTTAATCAATAAAGATACCAAAGTAATCACGCAGGGGATCACCGGTAAAACCGGCCAGTTCCACACCCGTATGTGCCGCGACTACGCCAACGGTAAAAACTGCTTTGTGGCGGGTGTCAATCCCAAGAAAGCCGGCGAAGACTTCGAAGGCATTCCTATTTATGCCAACGTTGGTGAGGCCAAAGCCGCTACCGGCGCCACTGTTTCCGTCATTTATGTACCACCAGCAGGTGCTGCAGCGGCCATCTGGGAAGCGGTTGAAGCCGAACTCGATCTGGCTATCTGCATTACCGAAGGTATTCCGGTACGTGACATGATGATGCTTAAAGACCGTATGGCCAAAGCCGGCAGCAAAACCAAGTTGTTGGGACCAAACTGCCCGGGCCTGATTACACCGGATGAAATCAAGATCGGTATCATGCCAGGTCACATTCACCGCAAAGGTCGTATCGGCGTGGTGTCCCGCTCCGGTACACTGACTTACGAAGCCGTCGGCCAGTTGACTGCGCTCGGTCTGGGTCAGTCGACTGCTGTTGGTATTGGTGGCGATCCGATCAATGGCTTGAAACACATCGATATCATGCAAATGTTTAACGATGATCCAGACACAGACGCCGTTATCATGATTGGTGAAATCGGTGGCCCGGATGAAGCTAATGCCGCTTACTGGATACGCGACAACATGAAAAAACCGGTGGTGTGCTTTATCGCCGGTGTTACCGCCCCGCCAGGCAAACGCATGGGTCACGCCGGTGCTCTGATTTCCGGTGGCGCTGACACCGCTCAGGCTAAACTGGATATCATGGCTGAATGCGGTATCAAAGCGACTAAAAATCCATCAGAAATGGCACGTCTGCTCAAAGCCATGCTGTAAATCACGCTGGCAGGGCACTAAAAAGGGAGCTTCGGCTTCCTTTTTTATTGCTTTAATGAAAGTTTTAATTGGTATTTTTACCATTTTTTAACCATAAACGTATGAAATTCATTTGTTTATTTACCAAACAATGTTATTTTTGAGTATTGTTACTTTTTGAAAACGATAACATCGTTTGTTGTAGTGGGGTTTGCTATAGTTAACTGTCACAGCCGTTTATAACAACAACACAACGGGAGCTTTTGTTCATGCCAACCAGCACCAGCATAGAATATGCCGCGCAAACCGATATTGGTTTAAAGCGTGTGCATAATGAAGATGCGATCGCCATCTGTGCTGAACATGCCATGGTCATTCTGGCCGACGGTATGGGGGGATATAACGCTGGTGAAGTGGCCAGTGAAATGGCTCTGACCGTGATACGCGATTACATCGACGCCAAGCTCAACCGTTTTTTGGTGCAGTTGCTGCCTTATAAATTACATGATTTGCAACAGCTTATCGTGGAAGCGATAGAGCTGGCCAATGCCACCATTTTGCATGCCGCGTACAGCGAGGCGCAGTATTTTGGTATGGGCACCACTCTGGTCATGGGTCTGTGCGACCGTGATAACCTGTTGATTGCTCATGTCGGCGATTCCCGTGCTTACCGTTTGCGCCAGGGTACATTCGCTCAGATCACCCACGATCATTCCGTGGTGCAGGAGCAAATCGATGCCGGCATGATCAGTGCCGAATCGGCGCTGACCTCGGATATTAAAAATCTGGTTACCCGGGCCGTGGGCGTACTGATACCGGTCGAAGTGGAAATCAACTGCCACAAAATACAGACCGGCGACCTGTATCTGCTGTGCTCCGATGGCTTGACCGATATGGTATCTGACCGGCAAATTCAGGAAACATTATCGAAAAAACAATTTTCCATGCAGGATATGTGCGCTGAACTGATCATGCTGGCCAATGAGGCAGGTGGGCGCGATAATATTTCCGTTATCTTATTCAGAGTGAGTTGAAATCGACACGCTCTTCAATAGCTGGCACTAAAAATGCTCTGGTGATCCCAGGTTGTTAATTTTTAGTTCAAAATTAGCTATTCAGGCAATAATTTAACCCGCATGTGACAAAAATCAGACAGGAAGTTTCGTAATGGCAAAGCTAAGTGTGACGTTAGATGGCGCAATCTTACAGGAAATAGCACTCAACAAATCCCGGATCACCATCGGTCGTCGTCCAACCAATGACGTGGTGTTAAACCATCTGGCCATCAGTGGCGAGCATGCAGTGGTGACCAGCAATGGCAATAGCAGCAATGACTCGTTTCTGGAAGATCGCAACAGCACCAACGGTACTCAGGTGAATGGTCAGCCAATCAAACGTCATTTTTTGCAGAATGGCGACGTGATTACGTTGGCGCGCTATCAGTTAAAGTATGAATCCGAAGCCCACACCGCCAAGTCGGCCAAGCCAACTATTCCTGCACTGGTCAAAGTGCTCAATGGCAGCAATGAAGGTAAAAAACTGGTATTGAGCAAAGAATTGACCACTCTAGGTACCCCGGGAGTGCAGGTGGCGACGATTTCGCGTATCAATAACAGCTATTTGCTCCGACATATTGAAGGCTTGCAGATGACCCTGGTGAATGACAATGAGATCGGCAAAAATGCCTTTGAACTGCGTCCGAGCGATGTGATTGAGCTCTCCGGAACCCGGCTGATGTTTGAATTTGCCTGAGCACAAGCGTGCTGGTTACACAGCATGGCTTGTTTGTTGCTTATGTATTGACAATAACAATACACCGGTCAGGAACGCTATGCACACCCGAAACAGTGGATTTACTTTAATCGAGCTGATGATTGTGATTGCGATCATCGGCATACTGGCGGCGATTGCGGTGCCTCAATATCAGACCTACACTCAAAAAGCCCGCTTTGCCGAAGTCGTGCTGGCAGCAGCACCGTTTAAAATTGGCGTCGAAGTGTGTGTGGTGCAGCAGGGTTTGCCTCTCGGTGGTGGCATCAGTGGTTGTGCCAGCGGCGCCAATGGCGTGCCTGCTAGTGCTACGGCAACCGGATATGTGCAGAGCGTAGCCTCGGTGGATTCGGGTGTGGTGACGGCAACCAGTTCAGCTTCGCTGGGTGTGAGCACCACCTATATTTTGCAGCCCACGTTGAGTGGAGCGAATGGCAGTATTCTGGTGGTGTGGGACAGTTCCACTAGTGGTTGTAAAACCGTCAGTTTGTGTTAATAGCAGCATAGTCACTAACTGACAGAATTTGTCAGTTAGTGACAAAAAAACCGTAGGTGATTGTAGTTTTAAAAACGTAGTGCCGTAATAAATGCCGGAAAATAGCTGGCACAACCCTTGCTTAATAGTTGACATGTAGAAATAGTTCTACTTCCCTGGAGAAAACAAATGACTAAGAACACTGTACAAAAAGGTTTCACCCTGATCGAATTGATGATCGTTATCGCTATTATCGGTATTTTGGCAGCGATCGCTGTTCCTCAGTACCAAACTTACACTAAGAAAGCCAAGTTCTCTGAAGTAACTGGTTCTACAGCACCATTTAAATTGGCAGTTGAATTGTGTGCAGCAGAACAAAGTGCACTTACTGTAGCCAATCTGGGTACATCATGCGCAACTAGCGGTGCTAATGGCATCCCTTCTGCAGCGACTGCATCTGGTTATGTTTCAAGTGTTGCTCTGAGCGGTAATGCAGTTGTTACTGCAACTGCAGTTTCTACCAGCGGTTTAGCTGGTGAAACATATATCCTGACTCCAACATTTGCTGCTGCAACAACTGGTTCTAACCTGTTGATCTGGTCAAAAACTGGTACTTGCGTAGCAGCCGCTATCTGCTAATTTAGCGCTTGTGAAAAAAACACGGTTCGCCGTGTTTTTTTTTGCTTTTTTTTTATGAAAACATCATGAATAGATATCAGGCTGCAGGGATACACTTAGTGGGTAGCGCCATCGTGTTGGCGGCGGCCTTTTTGCTGATCAGTCTGGTCTGGTACCCGGGCGTCTTGTTTGCGGCGGCGGCCGGCAGTGAATTGTTACGGTTGATGATAGGCGTCGATCTGATCATCGGCCCGGTGGTGATGTTGATTATTTACAATCCCACCAAGCCTAAAATCAAGCAGGATGTGCTTATCGTGCTGCTGTGCCAGTTGGCGTTTTTGTTTTTTGGGCTGTGGTCGATTTTTTCTGCCCGCCCGGTGTATATCGCGTTTTCGGAAAACCGTTTTTATCTGGTGCGTGCCAATGAAATTGATGTGGCCGATCAGAAAAAAGTGACTCAGGCGGCCTACCAGCATTTGCCTTTATTCGGTCCCGAGCTGGTCGGCACACAGCAACCCGAAGGGATTAAAGAACGTAATGACATTGTTTTCGGTACCTTTGGTGGCATGGGTATCCAAAACCTGCCACAATACTTCGTTCCCATTGTTCAGGTACAGCAGGCTATGCTGGCAGCAGGTAAAACCAGTCAAAACTGGCAAAAAATTGACGCAGCCAACAAACAGCGGCTGCAACAGTATGAAGCCACGCATAAGTCGGTACTGTTTTTGTTATTGACCAGCAAACGCGAGTCGTTGTTTGTGGTGATTGATAGTAAAACTGGGGTGGTGTTGGAAATTATTTAAAGTGTAATGCCTGAAACCGCGGGGATAACGTTGTTTGTACGGTGTCACGCTGAAAGCGTAATACACCAGTAAGCCATTTTTGCCCTTGGGGCACATTTCTTTTGTCTGACCTTATGCTCACTAGCAAGCAATTATTCTGGACGCTGACCTTGTTTGGCGTGGTTTTTTTCAGCAGTTTTATTCATCCCTTTCATATCCATCCCTTCCGGGCTTTTTATCATGATGCGACTGCGCTGTTGAGCGTGGTGCTGGTGCTGGGTTGTTTTGGGTTGGTAAAGAAAATCAATCTCCGGATTCCGGCCAGTGTGGTTTTACCGCTGGGGTTGGTTGTGGTGATCGGGTTGCAACTGTGGAATGAAATGATCTTGTTTCCGACTGATCTGATCTTTCCGGTGGTTTATTTGCTGGGTTTTGCGCTCGCCATGGTGGTGGGTGCCACGCTGGCCGGTATGGCCGGCGGGCTGGAAAAGCTGTGCCTGACCCTGGCCATTGGTTTTGTGGCGACCGGTTTGCTGTCGGTGGGTTTTGAGCAGGTGCAGTTATTTGGTTTGGCGGGCATGCCTTGGGTGATGCCGTTGCTGGATTTGCGTGCTATGCGGGTGTATGCCAACATTGGTCAGCCGAATATGCTGGCGCTGCATTTGTGTTTTGCTCTGGCGTCAGTCTGGTGGCTGTATCTGAGCGGGCGCCTCAGAGCGAGTCTGGTGCTGGTGATGGCGGTGCTGTTTTTATGGGGCATGACGCTGACTCAGTCGCGGATTAGCTGGATTATTTTGCCGTTGTTCTTGGTCTTGTGCTGGCAGCCACCGCAGGGTTCAGTTCCGACATCAAAATGGTTGTTGGCCGGTTTGCTGTTGTTGTTTGCTCTGATGGTGGCATTGACTCCGGCGTTATTAACGCATTTTGGACTGGTTCAGGAATCGGCGCTGGAAAGAGCTGGCCATACATCGGAACGATTGATTTTGTGGCAACAGGCTTGGAGAATAACCACCTTACATCCCTGGCTGGGTGTGGGCTGGTTTCAGTTTGGCCCGCAGCAGGTGATGCTTGCGCCCTTATTTCCGCAGGCGGAATACAGCGAATATGCGCATGAATTAGTGCTGGAGCTGGCGGTTTCGTTTGGCTGGCCGCTGACCCTGCTGATATTGGCAGCTAGCCTGTACTGGATGTACCAATGTTGTTTCCGGCAATGGCAACGTCTGCCGGTGCGGTTTGCCATTCTGATATTCGCGGCACTCGGGGTGCACAGTCTGGTGGAATTTCCCTTATGGTATGCCACGGTGCTGATTCCTTTCGGTCTGTTGATCGGCGCATTGCACCGGCCGGAACTGGGTGAAAAAGCCTTCGCCCTGGCCCGTGGCTGGGCGCTTTCTGCTGCCCTGGCCATGATGGTGTTCATGTTGGTGGCTGCCTGGGATTATCACCGTGTGGTGATCGGCTTTGGTGCCATGATGCGCGAGCAGTTAGGCAAACCGGTGCTCTCCGGTTCGACTGTTAAACCGGAACTGACGCTGTATAGCCAGTTTTACGATTACTTCCAGGTGTCCAAGATTAAAGTGGAACCCGGCATTTCCGCTGCCGATGTGGCCTTTCTTGAGCGCGCTTCGATCCGCTTTTGTTATGCACCCGTGTTGCAGCGGCTGGCCTTGGCTTATGTGTATACCAGCCGGCCGAATGAGGCGCTGCAAGTGTTGTTTACCATTGAGCGTCTGCAAACCCGCGATTATGTCAAAACCTATGCGCTCTGGAGCACTTTTGCGCAACAAGACCCGGTTAATTTTGCGGAAATTTTTAAGCGCATGCCTAAACCGAAGGCAACTCCGGCGCTTGCCGCGCCGGTGCCATAAACGCTTATTTGGCCGTCAAGCCGCGTCGTTCCAGCAGCGGCGCGATCTGGGCATCGCGGCCGCGGAAATTGCGGTAAGCCTGCATCACATCCATGCTACCGCCTTTAGAGAGCAGCTGTTGGCGGAACCAGTCACCATTCTTGCGCTCTAGTCCGCCGTGTTCGGTAAACCATTGCACGGTATCGGCATCGAGCACTTCGGCCCAGATGTAGCCATAATAACTGGCCGCATAACCACCACTGAAAATATGACTGAAATAGGTGCTGCGATATCGTGGTGGCACCAGCGCATAACTGACGCCCCCCTGTTGCAGAGCGGCGGCTTCAAAGTCGGGCACATTGGTGGGTAGCTGATCGGCTGAGAGCTGATACCAGCGCTGATCGAGCAGCGCAGCACCCAGATAGGCCGTAGTTTCAAACCCCTGATTGAATTTTTTGGCCGCCGTCAGTTTGGCCTGCAATTCCGGCGGCATGACTGCTCCGGTCTGATAATGATGGGCGTAGTTTTGCAGAATTTCTGGCCAGGCAGCCCACATTTCATTCACTTGCGAAGGGAATTCGACAAAGTCACGCGGCACGGATGTGCCGGCAAACATTGGATAGCGCACGTGCGCAAACATGCCATGCAGGGCGTGACCGAATTCGTGAAATGCCGTACGTACCTGATCGGGAGTGAGCAGGGTAGGCTGACCATCGGGAGGCAGGGGGATGTTGAGATGATTGGCTACCACCGGCAAGCCACCGAGCAAGCCAGATTGGGTGACATAGGAATTCATCCAGGCGCCACCGCGTTTATTGCTGCGTGCGTACATGTCTGAAATAAACAAGGCCAGCGGTTTGCCGTCGCAGTCCTGCACTTCAAAGACCCGGACCGTAGGATGATATACCGGTAAATCGGTGCGTTCTTTAAACGAAATGCCATACAGTTTGTGGGCGGCAAAAAATACCCCGTTTTGCAGTACGCTGTTGAGTTCAAAATACGGACGCAACTGGTTTTCATCAAAACTGTAGCGCGCTTTTCTGACTTTGTCGGCATAAAACGCCCAGTCCCAGGGCGCAAGCTGAAAGCCACCCTGTTGCGCATCGATCATGCTTTGCATGTCCGCTGCTTCCACATGTGCATTGGCCAGGGCAGGTGGTGCCAGTTGCGCCAGCAGGGTGTTGACGGCGGCCGGTGTTTTGGCGGTGCCTTTTTCCAGAATATAGGCGGCATAGTTGGGGTAGCCCAGCAGTTGCGCGCGCTGGGCACTCAAACGGGTTTTTTGCAAGACGATGGCCTGATTGTCAAACTCGCCGCCGCGACTGCCGCGTGCCATGGAGGCAGTAAACACCTGTTCACGTACCGCCCGCGAGGTCAGGCGGGTTTCTACCGGCTGTATGGTGGTGTTGGTCAGGGCAAGTTCATATTTACCTTCCATGCCGTGTTGTTTGGCGCTGTTGGCGGCAGTGGCGATTTCACTCTCGGACAGACCGTCGAGTTGTTCGCGGCTATCGACGATCACAGCCGAGGCATTGAGTTCTTTAAGTACGTTCTGGTTAAACTGCGCACCCAATTGCGCCAGTTCGGCGTTCATGGCCTTAAGTTTGTTTTTGTCGGATTCCGATAGTTTGGCGCCGTCGCGTACAAAATTGAGGTAATAGCGTTCGAGCAAATAGCGTGATTCGGCATCGAGTTTGAGGTGGTCATGCTGTTGATATAGGCTGTTGATGCGGGCAAACAGGTGCACATTGAGGTGAATGTCATCCGTGTGGGCGGCCAGTTCGGGAGCCAGTTTGAGTGCCAGCGCTTCCATTTCCGGATTGGTCACGGTGCCGTTGAGATTGAAAAAAATCCGTTCTACCCGGGCCAACAACTGGCCGGATTTTTCCAGCGCGACGATGGTGTTGCTAAAGGTCGGCTTGGCTGGGTTATTGGCGATGCGTGCCACTTCGAGCGCATCCTGTCGCATGCCTTCGGCAAAGGCAGGCGCAAAGTGGGCGCTGGTGATGTTGTCAAAGGCGGGATAATGAAACGGCAGGGTCGATTCATGCATGAGTGGATTGTCGGCCAATGAGGCTGGAGCGACTGCGGTAGCGGCACTCACTGGACTCATGGCGCTCAATGCCAGGCTGGCGCAGAAGGCCATCAGGGTAGTTGTTTTCATGGTGTCTCTTATGGTTAGCAATGGCGGCCAGTTTTGCACAGTTTTGGGATTGCATCAATAGCATCTTATCCGTTGAGATTGGGGCAGAAGTGCTACTAATTCATTGAATTTCGGCAAAAATTTACCTAGCCTCTAACAGGGAAGTGCAATTTTATGGATGTACTTATCGTTTTACGTGAACATTGATTATGCAACAATTACTTCGCAGTTCATGGATCCAGGTCATCGCCACCGTCTTGCTTGTGGCGTTAGCGGCAGCTATACGCATTCGGCTGTTGCAGGTAATGGGTTCTGAGCTGGTGTGGCTGACTTTTTTTCCGGCAGTGATTATTGCAGCTCTTCTCGGTGGTGTGACTGCCGGTTTATTGGCGGCCACCTTGTCATGCATCGTCGTGACATTATTCTGGCCATTACTGACCCCAACTCCGCTGCTGCTGAATTCGGCTTATTGGCTGGGCGCCAGCATTTTTGCTTTTGCCGCCATTTTGGTTTCGTTGGTGGCTGAGGGTATGCATCGTGCTCAGTTCAAGGCAATCATTGCAGATGAACAAATCAAAGCAGCGCTTAAATCACAGGCCCTGTTAGAAAAAAACCAGGAACGGCTTAAAGCCGCAGCCTCTGCCGGCATTGTCGGAGTGTGGGATTGGGATGTGCCGGCGAACCATCTGGAGTGGGATGAGGTGATGTATCGCTTATATGGGCTGCGGATGGGCGATTTTGGTGGCGCCTATGAAGCCTGGGCACAGGCCATCCACCCAGAGGATAAGGCCAGAACCGAAGGCGAGATTCAGGCAGCCTTGCGCGGCGAGCGGGAATATGCGCCAGAGTTTCGGGTAATCTGGCCGGATGGCTCGGTGCATTATATTAAGGCGGCTTCCCATACGACCTTTGATGAACAGCACCAACCAGTACGCATGATCGGTGTTAATTATGAGCTGACAGAGCAAAAGAAAATCGAACAACGGCTGCATCGGGAAAGTGAGAAAAATCTCGCACTCCTGCACAATGCCAGCGACGGCATTCATATTCTTGATGCCGAGGGTAATGTTATCGAAGCCAGCGACTCATTTTGTCGCATGCTTGGCTATACGCGTAACGAGACCATGGGTATGAACGTTTCTCAATGGGATTTCAAGTTCAAAGGGCACCAACTTACTGAACTGGTGGAGAGTTTATTTGCCTACAAGGAGCGCTCGCAGTTTGAAACCCTGCATGTGCGCAAAGATGGCACTGCTTTTGATGTGGCCGTGAGTTGTTTTCCGCTCGAACTTGAAGGCAGGAAGGTACTGTTTTGTTCTTCTCGCGACATCAGCGAGTGGAAGCAAAACGAAGCTGTGTTGAGACAGTACAAGAAGGCGTTTGAAACCACACATGACGGCTTCTGGATGGTCGATGCCAACGGCTTTATCATGGAAGCCAATCAGGCGTATGCCAAGCTCATCGGTTATGGTAAGGATGAACTTAAAGGGATGCATATCAGTGAGCTCGAGGCAGTTGAAAAAACAGAGGATGTCGTCAGAGCGCATATCAATAAAATTATCACTCAGGGTTACGATGTTTTCGAGACGCGCCACCGTCACCGGGACGGACATGATATCGATTTTGAAATCTCAACCTCCTATGAGCCGGGCTCACATATGTTTGTGGCCTTTTTCCGTGACATTACTTTGCGCAAGCAGGCAGAAAAGCAAATCGAACATCTGGCGTTTTATGACCCGCTCACCGGGTTGGCCAATCGCAGGTTGTTGCAAGATCGGCTGACACAGGCACTGACTTCCGGGGTTCGTCGCGGTCGTCATTGTGCCCTGCTGTTTATTGATCTGGATAATTTTAAAACCATCAATGACACCTTGGGTCATGACATTGGCGACTTATTGTTAAAACAGGCAGCACGCCGGATTCAATCCTGTCTGCGTGAGGGTGATACCGTGGCGCGTCCGGGTGGGGACGAGTTTGTGGTGATGCTCAGTGATTTGAGCGAGGTCATTATGGAAGCGGCCGCCCAGACCGAAGCCATCGGAGAAAAAATACTTGCTACACTCAGGCAGCAATACCTGCTTTGTGGACATGAGTGTTATAACACTTCCAGCATCGGCGCCACCCTGTTTGGTGAACATAAACAGGCGATAGAAGAAATTATGAAGCAAGCCGATATTGCCATGTATCAGGCCAAAAAAACCGGACGTAATGCGTTGCGGTTCTTTGATCCCGAGATGCAGTTGTCGGTCAACTCACTGGCCGCCGATGAGGATGCCATACGTACCGCGCTGGCGAATCAGGAATTCACACTGTATTACCAGATTCAGGTTGATAATGCTCTGCGCCCAATCGGCGCTGAGGCCCTGATCCGCTGGATGCATCCCGAGCGTGGTTTGGTCGCTCCGGTTCAATTTATTCCGTTAGCAGAAGATACCGGGCAAATCATTGCCATCGGCAAGTGGGTGCTGGAAACCGCCTGCGCCCAGCTCAAAGCATGGCAGGAGGATGCGCTGACGTGTGATCTGGTGCTGGCGGTGAACGTGAGCGCGAAACAATTCCGTCAGCCTGATTTTATTTCTCAGGTCGAGACGGTGGTGAAGCAGTATGGCATTGATCCGCGCTTGCTCAAACTGGAGCTGACTGAAAGTATGTTGGTGTCGAACGTTGAACAAACGATTGCTGTGATGACGCTGCTCAGGGAGATCGGGGTACGTTTTTCGCTTGATGATTTTGGCACCGGCTATTCGTCATTGCAATATCTGAAACGACTGCCGCTCGATCAGATCAAAATCGATCGATCGTTTGTGCGCGACATCGCCACCGACAGCAGCGATAAAGCCATCGTCCGAACCATTATTGCGATGGCGTACAGTATGAATCTGGATGTGATTGCCGAGGGTGTCGAGACCGAAGCGCAACGGCAATTGCTGCTCAAGAAGGGTTGCAGACATTATCAAGGGTATTTGTTTGGCAAGCCGGTACCGATTGAACAGTTTGAAGAGGCGTTGCGGCGGTAAAGTGTTCAGGTATGGCCAGGTGTAAATTCGTTGAATTGTACGGCAATTTGCCGTAAAATATCAAAAAAGGACGAAACCATGACTGCAGCTATTTCAACCGCTCGTCTCGAAGCCAGAATCACTACTGATTTGCATGCCATGCTTAAACGCGCAGCAGAACTTCAGGGGCGAACAATGACGGACTTTATTGTTTCAGCCGTCCAGGAAGCGGCGCAACGTGCCATTGAGCAATCTGATGTAATTCGACTTTCGCTGGCCGATCAAGACTGTTTCGCGCAGGCTTTGTTGTCGCCGCAAAAGCCGGCACCCGCTTTGAAACGCGCCTTTTCCCGTCGTAAAAAACTTTTGCGTGTTGATTTGGGTGTCAATGAGTGAAGCGCCATTTCAACTGACATTACTCGACCCAGCCCATGACCGTGCCGTGTTTAACAGCGGTTCCGAGCCACTTGATCGCTACTTCCGGGAACAGGTTTCGCAAGATGTTCGTCGTCGGATAACGGCTTGTTTTGTCGCTCTGGCTGAAGGGCAGCGCATTGCCGGGTACTACACCTTAGCGTCGGCAAGTCTGTTGCTGTCTGATCTTCCGGTAAGCTCTGGTAAAAAACTACCTCGTTATCCAACTGTGCCCACAGTGCGCATGGGGCGCCTGGTGGTCGATCAGGAGTTCAAGGGGCAGGGATTGGGTGGTGCACTGTTGGCCGATGCACTTACTCGCTCAGCTCATTCAGAGATTGCCGCCTATGCGTTGATGGTGGATGCAAAAGACCAGACGGCGACAGCGTTTTATCAGCATCATGGCTTTATAGCCCTGCCCGAATTGCCCCGCACGTTGTTCTTACCACTAGCTACAATTAAGTCGTTAGCTTAGAAGGAAAAACCGAGTGAAATCACCCCACTATAAACCCCGCACCGTCAGTGTTGCGCCCATGATGGATTGGACAGACCGCCATTGCCGTCAGTTTCATCGTCACCTTACCCGTCATACCTGGTTGTATACCGAAATGGTGACCACCGGAGCGTTATTGCATGGCGATGTGGCGCGGCATCTGGATTTTGCCGAACTTGAACATCCGATTGCCCTGCAACTCGGCGGCAGTGAACCGCAGGATCTGGCGCAGTGTGCCCGGCTTGGTGAGCAGTGGGGCTATGACGAAATCAATCTGAATTGCGGCTGTCCGTCAGAACGAGTGCAGCGCGGCGCGTTTGGCGCCTGCCTGATGGCCGAACCTGCGCTGGTGGCCGACTGTGTCAAGGCCATGCGCGACGCGGTCTCGATTGACGTCACGGTGAAACACCGCATCGGTATTAATGACGTCGATTCGTATGATTTTATGCGTGACTTTGTTGGCACCATTGCCGAGGCTGGTTGCACTACGTTTATTGTGCATGCACGCAATGCGATTCTGAAAGGCTTGAGTCCCAAAGAAAACCGCGAAATTCCGCCACTTCAATATGACTATGCCTACCGCTTGAAACGCGAATTTCCACAACTGGAAATTATACTCAATGGCGGTGTGAAAACGTTGGCTGAAATCGATCTGCATTTGCAGCAGGTTGATGGCGTGATGTTGGGGCGTGAGGCGTATCACAATCCGTATCTGCTGGCGCAATTTGATGCGCGCTATTATCAGGATGAAGCGCCGGTCAAATCCCGTCGTGCGGTACTTGAAGCGATGCTGCCGTATGTGCAGACGCAGCTGGATCTGTACGCACAACACGGTTTAAAACTCAACAGCATCACCCGCCACATGCTGGGTTTGATGGCTGGTTTGCCGGGTTCGCGATCATTCCGGCAGATGCTGTCGGATTCCAAAAAACTCGCCGCCGGTAGGGCGGACTTGCTGCTGGAAGCGGCGTTGCTGGTGCGGGAATGATTCAGACGGTTTTCAGCAACACATGCAACGCACCCTGGCCACCATCAGCAGGGGCGGCCGGGCAATAGGCCATGACCAGGTCGGATTGTGCCAGCCAGCTGCGCACTTTGTCGGGCAGGACGGCGCTCTGTCGGGAGTTGAGGCCTTTGCCGTGGATAATGCAGACACTGCGCAGACGCGCCTGTCTGGAACGCTGCAGAAATTCGGCCAGAGCGCTGCGGGCTGGTTCGCGCTGCAGACCGTGCAGATCGAGAAAGGCTTGCGCCGGCCACTGACCCTTGCGTAATTTGGCTAAGACATCAGCACCGCTGTCTTTGGCCAGATAACTCAGGCCCTGGGATTCTTCTTCCCACAGACTGGGGTCAAAGTCATCCGACCATTGTTCCATGGCTTCGCTCATGGAAGTGATTTCTTTGGCGCGTGGTTTGCTAATGCCGGCGACCACTGGCCGCTGGTGCTGGTAAGTGTCCGGCGTCTTGATCGGCGTGACATTGCCGATATTGGTTTTGAACAGCGCGGCCTCTTGTTGCGCGGCGCGCTGTTGTTGCTGGCGTTGCAATTCGGCGATTTTTTCCTGTTCGGCACGCACCTTGAGCTCGCTGCGCAGGTTGCTCAGTTCAGTGAGGTCTTTAATCGGGGCGCGCTTCATGGGGATCAGCTTTCCAGATAACGCTGCGCGTCGAGTGCCGCCATGCAGCCGGTGCCAGCACTGGTGATGGCCTGACGGTAAATATGATCCTGGACGTCGCCGGCGGCAAACACACCTGGAATGCTGGTGGCGGTGGCCATGCCTTCGAGACCGGTTTTGGTTTTGATGTAGCCGTTATGCATGTCTAACTGACCGGCAAAGATGCTGGTGTTGGGTTTGTGGCCGATGGCGATAAACAAACCGTGCAGAGTGAGGGCTTCGATTTTGCCATCGAGTTCGGATTTGATGTTCATGCCGGTGACGCCAGAAGCGTCGCCGGTGACTTCATCAAGGGTATGGTTCCATTTGATTTCAACTTTGCCTTCAGCGACTTTGGCCATCAGGCGATCGATCAGAATGGCTTCGGCACGGAATTTGTCGCGTCGGTGCACGACAGTCACTTTGCTGGCGATGTTGGACAGATACAGAGCTTCTTCCACGGCGGTATTGCCGCCGCCGATGACGGCGACTTCTTTGCCACGGTAAAAGAACCCGTCGCAGGTGGCACAGGCCGAAACGCCTTTACCCATGAACGCCTGTTCGGAAGGCAGACCGAGGTATTGAGCGGACGCACCGGTGGCAATGATGAGTGCGTCGCAAGTGTATTCAGCCTGGTCACCGATCAAGCGGATCGGTTTTTCATTCAGTTTGGCGGTGTGGATGTAGTCAAAAATGATTTCCGTGTTGAAGCGCTCGGCATGTTGCTGAAAACGCTGCATGAGTTCCGGACCCTGTACGCCCATCGGATCGGCTGGCCAGTTTTCCACGTCGGTAGTGGTCATGAGCTGGCCACCCTGTTCCACACCGGTGATGAGAACCGGTTTGAGGTTGGCGCGGGCGGCGTAGACGGCAGCGCTGTAACCGGCAGGACCGGAGCCGAGAATGAGAACGTGAGCGTGTTTTGTGCTGGACATGGTGTTTTCCTGTTGGAAATGGTGGCTTAGGCCTGTTATTGCAGGTAAAGGTGGTTATCAGGGAGGTGCAGTTTTAATCCGCGCTTCCCTAGCTTCTGAAAACTGGTTAAGATTGTAAGCTTGAAATTAATTGCCTTGAGAATATGCTATTGCCGTGCATATTCTTGTCTAAGTCCGTAATTATAGAATATTTTGACCAATTCGATGTTTTCCTGATGGATTTATGAGTAAAGCCGCGTACACCCGAGACCCTGATAAAGATAAAACCCCAGCCAGCCAGAGCCGTGCCGTGCTGCTGCTGGGTGAGGCGCGCTGGCTGCTGTTGGTAGCGGTGGCGGCCTTTCTGGCCATGATTTTGTTGACGTACTCAACTAAAGATCCGGCCTGGTCGCAATCGAACCAGGTGGATCATTTTATTAACTGGGGCGGGCGGGTGGGTGCCTGGTGTGCGGACTTGCTGCTGTATGTGTTTGGTAAATCGGCCTGGCTGTGGTTTTTATGGCTGTTGGTGACGGTAGGGCGTTCTTATTCCCGCCTGGGTGAGTCGGTCGGTGTGGAGGAGGAAATGCGTTACTCCGGCTGGCTGCGCGGACTGGGGTTTGGCCTGTTGTTGAGCGGCTGCATGGGCATGGAATTTTTACGCATGTATTCGTATGCATTTACCCTGCCGCGTGCGCCTGGCGGTGTGCTGGGTGAGCTGATCGGTAATGCCGCTTTTGGTACGCTCGGCTTTACCGGCGCGACGCTGCTGTTTTTGCTGATGATTTGTCTGGGTATCAGTGCGCTGTTTCAGGTTTCATGGCTGACTGTGGCGGAAAAAATTGGCTCAGGTCTGGAATTGACTGTCGAATGGCTGGTGAAAAAATACACCGCCCGTCAGGACAGACTGGTGGGACAGGTGGCCGCGATCCAGCGCGAAGTGGTGGTAGTGCAGGAACGGGCCAAGCATGTGGAAGCAACGCCAGTGCGGATCGAACCGCAGGTGGTGGCGGTGGTACGTTCGGAGCGGGTGGAAAAAGAAAAACAGGCGGCCTTGTTTGCCGATCTGAGCGACAGTGCTCTGCCGCCGCTGGCATTGCTGGATGAAGCCAAAGCGGTGCAGGAAACCGTGAGTGTGGAAACGCTGGAATTTACCAGTCGTCTGATTGAGAAAAAACTCTCCGACTTTGGCGTCGAAGTCAAAGTGGTGGCAGCGTATCCGGGACCGGTGATTACCCGTTATGAAATTGACCCGGCAACCGGTGTCAAGGGCAGTCAGATCGTCGGACTGGCGCGTGATCTGGCGCGTTCGCTGTCAATAGTGTCGATCCGGGTGGTGGAAACCATTCCCGGCAAAACCTATATGGGTCTGGAATTGCCGAATCCGAAACGGCAGATTGTGCGTCTGACCGAAATTCTCGGCTCGCAATTGTATAACGATAGTGCCTCGGCGCTGACGATTGCGCTGGGCAAGGATATTGCCGGCCATCCGGTGGTGGCCGATCTGGCAAAAATGCCGCATTTGCTCATTGCCGGTACCACCGGTTCGGGTAAATCGGTGGGGATCAATGCCACGCTGCTGTCGCTGCTGTACAAGTCCGATCCGAAATCGGTGCGCATGATTTTGATTGATCCGAAAATGCTGGAAATGTCGGTGTATGAAGGCATTCCCCACCTGCTGGCCCCCGTGGTCACCGACATGCGTCAGGCCGGTCATGCGCTTAACTGGGCGGTGAATGAAATGGAACGCCGTTACCGGCTGATGTCCAAGCTGGGGGTACGTAATCTGGCGGGTTACAACCACAAGATTCTGGAAGCGGCCAAACACGAACAGCATATTCCCAATCCCTTCAGTCTGACACCGGATGCGCCGGAACCGCTGGAAGAATTGCCGACCATCGTGATTATTATCGATGAGCTCGCTGATTTGATGATGGTAGTGGGTAAAAAGGTGGAAGAGTTGATTGCGCGGATTGCGCAAAAAGCCCGTGCTGCCGGTCTGCATCTGATTCTGGCCACCCAGCGTCCTTCGGTGGATGTGATTACCGGCCTGATCAAAGCGAATATTCCTACCCGGATTGCGTTTCAGGTCAGCAGTAAAATCGATTCACGTACCATTCTCGACCAGATGGGCGCGGAAGCGCTGCTGGGGATGGGAGATATGCTGTATATGCCACCGGGTTCCGGTTTTCCGGTGCGGGTGCATGGCGCGTTTGTGTCGGATGAAGAAGTGCATCGGGTGGTGGAGTTTCTCAAGTCGCAGGGTGAGCCGAATTATATTGAAGGCATTCTGGAAGGCGGCGTGGCTTCGGAAGATGGCGTGCAGCTGACCCTCGATGGCGTGGCCCCGGGCGGTGAGTCGGATGAGTTGTATGATTCGGCAGTGGCGATCGTGCTCAAAAATCGCCGTGCTTCGATCTCGCTGGTGCAGCGCAATTTGCGCATCGGTTACAATCGCGCCGCGCGTCTGCTGGAACAAATGGAGCAAAGCGGTATCGTATCGACTATGCAAAGCAACGGTAACCGGGAAATTCTGGTGCCGGTGGCGGCAGCGGAATAGGAAGTTTCATGAAAACAGCAGTCAGAATAATCGCCCTCAGCTCGTTATTGCTGGGTGCCTGGGCGCAGGCCAGCGGGTTGGAGCAGTTTAAAGCGTTTGTGAGCAGCACGCATGCGGCTAAGGGTGATTTTATTCAGCGCCAGATCAAACAGGATAAGCAGGATAAGGATCAGCTGAAAGTGTCGGATCAATCAAGCGGCACTTTTTTGTTTTCCCGTCCAGGCAAGTTTATCTGGCTGTATCAAAAACCGTTTGAAAATCTGCTCCAGGCCGATGGCGATAAACTGTATCTGTATGATCGCGACCTGAATCAGGTGACGGTAAAAAAACTCGGTAGCGCACTCAGTTCGAGTCCGGCGGCGATACTGTTTGGCAGCAATGACCTGGAAAAGAATTTCACCCTCACCGATGTTGGTCTGAAAGACGGCATGGACTGGCTTCAGGCGATTCCCAAAGATAAAGACAGTAGCTTTGCCCTGATCAGCATCGGCATGCAGGACGGAGTGCCGCGTGAAATGGATTTGCGCGACAATTTTAATAAAACCACTGTGATCCTGTTGCAGCATATGGAAAAAAATCCGCCCCTTAAAGCGGATCAGTTCAAATTTGTGGTGCCACCCGGCACCGATGTGTTTACTCCATGACGGATATGTTTGCCAGTACGCCGGTAGCACCGCTGGCGGAAGCACTGCGGCCGCAGCAGCTTGATCAGGTAATTGGTCAGAGTCATTTGCTGGGTGAAGGCAAGCCGTTGCGGCTGGCGTTTGCTTCCGGCAAACCACATTCCATGATTTTATGGGGCCCGCCCGGCGTAGGCAAGACCACGCTGGCACGGCTTACCGCCAATGCCTTTGGCTGTGAGTTTATTGCCCTGTCGGCGGTGTTTTCCGGGGTTAAGGATATCCGTGCGGCGATGGAACAGGCTGAGCAGAATCTGGCGCTGGGTAAGCACACGATTTTGTTTGTCGATGAAATTCACCGCTTTAACAAATCGCAGCAGGATGCGCTGTTGCCGTATGCTGAATCCGGGCTGGTGACGTTTATCGGCGCCACTACCGAAAACCCCAGTTTTGAAGTTAATTCGGCGCTGCTGTCACGCGCCCAGGTGTATGTACTGCAATCGCTCTCGGACGCCGAACTGGCGCAACTGGTGGCGCGCGCGCAGGCCGATGTATTGAGCCATTTGCAGTTTGATCCGGCTGCCATTGATACCCTGATCGGTTATGCCGACGGCGATGCACGCCGTTTGCTGAATTTGCTGGAGCAAACCGGCAATGCAGCGGCCGCAACCGGACGCAGCGAGATTACGCCGGAATTTATTCAAAATGCGCTGACCTTAAATGCGCGCCGCTTTGACAAGGGTGGCGATAATTTTTATGATCAGATTTCCGCCCTGCACAAGTCGGTACGCGGCTCCAATCCGGATGCCGCGCTGTACTGGCTGTGCCGCATGCTGGATGGCGGTGCGGATGCCAAATATCTGTCGCGCCGTATCGTGCGCATGGCATGGGAAGATATCGGCATTGCCGATCCGCGCGCGATTCAGCTTGCCAATGACGCTGCGTCCACCTATGAACGTCTGGGTTCACCCGAGGGCGAACTGGCGCTGGGGCAGGCGGTGATTTATCTGGCGGTAGCAGCCAAAAGCAATGCTGGTTATAACGCGTTTAATCAGGCGATGGCGTTTATCAAGCAGGATAAATCGCGCGAAGTGCCGGTGCATTTGCGCAATGCCCCGACCAAACTGATGAAAGAACTTGGTTATGGTCATGCCTATCGCTATGCGCATGATGAGCCGGAAGCGTACGCGGCCGGAGAGAATTATTTTCCGGAAGGCATACCGGCACCCAACTGGTACCGACCGGTGGCGCGCGGGCTGGAAATCAAAATCGCCGACAAACTGCTGCATTTGCGCTCTCTGGACGCGGCCGCGAAAAGAAATCCCGGCAAATAAACCGTTCAGACCACCAAATCAGCAGTTGGTCGCAAAATGCTGGAGTCTGTGATTGAATTGGGTAGACTGCCTTATCGACATGATTTCATTTACGGAGACCTTATGCGCCACTTTATTCTTGTTTGTTTATGCTGTTTTTCTGCCGTAGCGTTCGCTGATGAGCCGCTGCCAGCTTTCAATGCGATTCGTACCGAAGGGGCTTTCAATGTGCAAGTCACCATGGGCAGTGCGCCTTCGGTGCAGCTCAAAGGGGATGCCAGTGTGGGTAAGCGCATCAGCGTCAACGTGGTCGATGGTGAATTGCAGGTCAAAGGCACCGAGCATGTGCATGTGATCGGCGTGGATGATCAGGTCATTATCACGCTGCCTGCGCTGCGCCAGTTCAAGGGTAAGGGCGTGGGTGAGGTGCAGCTGAAAAACATCGATGGCGAGCGCATAGACATTGCCTTTGAAGGCGTGGGAAGACTGGAAGCGGCCGGTAAAATCAAATGGCTGCGGATCAAAGGCAATGGCGTCGGTGAAATCAATACCAAAAAATTGCTGGCCGAGGATGCGGATGTGGATTTTGATGGTGTCGGCGGCGTGGATCTGTATGCCAGCAACCATTTGAACGCTGTGGTGCATGGCGTGGGTTCCGTGACCTATTATGGCAATCCGAAAGTGGTTAATAAATCGGCGAATGGGATAGGTAGCATTACTGCGGGTAAATAGGGTATTAGTAATTTGACACTGTTTTATGTGTGGATAATTCGACCAAAAGGCACGGCTAAGTTACAATCGTGCTTTCCGTATATTCACCTTCCCAGCGCCATGATAGATATTCAATTGCTTCGTAAAGACATTGCCAATGTCGCCGCCCGTTTAGCTCAGCGTAAATTCATCCTCGATGTCGAGGGCTTTAATGCGCTGGAAGCGCGGCGCAAGCTGACGCAGTCGCGCAGTGAAGAGTTGCAGGGCTTGCGTAACAGTCTGTCCAAACAGATCGGCATGATGAAGGGCAAGGGCGAAGATGCTACTGCCTTGATGGAGCAGGTGAATGGCATCGCCGCCGAATTAAAAACCTCGGCCGAAAGTCTGGAGCAGATTCAGCTTGAGCTGACCAGTTTTGTGGAAGTTATTCCCAATCTGCCGCACCCGGAAACGCCACTGGGCGTGAGTGAAGAAAATAATGTTGAAGTGCGCCGCTTTGGCACGCCGCGCCAGTTTGATTTTACGGTGCGCGATCACGTGGATGTCGGTGCGGCCCTGGGGCTGGATTTTGACACCGCCGTCAAATTGACCGGTTCGCGCTTCACGCTGCTCAAGGGTGGCATCGCCCGTCTGCATCGCGCACTGGCGCAATTCATGCTCGATACCCACACCATGGAGCATGGCTATACCGAATGTTATACCCCGTATATTGTCAATGCCGCGTCGATGCGTGGCACCGGCCAGTTGCCCAAATTTGCCGATGATTTATTCAGCGTCAAAAAAGGTGGTCAGGATGGCGACGGCGAAACGCTGTATCTGATTCCGACCTCGGAAGTGTCGCTGACCAATATTGTGCGTGATGACATCGTTGCGCCCGATACCTTGCCACTGAAATTCACCGCCCACACACCATGCTTCCGTTCGGAAGCTGGCAGCTATGGACGCGATACCCGCGGCATGATCCGTCAGCATCAGTTTGATAAGGTGGAGTTGGTGCAGATCGTGCATCCGGATGAATCCGATGCAGCGCTGGAACAGATGGTGTTGCAGGCTGAAGTGATTTTACAAAAACTCGATTTGCCGTATCAGGTGATGGCGCTGTGTACCGGCGACATGGGTTTTTCTGCGGCCAGAACCTATGACATCAATGTCTGGCTGCCGGCGCAAAACACCTACCGCGAAATTTCTTCGCTCTCGAATATGGAAGCCTTCCAGGCGCGCCGCATGCAGGCACGTTTCCGCAATGCTCAGGGCAAGCCCGAATTGCTGCACACGCTTAATGGTTCTGGTCTGGCGGTGGGGCGCACGCTGGTGGCGATTCTGGAAAATCATCAGCAGGCTGACGGCAGCGTCACCATTCCGGCGGCACTGCATCCGTACATGGGTGGCATCACCCGTTTAACTGCCTAGTTTACCTAAGCCGGAAAGCTATGTTATAATTGACGGCTTCGCGGCTGTAGCTCAGCTGGATAGAGTACTTGGCTACGAACCAAGGGGTCGTGGGTTCGATTCCTGCCAGCCGCACCAGCATTACGTTGTAAAGTCAAAGGGTTAGCGCCGCAAGCGCTAACCCTTTTGCTTTTGTTGCGCGACTTTCTGCGCGACTATTTCCGTTTCTATTCCCATTTACTACTCTTAACAACGTCATGGCATCGCCTGTCTTGGTTACGAGGTTCGCCATATCAATGAGCCTAGAAACCGTCGGTGTCGCGTAATGCTCCGACATATTGCTAGTGGCATGTCCCATAAGAACCGCACGATCTTCATTAGATACGCCAGCCTCACGAAGTCTCTGTGCATAGGTATGTCGAAGGTCATGTACGCGAACTTGAGCAAGACTTACTCGACTCCGTGCATTTTGCCACGCCGTATTGTTGATGGTATCGATACGTTTCGCGGGCAATTTCTTTTTCTCGTTCTGGTATGTAAAAACATATTCAGGATGAGTACCACGACACGCTTCAATCACCCTCCAAGCGGCATCATTCAATATAGCGACATGCTCCCGATTTCCCTTAAATTCAGCTGAAGGTATAACAAATACACTTCTTTTTAATTCAGGGATAAATCGCTCCCACTCCCACTTCAGACCACAGATATTTTCGTCCCTAAGTCCGGTATTCACAGCAAATAAAGCCATGAGTTCCAGATGGCCGGGCAATTCCGAGAACAGTTTTATCTGCTCCTCCCAAGTGAGTGGGTAGGGAAGTCTCGGTGTTTCATCCAACATTTCAATCAGAGGTGCTGAAGAAAGCCAAGGCAGTCCATTTTCCTGACGCCATACCCGTGCTGCTTTGTTTAAAACCGACCTGACAACTTCCAGCGTTCGATTGACTGTAGTTGATGAAACTTGATCATCATTAATTCGACTATCACAAAACGACTGCAGACTACCTGAATGAACAGCCTCCAGTGGCTTGCTGCCGATATAGGGCAAAATTAATGTAATGTGATAAGCAATTAAGTCCAGGGTTCGGACTTTACGCCGTTCGCAATCTTCTAGGTACTTTCGTGAAGCAATCGCGAAATTGCGTTTCTTGCCTTGCTCAAGTTCGTTGTCGATTCTGATTTGCTCTTGCCGCAACCATGTTTCTGCTTCGTCTTGACTAACTTCTCCGAGGCGGACAAACAATCTTTTGCCTCGGTATTCTTTGTTAATAACTTTCCCGCCGTTGGCGGTAGATTGGATTCCTTTTGTCCTTGTTCGCATGTTAAAACCTTTGTTTTGCGACTTAGACGACCGTTGCGATGCTTATAGTCGTCTGCCCACTCGTCTAAGTCAAGTCGATCAAAAGCAATTCCGCGATCTCCAATCGGAATTTCAATCAAATACGGTCTAATTTCATTGTCAAACCTACCCCGATCAACGCCAAGATAAGCTGGCGCATTTCGATAACGGATGAATCGTGGCAAAATAATCATCTTATTTTTTAACTTTTCTCTTTGAAATAATTAAATCTTTTTCAATTAATTATTGGGATACAATTAAATTCATTTGAGCAACACGTCCAATTTATTTTTGATCAACATTTTTTGTAAATACGAACTTTCGTCTGACCTTGCCATAGGAGATCGACTTGAGATTGATGGTATTGATTTTCGTAGCCCAGGACTACTGGTCTAATGTTTGAGAAAGGTTTACAAAAGCGTTATGGATAAAAAAATTATCCCTGCCACTTGGCTTGGTCCTCTACTCGAATCTGAATATGTTAAAGATAGGAAGACCGCTTTTGCTGAATCGGAAATTGCTCGAATCAATGAAAAAAATAAAAAATTAGCAGACCAGTTAGAAGCACTTCGAAATATTGATAAGAAAAGCGAAGATCATTATGAATTGGTATTGCATCCTGATCGCACGGAAGAAAATAAGAAAGAGATAGGGCCAACAGACATTGAAAAACTGATTGATACTTTAAGGGTGTCAAACAGCGTGCAATACTTACCAGATTAGAGGTGGAAACAGCGCCCAAAAGTT
>CAIOYD010000065.1 GCA_903862415.1 uncultured Oxalobacteraceae bacterium | reverse complement strand
TGTTACGCACCATTGCGACATCTTGGAAACTGGGAACGATTCTTACCGATTTAAGCATAGTAAAAATCGTTCTGAACAAGCCGATAAAGTGGAAAAATTTGGGCGCTGACAGGTGGTAAATATTGGACGCTGTTTGACAAACCTGGTTTTAAGAACACCATTGGTACTGATTTGACGCAGAATTACGGTTCGATCACGAATTTGCTGGTTTATCCATGTTGCCAACACCGGATACCGCTCAAGCAACACACTGAATGCGCCGACCAGTCCAACACCGCCGGCATGATGTGCAACCTTGAGCGCAGTTGTGCGTGTGTAGGTTGCAAAATGTTTGTATTTAACAAGGCCGGGATACCCGATTACCCGCCCATTCACATCATTCATCAAACAGCGGTCAAGCAAAAAATAGAGTTGGCGTCGATTGATACCGGTTTGTTCTTCTATCAGGCGTATTGATTCGCCGCCGACATATAGGTCAATTGCTCGCTGCCTCGCCCCGAAGATAGTTCGCTGCTCTAAAGGAAGCGCATTGGTATCGACCCGCGGCCACAAACTGGTATCGATACCATGAAGGTCCTTACGACGTCTTGTCATGATGCCCCCTCGCAGGTTGGAACCGCGTTAGGTACGACAGCGTTTCTGTGTGAAGTTGTGGTGATTGCAATTGTCCAGCATGAAGCAAACTAAAAACGACTGCGCGGATCAACGTCGGGTCGCCGATGGAAAATTCCTGTTCAATGCGTGAAAGCGGCATCGGTTCGGAAATAAATTTCAACACCGAGTTGACCATTGATTTTGGAATGACCTGGCGACTGGAGATCATGCAGGGCAGCATACGCATCCAGTTACCAATCCAGATTCTCGCTGCAGCAAGTTCAGTATCGCCATTGGGCATCGTCAATGCGTTGCTTTCGCCATCGATTATGAGCAGCATTTCAACATCGTCATGGCGTACCCAAAAGTCCGCCGGTCGCCGGCTTCCATCCGTCAATTCCAGCTCGACAGGTCGCTCGCAAAATGTTTCAACCGCAGGATCTGCTTCCAGACAAATCCACTGACCGTACGCTTCTTCCCCAAAACATTGCAGCCGACGACCTAATTTTGGGCTAAATGCTTCGATGACCCTTTTACCACGCGGCCTGGATGCTATCATTGCGGTACGGAATCGTAAATTGCTCATGATTTCAGCAACTTACATCAACTTTCACTCAATCAAAGCTGCGAAGTGATACATTTTCCTCGCGATGCTGTGAATTGACACTTTTGCCTCGTTTGTTGTAAGGGCAAATGTGTCACAATTTTGAGCCACGCAGGGGAGGAGGGGACTAAAATCGGTGACACTTTTGCCTCGCGCTACGCATACTTTCAAGCAGGTGCTTAAAATCGCCCAAAATTTTTCCTTAATTAGATCTCGCTGTTTTCAATGTGACCATAACTCAGCCTTATAATCCGGCGCTTCCGCGCTATAATCGACACTCGTTTTAGTTCCATTTTGTTTATCACTGTTGTCGACCGATGAACCGATTCGAGAATCCTTTTCAGACTGCTTTCTTGCCGTGACCCTTCTTGCTGCCCGCGTTTTACGCAAGGCCCCATCGATAATCGCGCGCTGCATATTAATTGCTTTGAATAGGCGAGCTTCATTAATTGTCTCGCGGTTGACAGTTCGAAGATGTTTCAAGGTTGCGAGGACTTCCCACACGGCGACTGCCGGATGGCGTAAATCTGCGTAACCGACTTTGATGATCGACTTGTCTGGCAACTCCACGTGTAGCACAGATAAGTTCCCGGGATCATAATGCACAGTTACTGTCGTTCGCTGTGCTAACCAGGGCGTGATTGCAGGATTCCAATAGCGAATGTGGTTGAAGTTAATGCCCCCACGTTGCAATGTACGGCGCACGGCCGGCAAGAAGGCAACAAATAGTTCACCCGGTTGCTTTACTGGACGCACAAGTGGCGCCGCTACTTGCCAAGCGACATACGGTGTGCTGCCCTTGAGGCCGTGATGTTCAGTGTGATGGTAACGCTCGCCAATTTCAAGCGCAAGCCAACGCTCAAATTCGACCAACGTCAATGCAGCGGTTTTCTCTGGCGCGAAGTGCTTACGGTTTTTCACTGAATGGCCGGTGGCACCAGGCAGACTTTTAAGCTTTGTCATCAGAGTACCGATAACGCGTTCAATATGACCACCGAATTGTGGTCGCCCAGGTGGGCGATAAGTGAGCTTTATACCAAATTGGGTACAACCACGCGACAATGCCTTACTGTGGAATTCCGCGGCGTTATCCAGATGCAAGCTGCCGGGTAAACCCGCCATAGGCCAATCGATCGATAGGTCAAGGGACTTAGTCCAAGCAGATTTGGAGTGCACAATACGTGTAACTAAGAGAGCAACAGTGGCAGCGCTGGGCGGCTCGAACGTCACAAGGATCGCAACAATAGAGCGGGTCGCAATATCCATCGCCACAGAAAGCCAGGGTCGACCGATCGGGAGCCGATATAAATTATCGACAACATCAATATCGCATTTCGTGTGATCGATTTGCACGACGTCAAGTGGCTTACTTACCAGAAAGTTTCCGGCAGCCGCAGTGATCTGACGATCCGTTTCTTCATTTCGGCGCATAACAAGAGTGGGCACCATGCGGCGCAGGCATCGATCAATTGAACTGCGCGACGGCATTAAAACCCCATCAGTTCTGCAGCGTCGCGCGACTTCGTCACAGACATCAACAACACGCAACTTTTTCGTCCGCCTCGATAGTCGCTCGATGACCTGATCAACAATGGATTTCTGCGCTGCCGACAAACGTGTCGAGCCGGAAGGAAATCCAGCAGATCGACCAACCACGGCAGAAGCAATTTCTTGATCCAATAAGCGGCGCCGATATCGGTACACTGTTGTCCAATGAACCCGAAGCATTTTCGCTATTTCTTGTGCCTGGATTTTCCCAAATTCTTGTTCGAGTGTCGGCCTAACAAGTGCATCGATCTGCTCAACACGCTCCCATTTTTTCAGGGCAATACTGCTGAGCGATCCTTCTGTGGAGGATATAACTTTCGAGTGGGTTATATTGCGCTGCACCATGTGAAAGCTCCATGGAATTTGTTAGCGGGATATTAGATCAATTTTTGGACGTTAGCAGAATATTCGCACAAACTAACCATGTTATGTTGTCGTAATAAGACAGCAGATTTAATTGGATAGATCCGAGGAAACCTATACCTAGCAATGCTTTCGAGGGGAGATCGTATTAGCAAATATTCGATCAAAATTAGCGCGATATTAGAGCATGGACAGCGGATGCACACTGTACGCCTGCGCGATTTCGCTGACTGTCTTTACCCCGCGCACAGCCTCCAGTCCAACCTTTGCCTTAAACTCGGCTGTATGCGACCTGCGTTTTTTACTTTCACTCATTTGCTGTCATCCTTTTCAAGACAACAGCTTAAACTACCCTGCGGTTACTGTCTCAAATCGTGGGACCACTATAGCTCTGCCATCGGCGCGGCGCTGCTGGCTCATTGGGGTTGGACTGCCGTAACGGTGTTTGGCACCGTCTGCGCTTGCGGTGCTTTTTTAGTGCGTTATTTTCATGCTAAAACAAGCGCGCATTAACTAATCACCACTGCAATTCATGCAAAAGCTCTGATGATTAGGGCTTTTTTATGCCCAAGTGTCTTTGTGGTTTCGGCCTCGACGTGCTGACCGGTGCTTGGATGGGAGCAGAAGGATAATCGACGCGGCTAATAAGGGCTAGCTCTCATGAAGCCAAATAACAACAGAATCAATGGGTTTCGCCATTAATTACTTGATGTATTTAATGTTAAAAATTGAAGGCTTGAACTTAACTTTTTATTGTAAAAATAAGATAAGGAACTACAGTGTTCCCAATGCAAAGCGTGTTGAGATGATAGGGGAGCGTCTTTTATTCGCGACACATACGACGCACGCCGAGTGAACAATTCAACAACTAGGTGACGTCATTCTTTAAGCGATTGCAAATTTCTCATCTTTTTACCAAGATATTTTCACATGGTAATTTTTCACGCAATTTGTTACCATAAGTAACTTGTTTTGTTAATTGTATTAAATTGCAAAAAAACTGAAGCAATGCAACGCTAGCTTATTTTATACATAGCCGACGTGCGCGCCTATTTAAGAAGTGTCTGCTAAGTCAAACCGCTGCACCGAACTACGGGTTGTTCGCCTCACTATTAATGGATTTAAGCAATATGAAATTAGACGTCATTGTCATCGACGATTCCTCGATCAATCTGGTGCTGACATCGCACCTAATTCATAAATTTGAAGGCTGTATCACGAGCGAATTTAACAATCCAAAGCAGGCCTTGGAATGGTGCTTTGAGCATGTGCCTGATTTGGTGATTGTGGATTTTATGATGCCAGAGATGGACGGCATTGAATTTATTCGCCGTTTTCGCGCTCTGCCAGGACGGGCCGACATTCCAGTGCTGATGGTCACAGCCAACGATCAAATCGAAATTCGCCATCGTGCGTTGGAGGCCGGCGCCAACGATTTTCTGAACAAACCAATCGACAAAATTGAATTCGCCGCACGCGTGCGCAACATGCTGTCCTTGCGTCGCAGTCAACGTAAATTACTAGACCAAGCCGCGTGGCTATCGGAAGAAGTCAAACTCGCCACTAACGAGATCTTAGCGCGCGAACGCGAGACCATTATTCGCTTATCGAAAGCCGCCGATTCACGCGACCCAGAAACCGGTGCGCATATTTTAAGGATGTCGCATTTCTGTAAGCTGATCGCCTCGCACATCGGCGTATCGGAAGAAAACCAGCAAATATTATTGGACGCCGCGCCCATGCATGATGTAGGTAAGGTTGGGATTCCTGACAATATTTTTCTCAAACCGGGTCGCTTGGATCCGACCGAATTCGACATCATGAAACAGCACTCCTTCTTAGGTTACGAAATACTCAGTGGCAGCGAATGCGTGATCTTAAAAGCCGCCGCCGAAATCGCCCTGTCCCACCACGAAAAATACGATGGCAGCGGTTATCCCTTCGGCTTGGTGGGCGACAAGATTCCGCTCTTTGCCCGCATTTGCGCGGTCGCAGATGTATTTGATGCGCTCACCTCAGAACGCCCGTACAAAAAAGCATGGCCGGACGATCAAGCCATTGCCTATTTACGCGAAGGCCGTGGCAAACATTTTGATCCCATGTGCGTTGATGTTTTCTTAGAAAATTGGGACGAGGTGATGGAAATCCGCAATCGCTTCAAGGATTAAAACGTGTCGGCAGTTCGATTCATTCAGTCACCCTCATTACCGCCAACGACCAACAAAGCACCCGAAAAATGAAAGTTCTAATTAGATCGTTACTTGTCGTGCTGGCCTATGTCGTGTTCGGCAAACTATCCATTCTATTAGCCCCTTCACCCGGTTACGCGGCCCCGATTTTCCCGCCCGCAGGGATTGCATTAGCGGCGATTTTTATTGGTGGCAAACGGCTGCTGCCATCGGCATTAATCGGCTCATTTTTACTGAACCTGTGGATTGGGTATTCGTCCGGACAAGCTCTCAATGTCACCGCCATTATCGCGGCTTCGTGCATCGCTGCGTCGTCTGCCTTGCAAGCCGGCGTGGGTAGTTGGTTATTAAAGAAAATGATTGGGCAGCAGCTACGACTTGATCGCATCGGCGAAATCGTGCGCTTTATGCTGCTCGCGCCGGTTAGCTGTTTAATCAGTTCGACCTTATCCGTCTCTAGCTTATTCGCGCTCGGTATTTTTAGCTTCAATAGCATCGCGGGAAATTGGGCCATTTGGTGGATAGGCGACACGTTTGGCGTGATGTTGCTATTCCCCTTGACGATGATCGCCGCCGGTCAACCGCGCGAGCTTTGGAAACGAAGAGTGAACTCGGTCGCAGTGCCGATTTTATTAGCGTTCGCGATATTTGTATTGATTTTCTTCCGCGCCAATCAATGGGAATACGACGATTCACTCAATGATTTCCGCCAGACTTCGCAGACAGTCAAAAACGATGTCGAAGGCAAATTAAGTGAACAAGAATCGCTGCTGGAGCAAATGGCTGGATTGATGACGCAAGACAAAACCAGAATGGTCACGCGCGAAGGATTTACCAACTTTGTTTCCCGCTCCTTATCGCGCTATCCCATGATTCAAGCCTTGGAATGGGCGCCGATAATTTTTAATGCCGAACGTGCGAAATTTGAAATTATCCAACGAAAAGACGTACCTAAGTTTGACATCAAAGAGCGAGACGCGCAGGGAAAACTGCTCACCGCTCAAGTACGCGATTCGTATTATCCAGTCGTCTATGTAGAGCCTCTCCTTGGCAATGAACCCGCGCTTGGTTTTGACCTTGCATCCAATCCAACCCGTCTAGCCGCTATTCAAAAAGCGATCGCAACCGGCAAAACCGTTATCTCAGCCCCACTCAAATTAGTGCAAGAACAGCAGCAACAATCGGGCGCATTGTTACTGTTGCCAGTTGATGCCAACAATCCAAAATCAGATGTGGTTCTGACCGTATTGCGCCTAGGCGACTTTATGGAAAGCTTGCTGCAACGAACCCGCCCAATGATCTACTCACGGCTAATTGATGTCGATGAAAAGAAAATTGTCTACGATAACTTTGAGCCGAAACATTTACATAATTTGTTAGCCTACGATTTCGAATTTGGCTCGCGCCGCTACCGTTTAGAAACCGCGCCTACGCCCAACTATGTAGCCTTACATCGTAGTTGGCAGAGCTGGGGTTTATTAGCCATTGGGATGTTAGGTACTAGCCTACTAGGTTCCTTATTATTGATGGGTTCGGGTTACGCTTCGCGTATCAAACAAGAGGTGAACGAACGCACAGCAGAATTATTGGAAGCAAAAAGAGAAGTCGAGCGCGAGAATCAAAAGAAGCTGGCATTACTCCAAAACGCCAGCGATGGCCTGCACATTCTCAATCCCGACGGGGTTTTAATTGATGCCAGTGATTCGTTTTGCACCATGCTCGGCTACCAACGCGATGAGCTCATCGGCATGCATGTGAGCTGCTGGGAAGCGCAGCTATCAAAAGATGCCATTAGCAAAGCAATTGAGCAGCAATTTAGTACCAAAACCTTGTCCCGTTTTGTCTCGCGTCACCGCCGAAAGGACGGTAGCATCATCGATGTTGAAATCAATGGTATGCCACATAATTCGGATGGCGAATACGTTTTAATCAATTCGTCGCGCGATATTACCGAGCGCAATCAATCGTTAGCACAGCTCAAACTTGCCAAAGAATTAGCCGAAAAGGCTAGTCGCGCCAAGAGCGATTTTCTGGCCAACATGAGTCACGAAATTCGCACCCCAATGAACGGCATTATTGGCATGACCGAATTAGCCTTGGATACTGATTTAAACGAAGAGCAAAAAGGCTATATCGAATTAGTTAAGTCGTCGGCGGATGCGCTGCTCACCATCATTAACGATATTTTGGATTTCTCTAAAATCGAAGCTGGAAAAATGCAGATCGATAATATCGACTTCGATCTGCACGATATGCTGTCGCAAACAACCCGCTCGCTAGCAATACGCGCCGACCAAAAAAATCTCGAACTATTGCTTGATATTGGTCCAGCCATTCCTAGGATGCTCAAGGGTGATCCAGGTCGTCTGCGCCAAGTGCTGGTCAACCTCATTGGCAACGCGATTAAATTTACCGAACGTGGTGAAATCGTTGTGAAAGCAACGTTATACGAAGGTACTACGATCTCGGAGTTACTGCCTTTACGCATTAGTGTGCGCGACACAGGGATTGGTATTCCAGAAGAAAAATTTAAAGTAATCTTTGATTCCTTCTCGCAAGCCGATACCTCAACGACGCGGGTTTATGGCGGAACAGGCTTGGGCTTGTCGATCTCAGCGCGTTTGGTTGAATTAATGGGTGGCAGCATTTGGCTGGAAAGCGCTCTGGGCAAAGGAAGTACCTTTTACATTGATATTCCGATCGAGCGCGCAGAGGGCAACGCAGTGATGCACGATGAAGCGCTATTTTTGAAAAATATGCGTGTGTTAATCGTGGACGACAATGTAACCAATCGTGAAATCGCACTCGAATTAACTCAGCGTTGGGGCATGCTGCCAACCGCGGTGGAAGGTGGTCAACAAGCGATTGAGGAACTGACCCGCGCTAAGCAAGCAGATGAACCGTACGAATTACTGCTGTTAGATGTGCGCATGCCGGATATGAACGGCTTTAATGTCATTGAAGAACTTCGTGCGCAGCATGCTGACAACATCGCACCGGTGATGATGTTGACCTCCGAAGGACAACGCGGTGACGCGCAGAAATGCCGCGAGTTGGGAGTATCGGCTTACCTACTCAAACCCTATACCCAATCCGATTTATTCGCCGCCATTATGAACACATTGGGGTTGGTCGATAAACCTGAACCCGTGCTAGTTACGCGCCATTTTTTACGTGAAAGCAAACACAAATTAAACGTGTTGCTAGCCGAAGATAACAGCGTCAATCAGACGCTGGTGAAAGGATTGTTGAGCAAATTTGGGCACAGCATTGAGGTAGCCCAAAACGGCTTAGAGGCGGTTGAGAAATGGCACGCGGGCCAGTATGACCTAATCCTCATGGACGTCGATATGCCAGTATTAAATGGCTACGCCGCCACCGAACAAATCCGCCAATCAGAACAATCAAATCCAGAGCAACATATTCCGATTATCGGACTAACCGCGCACGTTGTAGAAGGCACGCGGGAAAAATGCTTGGCTGCCGGAATGGATGGCTATCTGAGCAAGCCGATTAATATCGAAGCGCTGTGGCGGGAATTAAACAAGCTAGGCCAAGCAATCCGCACCGATGAGCCACCAGCACCGACTATTAACTATGCCTTGGCCGTGGCTGACTTTAATAAGACCCGCCGCAACGTGGATGATGACCGAGCTATTTTCGAAAAAATAGTAGAGCTTTTTTTGACGGAAAACCCATTGCACATACAGAAAATAAAACAGGCCGCAACGCAGAATTCCACCGATCAGATTCGAACCAGCTCGCACACACTACGAGGTATGCTGGGAATTTTTGCAGCCGAAAAGTCAATGAAAATCGCAAAAGAAATCGAACAACAAGCAGGCAAATCCGATGTGAGCAACTTAGCCGACGAACTTGTCATTGCGGTCGCAGAACTTGAGGAGGCGCTGCGCGCATACCAATGGTAAAAAGTAGTTTAGACGTCTCGAGCCTGTAAATAAATTTGTGTAAATGTCCACGGCCTATTAACCTCTCTCAGAGGAAAACGACCGATGGACCTTTCGATGGACCGAGAAAAACTCAAAGCGCTGGCTGCGGAGCTGGCAAAAGACGTTAAAACCGAAGCTGACCTGAATGCCCTGTCCAGGGAATTGCTGAAGCTTACCGTAGAAACCGCCCTGAATGCAGAACTGACCGACCATCTCGGTTACGACAAGCATGGCGACAGCAAGCCCGCACGTGGCAATGCACGCAACGGCAGCACGCCCAAGCGGCTCAAGGGTCAGCATGGCGAGGTCGAGATTCAGACCCCGTGTGATAGGCAAGGCAGTTTCGAGCCGCAACTGGTGCGTAAGAATCAGACCCGCCTGACCAGCATGGATGACCAAATCCTGACGCTGTATGCCAAGGGATTGTCGACCCGTGAAATCGTGGAAACCTTCAAGGAAATGTACGACGCCGACGTTTCTCCAACGCTGGTTTCCAAGGTGACCGACAAGGTGCTCGAGCAAATCACTGAATGGCAAGCCCGACCGCTCGATTCGATTTATCCGATCGTCTACTTGGACTGCATTGTCATCAAGATCCGGGACAACATGCGGGTCATCAATAAATCCATTTACCTTGCGCTAGGTGTCAACATGGACGGCAAGAAGGATTTACTTGGTCTGTGGATGTCAGAAAATGAGGGTGCCAAGTTCTGGCTGTCCGTTCTCACTGAGCTGAAAAGCCGTGGCGTGCAGGACATTCTGATTGCTTGCGTTGATGGCCTCAAAGGTTTCCCTGAAGCGATCGCCGCTGAATATCCCGAAACCCGCATCCAACTGTGCATCGTTCACATGGTACGCAACAGCCTGAAATACGTGTCCTGGAAGGACTACAAGGCCGTTACGACCGATTTGAAGCGCATATACCATGCCACCACTGAAGACCAAGCCTTGGCTGAATTAGATCGATTTGGTCAGCAATGGGATGCAACCTATCCGCAGATTATCAAATCATGGACGACGCACTGGGTCAACCTGCACACGCTATTTGAATACCCGCCAGAGATTCGCAAGGCGATCTACAAAACAAATGCTATTGAGTCGCTCAACAGCGTGATTCGCTCCGCTACCAAGCGGCGCAAACTGTTTCCTAGTGATGAGTCTGCAAGGAAGGTCATCTATTTGGCTATCGCACAGGCATCCAAGAAATGGACCATGCCAATTCAAAATTGGCGCTCAGCATTAAATCGCTTTATGATTGAATTTGGTGAGCGGATTCAGAAATTCACTCACTGATGAACTTCGTGGCATTTACACAGAATGATTTACACACTCGACGTCTCACACACAATCTGATCAGTCCGTAGCTAATACCAACCAAAAGCAATTAACGCTGGAGTTGCCGCGCTTTTGAGAGTGCGGATGCAAGGCACACAAGCCTCCCCGAACATCCCCTATTGGCATCTACGCCCGATATCAACTAAAGACTTTTCCCCACCAAGTAGCGCCTTCTTTAATTGTCAGTATTTATCGCAATTAATGCAAATTGGTATGTGGCGTAACACTGATGTCATGTTCTATCATAGTTTCCGTAAAAGCAGGAAATAACTGCGTCCGTAATTTGTAGCTCGCAGTTCGTTCAGTCAAGTTCAAATTACAAAATGGTTGAAAGTAACTCCAATACAAAAACACTTAGGAACTGATCGTCTACTTTACCAATAGAAGCTCGCCTGCATGACGATGTAAAGCGCTCAGTCACTAGAAAAAATAATTTAGGGTCAGCAAACAATCGTAGCTATTAGCAGACTCGATGACATATTAAGAACAAGATTGATTCGATAAAAATATAAAAGGTAACTTGAATGGAACTTTTAAGCTCCGAAATTAGCGATGGTCTTGCTGAAATATTTAAACTAGGTAACCAACGTGCTTCCGAGGTCCTTACCCGATTATTAGGCTGTCCAATAACTGTCAATGTACAAGACTTTTATTTGCGTAACAAATCTCAATTAAGCCGTTTAGTAAGAGCGGAAGATACGACAACTGATTTTCAAATCCTGCAACGCATCTCAGGCAAAATGAATATGGATGTCGTATACATATTTAGTGAACATCCACAGAACGCGATTAACTCCAAAGTAGAATTCAAGCATCGTCAAAATCCGTTTGAATTGGGGCGAGAAGGCATGAGCGAAATCGGAAATGTCATTATCAATGCATACCTTTCAAGCATGGCGCAAATGCTTGAGTTTGATCTCGACAGTTCACTCCCATCGTTTTACCTAAACAATCCCAACGGGATACTGACGAACATTTTAAGCAAGCCCGAACACACTTCATTTTTAATGTTGAACACCGAGATCAATATTAAAGAGCAATATATTAATGGGAATTTAATTTTTGTCTTAAGTCAGACGTCATTGAATACTTTGGAACATCTTCTGAGCTCATTTCTCGAGTTCTTGATATGACCGATGCGCAATTCACCGATTTAGACATTCAGGATTTTGCTGACTCGATTAATTTTGGTTTAATTCTTCTGGACCAAAATAAGTCGGTATTGATCTGGAATGAGTGGATCGAGAAACGCAGCCACGTCTCTAAACGGGACGCTTTGGGCAAACATATTTTGTTTGCTTTCAATGAATCGTTAAATAAAGAATTTATTTATAACTTAAACAGTGTTTACGATTTTGGACTTCCGCTAATTTTATCCGACGAACTGCATCAACGGATGCTGCCATTGTTTGAATCAGAAAATAAAAATCATCTAATTGACCACACCATTAGCGTGAGATTGATCAAGCGCTTTAGTTCCGATCTGCTTTGCCTCATTCAGGTTAGTGAGGCCGACAGATCGAAAAAATCTAAAGAGATTCGTAGCAAGTCATCGCAAATATCCTTGGCATTTTTCTGAAGAATCGACTTAGTTTAACCAATATGCCGCAGAGCATACAACGGAGATCCGCATGAAATTATCCTTTGAATTCATTATATTTATCGCGACGCTAGGAGCACTTGCATTCGTAACAAGCGGTGCTACTTACTTTTTTCTGGCATCGTTATTTTTTCTAAACTGTGTCAATTATTTTTTTCTTGGGATTAAGTCAGGATCAAAGGTTATCAGTGAGTTCAATCTAAATGACTGATTCCAAAACCAAGCCAGATTTTCGGTTAATCAAAGGGCCAGCGCAACCTGACTTTCTTGAAGCGGAATTGTTGGACCGACCAATAATTGGTTTAGGCGAGTTTTCAAGTTCTCTAACTGAGAACCTCGCATCCGATGCGACTTACCTAAATTTAGAACACAACCCGAGTTCTGCGATTGATATCGGGGTACTGAGACAATTCGTGGGCGACGATGAAAAGCTCATTTTAGACTTTGTTCGAAGAATTTATATCGATTTAAATACAGGGATTTTTGACACCCAATGCGCAATGCGTTCCGGACGTTGGATTGATGCAAAATTATATGCACACAACATGAAAGCCTCGTCTTACCTCATTGGGGCGTTCAATCTAGCGTCAATTTTTGAGGGCTTGTATCAGGCGTTGTTAATAAAAAACACTGCCCAATCGGAAGAATTGTTCACGCAAATAGAACTGATTTTTCCAGAGGCAAAAAAAGCGATGAGCGCATTTATCCAGAATGCATTTCTTACGGAATGTAAAGCGCTTGACCCATAAATTCATCTTTATCTAGCTATCAAAAAATCTGGATGAGATAAATGACCCTTCCTGCTGACTAATTATTTAAATTCATTTTCTCGATAATGATTTGCATCAAATTAGCAGACTGAAGGGAAGGAAAAGTAAGTAAATAATTTGAGGAAAGTGGGATTTTCAATGAGGTGTGCTGAGCAAACTCAACAGCAGTTAAAGGTCAACGGTGATAAGTTTGTTGATGGCTTACTACGCAAATGCCAAATAAAAAATGACGCCGCCTTGTGTCGAATATTGGAAATTGCACCGCCAAGAATCAGCAAAATTCGTCATGGGAAAATGCCAATTAGCGCCGATCTAATTTTGCGAATTCACGATACATTGGCATTGTCGATTATAGAAATTCGTAAGCTAATGGCTTTTGACCATCCGATAAAGAAGCTCAAGCAAAAGGACTGAATTAATTTTCACTCAATAGTTACCCGATTTTTTATCCGATGAAAATAAAATAATAGGGCGTCACTGCTGTAGCCACAAATCTACATCATTGGCGGCCTTGCCTTGGCTCTCATCGCTCGGACCAAGCTGACTTACTCAATTAGAAAGAACTATCATTCTTCATTCACGCTTCTACCGATTTTCGACCATGTTGCTCAACAGGATTTATCCATCGACCATGGCGTACCTGATCCACTTTTTTGTATTAAGCCTCAGCGCTGCAATACTGAATGGCGCACAAGCATCACCAGTGGACCTAGATAATTTGCAGTCTAGCCAAACTGAAAGTAATCAGTTTGTCGACTTGTTCGTGATCGCTGAGGCAAAAAAAGCGATTTCACCCTATCTAGAGATTATTACTCAAGCGAAGAACGGAACTGCGGCAGTAATCTTAAAACCAGTTGCGCCTGGCACGAAAAATCAAGGTCTTGAATTAATTAACCCATCCCATCACGTAAATAATTCTTTCGCTCGCAACCCGAATTATCCATCCGATATGAATGATGAATTTGCGTACAAGACAAGCAAAGATCGACCAGCTAGATCAGTCAGCGATCGCATTGAACAGTTGTTAATTTACCCTCAGTCTATGTTGACCAACGCAATGAGATTATACAACCGGGAATTGGCAGCGGACTCAGTTAGAAAAGTTGGAGTAAGTGATAATTACTTTCTTATCAATACACACTTTGCGTTAGTCAATTCGGCCCAAGTAATCACCTCCACCCATGATTGGAGAATAATGGCCACAACCGACAATGAAGTGCGGATAAATACGAATTGTCTCAAAGAGGAAGCAAAGTTACCGCACACTGATCCAGAACAAATAAGAGTAGTCTGCACAATATTGTTTAACTAGTTCACTCGGCTCCATGGCGATTGATAGCTTCAATAATGAGCAATCCAAGTCATTTACCAAGTTGTAACACGCATTGTTTTATATCACTCGGTAACCTATGATGAGTTTCCGCCTATTCTTAGGTGGATTGCAATAATCGATGAATTGGTTGACTGTCCAAATTTCACAGGAAGACAGTGCAAATCGAAGCCCATTTAAAACAGACCATTTATTTCAATTGGTCGATTCATCATTAAAGTTGAGCGAACTTGATCCGCGCCTTGAAATTAAGTATTTTGAAATTTCAATAAAAAAGAAAGTACAAAAAATAAGTAATGGACAACATACCTTTCGAAAGCATACCAAAACCAATTCAGGAATCAGAAATACACATTATCGTCGTCGAGGACTCGGCTGTATTTCAAGAATATATTGTTCTAAATTTAAGGCGTTTAGGTTATCAAGCTAATGGAGTGGTCGATAGCGCTGGTTTGTATCGTGAAATGATTGAGAATGCCGCTGACATTGTAATTTTGGATGTAAACTTGCCTGGGCACGACGGAATCACAATCGCAAACCAGCTTCGGTCCATGAAACGAACCCGGGAGTTGGGTATTATCATGTTAACCTCGGATACAGATATGGAGTTACGTGTTAAGGGGCTTGAGAGTGGCGCAGATGTATTCTTAACTAAGCCCGTCAATCTGGAGGAAATGAACGCCCAAATTAAGAGTCTCTACAGAAGACTGCTGACTGAGCCAATTACTGCCGCGCCAAAATCATGGAAATTTTGTAAAAATACGTGGAAATTGACCAGCCCAACTGGAATAGAGATTCCTTTAACTCATCTTGAGACTCTGTTTATCGAAGCCATCGCGATTCGCTCTGGGCGTCCAGTTGATCGCCGAGACATCATCGCAACGGCATTGGTTGAAGATCCATTGAAATACGATTACCGGCGATTAGATGCCTTAGTTAGCCGCTTACGAAAAAAAATAATGGGATATCAACGAGATGCACGACCGATAAAATCGGCGCATTCGATTGGCTATATTTTTGCAGAGCCTATTCTGCTGTTATGAATTGCCGATAAAACTTAAATCGATGGCCGAGCCAATTGGTTATTAAGTTCAACTTAAATGGTTTCAGCGTATCTGAAAAAATTCCAATCGAACAGGTGTTACTTATACGATGTCATTGTCGTAACGCTTAACGATTAATGCTAATGGAAGGGCAAAAAATAAATGCGACACAAACCCACCAATAATAACAACTGGGTCTAAATAATTAGGGTGGTCAGTCGAAGCAATAGAAATAGCTGCGTGCATAACAACCCAGGCAAACATGGCGTAGAAAATTGCTAGCAAACTCGCTTCCCAACCGCGCTGCCGAAAGTACGGCCAAATTAGGGCAAAAAGTACACCCCACAATGCTGAAAAACTAAAATGAATCAGCGTGCCGATAAAATACGCCGCTGCACCTAAGTCATTTTGGATTTCTTTACCAAACACCAAACCAGTCGCATTGCGCGGGATATCGCCGAGCTGCAATAAATGCTGCGCGCCGACCCACACCAAGGCTTCGTACATCCAGATCACGATTCCAGCAATCAGCCCGCTGGTTGCACCAATTTTGAGGGCGGATGTTGAGCGCGTGTCAGGGGTTATAAACCCAAACCGGCGGAATTTGTCCGGTTATCAGTATTGCCAGCTATTTCCAGTCGATCGCAGGCAAAATGATTTCCAAATCGCGTTCTAATCCCTAATCGACGAAATTTTCAGGTTCGTTTAAACTGACAATTTATCATCGCAAGTAATAAAGTCAGCAACGTAAATGTCTAACAAATGCGTGATTTTGAACGGCAGCTGAACTCGGTTAGCAGTCAATAATGTCTGACCGCCACTGGCAAGTCCGTCCCGAGGCCGTGTAAAAACAAAAATGCCAGCAGCGATCGACTTTTATTCGTTTAGATTGCCGTTTAAACCGGTCAGAGGCGTCTCAGTTTAATCTGATTTTTTAAATTCAAACGGTCTGTTTTTTTCGCGCGAGTCTTAATCCGCTTCTAGTGG